>NZ_JBDQQS010000026.1:0-56212 GCF_039888615.1 Hoeflea sp. CAU 1731 | reverse complement strand
CGCATAGAAGTAGGCGGCGAGGCCGAACTCGGTGTCGTTGGCGAGCGCGATGCCTTCATCGATCGTGTCGAACGAGATGATCGGCGCAACCGGTCCAAAGGTCTCTTCAGAGAGAACCTTCATGCCCTTTGCCACACCCGTCAGCACCGTCGGCTGGAAAAAGGTACCGCCCAAGTCCGAGCGCTTTCCGCCGACAAGCACCTTGGCGCCCTTGCCGACTGCGTCTTTGACATGATCTTCGACCTTCTCGAGGCCCGCCTCATCGATCAGCGGGCCGATCTGCACACCGTCATCCATGCCGTCTCCGACCTTGAGCTTGGCGGTGGCGGCAACGAGCTTCTCGGCAAACGCTGCGGCTACGCCGCTCTGCACGAATATACGGTTGGCGCACACGCAGGTCTGGCCCGAGTTGCGGCACTTGGCGATCATTGCGCCCTCAACGGCCTTTGTAAAATTCGGTGCAATAACCAGCCGATGAATTGGCCGGCTGGGTTTTCAGTTTTACCGGAGTAAAAACCCGCCACGTTTAAGTCTCTGGTCTTTGTTCTGGCCGGGGGCGGAGGATGTACGGGTTGGATTTGTAAAAGCGTGTTCGGATTGACGTTTTTCAGCACGGGATCAGCCAGCGGGAAGTTGCGCTTCGCCATGGCATTGATCGCGGCACCGTCAAGAAGATGCTGGAGCAGCCGCAGCCACCCGGCTATCGCCGCAAGACCACACCACGACGCCCTCAACTCGACCCGCACATCGACTTCATCGACCAGATCCTTGTGGATGACCTGGCCGCCCCGAAGAAGCAGAGGCACACGGTCCGGCGGATCCATGACCGGTTACGGGAAGAGCGCGGCTTTGACGGCGGATACACGACGGTCTGGGATTATGTGCGCCCGCGCCGGCAACAGATGAAGGAAGTGTTTGTTCCGCTGGCGCATCCGCCGGGCCATGCCCAGGCCGATTTCGGCGAAGCCTGGGTCGTCATGGATGGTATGCGCCGGAAGGTGCATTTTCTTGTTGTCGATCTGCCGTATAGCGATGCGATCTTCATGAAGGCCTACCCGGCCGAGACGGCGGAGGCGTTTTGCGACGGGCACGTGGCGGCCTTCGATTTCTTCGGCGCCGCGCCGCGGTCTGTCCTTTACGACAACACCAGGCTGGCAGTGGCGCAGATTCTCGGCGATGGAACGCGCAAACGCAGTGCCCTGTTCGATGCCCTGCAGTCCCATTACGTTTTCGAGGACCGCTACGGCCGTCCCGGCAAGGGCAATGACAAGGGAAAGGTCGAGGGCATGGTCGGTTATGCCCGGCGCACCTTCCTGGTTCCGATCCCGCAGGTGAGTGACTTCGCCGAACTCAACGCCATGCTGGAGGAGCGATGCCGCGAGCGGCAGGGCAAGGTCCTGCGCGGTCGTGACAGCTCGATCGGCAAACGTCTGACAACGGATCAGGCGGCCTTCATGGACCTTCCGGTCACGCCCTTCGAGGCCTGCGACAAGCGACCTGGCCGTGTCACCAGCCAGGCGCTGGTACGCTACAGGAACACCGACTACTCGGTTCCGGTTGCCCATGCCCACCGGGATGTCCTGGTCAAGGCATACGTGGATGAGGTGCTGATCGTATCGGGAGGCGATGAGATCGCCCGTCATCGACGCTCCTATGACGCCGGCGACTTCGTTTTCGATCCCTTGCATTACCTGCCACTCATCGAACGGAAGGTGGGCGCGCTGGATCAGACGGCTCCACTCCAGGGCTGGGACTTGCCGACGGAGTTCGCCACGTTGCGCCGCCTGCTGGAAGCGCGACTGAGCGGCAAGAACCGATGCGCCGCCGGCAATATGTACAGGTTCTGCGCCTGATGGAGACGTTCCCGCCGGCAACGGTACACGGGGCCGTGCGGGATGCATTGCGGCTGGGGACGATCAGCTACGACGCGGTCAATCATCTTGCGTTGTGCCGGGTCGAGCGGAAGCCGCCCAGGCTCGACCTGTCGGCCTATCCGCACCTGCCAGTGACCAACGTGGCCACGACATCGGCATCCAGCTACATGAGCCTGCTATCGGGAGATCCGCCATGACCACGGCCAATGAGGCACCGGACCTTCTTCTGCAGCATCACCTGAAGAAGCTGCGCCTTCCGACCGTCCTGCGCGATTACCAGAAGCTGGCCCGGCAATGTGCGGCGGAAAACGTCGATCACGTTCGCTATCTGGCAAGGCTGATCGAACTGGAACTCATCGGCCGCGAGGCGCGCATGGTGGAGCGGCGCATCAAGTCGGCGAAGTTCCTTGCCAAGAAGAGCCTCGAGACCTTCGACTTCGATGCCATCCCGGCGCTCAACCGGAAACTCTTACTCGACCTTGCCCGTTGCGAGTTCGTCGACAGGCACGAGAACATCATTGCTCTCGGACCCTCCGGCGTTGGCAAGACCCACATTGCCATCGGCCTGGGACTGGCGGCCTGTCAGCGCGGCATCAAGACCCGCTTCACAACGGCCGCGGCGATTGTGCATGAGTTGATCGAGGCCCGTGACGACAAGAAGCTTCTGCGTTTGCAGAAGCAACTCGCTGGGCACGAACTGCTGATCATCGATGAGCTCGGCTTCGTCCCACTGTCGAAGACAGGCGCCGAACTTCTCTTCGAGTTGATCGGCCAGCGCTACGAGCGCGGCGCCACGATCATCACGTCCAATCTGCCATTCGACGAGTGGACGTCCGTCTTCGGTGACGAACGCCTGACCGGTGCACTCCTCGACCGGCTCACCCACCATGTCCACATCCTGGAAATGAACGGACAGTCCTATCGCCTTGCTCAAAGCCGATCGAAACGCAAGCAGTGACCGTCACGACGCCGAACGCAGAAAGGGCCCCGATCGGGGCCCTCAGACTGCTGACAAACCCCTGGCATTTTCCGGGGGGTTGTGATTCCGTGGGTCATGTTGAAGAAACCTGGCCCTGAACAGACGGCTCTCGAGATGGTGACGCTTGACGAGTTGGTCCCGAAAGATCATCTGCTTCGCAAGATCGACGCTGTGATCGATTTCTCCTTCATCCACGACCGGGTTGCCGGGTTTTACTGCGCCGACAATGGTCGTCCTGCGCTCGATCCGACGCTGATGTTCAAGGTGCTGTTCATCGGCTACCTGTTCGGCATCCGCTCGGAACGCCAGCTTGTCCGCGAGATCCAGGTCAACGTCGCCTATCGCTGGTTTTTGCGGCTGAAGCTTTCGGATGTTGTGTTCGACGCCTCGACGCTCAGCCAGAACCGACGCCGGCGGTTCGCCGATCCGGGCGTGGCCCAGGACATATTCGATACAATCGTCGAACAGGCGATTGGTCACGGCCTTGTCGATGGCGCGGTGCTGTATACCGATTCCACCCATCTCAAGGCGAACGCCAACAAGAACCGCTACGACAAGGCAGTGGTCGCCAAGTCGCGGTCTGATTACTGGGACGATCTCGATCTTGCCATCGCGGAAGATCGCGCCGCCCACGGCAAGAAGCCGCTCAAGCCCGGCACGCGCGAGCCGGTGGAGAAAGAGACGAAGGTGTCCCGCACCGATCCGGAAGCGGGCTACATGGTGCGCGACGGCAAGCCGAAGGGCTTCTTCTATCTCGACCACCGCACCGTCGACGGCAAGCTCGGGATCATTACCGACACGCACGCCACACCGGCCAATGTCCATGACAGCATCGTCTATCTCGGCCGCCTTGATCGCCAGCGGGTCCGCTTCGGCCTGGATACTCGCGCCGTGGGGCTTGACGCCGGCTATGCCACCGCCGGCATCGCCAAGGGTTTGGAGGACCGCGACATTCTCGGCGTCACCGGCTACCGCAATCCCACGCCGCCGCGACCGGGCATGATGCGCAAATCAAAGTTCACCTATGACCATGAGCTGGATGGCTATCGCTGTCCCGGGGGGCAGGCGCTGCCGTACGCCACCACCGACCGGAACGGCTACAGGCATTACAGGAGCGACCCGGAGGTCTGCCGGACCTGCCCGCTTCTGGCTTCATGCACGACCAACGCCAAGGCCCAGCGCACCATCACCCACATGTCTGGGCTACTGTCCGCGAGCGGACTGACGCTCATCGCCTGACGCCGTGGGGCAAGGCGATCTACAAGCGGCGCAAGGAGACGGTTGAACGCTCCTTCGCCGATGCAAAGCAGCTTCACGGCCACCGATATGCGCGGCTCCGAAGTTTGTGGCGGGTCAAAGTCCAGTGTTTGCTTGCAGCCACCGCCCAGAACATCAAGAAGATCGCAATGGCCCTCACCAAAACCACGCAGTCCGCGCCCGCATAGGCTGGATAGGCATAGGTGAAGTCCCAAAACGCTCATTTGCAAAGGCGCGCAAAACAAAACCCCGCTAAAAAATTAGCGAGGTTTGTCAACAGTCTGAGGCCGCAGCATAGGCGGCCTCTTTTCTCTGACCAGAGCCTGACCAGGACCGACCTTGCGCGATGACCTATATTGTATGGAGACCATTGGATGGGAGCCGGACGATGAATATCCTGTTTGTCTGCACCGCGAACAAGCTGCGCAGCCCGACCGCTGCAGCGGTGTTTTCGGGGCGGGCGGATATTGCCGTTCGGTCGGCCGGTCTCGATCCGGAAGCGCCTTGCCGGCTCGATGCCGATCTGGTCGCGTGGCGGACAAGATCTACGCGATGGAAATCACCATCGCGAGAAGATAAGGAAGAAGTTCAAGAAGGCGCTCGGCACGACGCCGGTCGTCACACTCGGCATTCCCGACGAGTACGAGTTCATGCAGCCCGAATTGGTCGCGCTGTTCAAGGAGCGGTTGCCGCGCTACGCTGATTAGCTGCGCACGATCATGGTGATCACCATGATGATCGTCGTCATCATCGTCGGCGCCGACTTCGGCATCATGGGCGCCATGGCGGCGATGATGATCATCATGCCGATATTGGTGCCGATCGTGTCGGCGTTGTAGCTGCGGTGGGGCGCAAGCCCGGTGCCGGTTGCACCCCCCTTGGTCCCGCCCGGTGGGGCGGGATGGTGGTGAGATTCTAACTATTGCGTATCAGAAATACGTGAAAGTTAGAAATCCTTGACATTTGGGGCAAAAAATTATAACTTTCCCGTAAGTGAAATACGCGAAAGTTAGAAAATTGCTCTATCTCGTCGGCGAAAACCTCGACAAAACCCGTGCCCACTATCAGGCCGAAACCGGCAAGATCGTGCAGCTCATGCGCGGCATCTATGTCGATGCCGACGCCGATGCCGACGCTGATGTGCTCAGGCATGCGATCCGGATCGCCAACTATCTCTATCCGCGTGCCTATCTCTCCGCCGCCAGCGCCGTCCTGCTCGCACCGACCCGCGATGGCCGGCTCTTTATCAGCGGGCCGCGCAACCAGCGCACCCGGATCAGGACCCTGGAAATTATCCAGAACACTGCACCCGATCACCCGGCGGTTGCTTCTGCTACCGTCGATGATGGCATGGGAGAGTTCCGGACCAATGTCTCGTCCGTTCGTCAGCGCTTTCTCGAAGCCTTCCGGCTGCGCAGCGAACACGCTGCCTCGATCGATGAGGCGATGCGCGCCGACATCGCGCAGCGGCTGGTTGCCGAGTACGGCGATCCCAAAGCAGCCGCTGACGCCCTCTGGGCATTGGCTCGTGAAAACAAATGGTATCGCGAGGGCGAGCAAGCCGAGCGCTACCTGCTCCATACACCGGCTGAGATTGAGGTTCGTAACGAGGCGGCCCTCGATTTTATCGTCGCCTGGCATGGGACCCACATCGGGCATCTTATGTATGACGGCTTTGAATGGCGCTGGAAGCCGGACAAGGGCTTCGATTTGCCACTGATCCAGCAGCGCGTTCCCGGCAAGTTGCCGCCCTTCATTCTCTCTCTTTTGCCCGAAGGGTGGCTGGAGCGCGTCCTCAAGGAAAGTGACGAGCGCGCCGTACTGCGTTCGGGCAAGCGCTACATGTCGAATATCACGATCAGCACCAAGGCTGCCGATCTTGACGCCTTGCCCGCGGATGTTCTGGTCAGTCGTCTGGACGATTTCAAAACCGGCGGCATCTTCACCGGTACCTACGCCGGGCCGAGCCGCGGGGACATCGAGCAGAGCTTCGAAGAAAAGCTCGCGCGCCTTTACGCCAGCGCCGACACACCGCGACTGTCGGGCGTTCAGATCAAAGCGCCGATGTTCCTCGGTGAGGACGGTAAACTTGTTCCCGGTACCGGCCTGCCTTTTACGCACATACTCAAGCCTGCCGGGACCAGCGGGTTTCAGGCGCTGCCGGTGATCGAGTTTCTCGCCATGGCGCTTGGCCGCCATGCCGGGCTCGACGCGCCGCTGACGGCGTTGACCGCTATGCCGGACGGCATGCCGCCGGCGCTGATTGTCGAGCGCTTCGATATTCGCGCTTCTGCCGATGACACGCGGCGTCTCGCGCTCGAAGATTTGTGCTCGGTCCTCGATCTTCCCCCCGAAGCCAAATATGACGGCACGATCGAGCGTATCGCCCGCGCCGTTAGGCCGCTCTCGACCGATCCGGAAGCCGATCTGCTCCTCGTGCTCAAGCGCGCATTATTCGCCTGGATCATTGCGGACGGAGACATGCACCTCAAGAATCTCGCGCTGCTCAAGATTGCGCAGCCGAATGCGCGCAGCTTTGAGACCGTACGGCTCGCGCCGCTCTATGACGCCGTCACCACGGTCGTCTTTCCCGGCCTCGAACATGACCGCATGGCCCTGAAGATCAACGGCAAGGATAATCGCCTGCGCCGCGCTGACTTCCTCAAGATGGCAGCGACGGCGGGCCTGACTGCCACGGCAGCGAATCAAGCAATCGAAGACATGCTGGCAGGACTGCGCGCGGGCGTTGAGGCGGTCACTACTCCGGATGTTGCCGGCATAGATGACGACATTGCGGGCAAGGCCGAGCAGATGCTCGCGATTTGTCGCGAGCGCGTCGGCGCGTTCGAATGATGCTGGACCCAAGACGGCAAGGAGGCCGGCCCTGAGTAAGTATGACAAGCTGCAAGATTATCTGATCGCGCCGGGTCCGGAGTCCCGTCGTCTGCGCTTTGCCGAAATCGAGAAGATACTCGGCTTCGCGCTGCCGCGTAGCACGCGCAACCATCCGGCATGGTGGGCCAACGATCCGAACCCCAACCGGCACTCCAATGCCTGGCTTGCTGCCGGCTGGGAAACCAAAGATGTCGATCTTGGAGGCGAGGCGGTGACCTTCCGTCGCGCTCAGAATGCAGCCAAAGTTTTGCGCAGGCAGACCACCTCAAGAAGCCGGCCCGATCGTGCTGCCTCTCCAGACATGGTCGAGGATCTGCCCGATGCGCCCGAAGGCGATGTCCGGATCGCCATCGCGATGCAGTGGAAACGCCTCGGGGTTGTCGTAATCGACGAGGGGGACAAGCTGTCGTTTCCAGCGGCACCGCAGTTGCCGGCCCTTTACCGCCTGCGTCTGATCGGTACCGACGGTGTGCGCCATTATATCGGCGAGGCTGTAAATCTGCGCAGGCGGTTCGGCACTGGCCGGACGCGCCGTCCGATCAACCGGCTGCCCGCTCCAAGGGTCCGTGTGACCGGTGGACCGGCCGGCTGATGCCCCCGGCTCTCTTCTTTCGTGTCTTGAGAAACACTCTAGCGAAAGGAGACCATCATGAAACTGTCCGTTGTCAGAGGCTTTCGGATACTTGGGTGGTTTTCATAACTTTTCATAACGGAGGCTCTGGTCCGATTTCCGTTTCAGTTTAAGCGGCAGCGTATTGGTGCTGCAAGCGGCGTTTGTGGATGGTCTGCTTCTTGATCTCCTCTCTCATTTTCAGGATTGTCGCGCCTCGGCCATGATAGACGTCTGCCGGGGTCAGATTGCCCAGGCTCTCGTGATATCGATGGTGGTTGTAGTGTTCGACAAAGGCACCGATCTGCCTCTCGAGGGGTTACCGGGCAGGAAGTAGTTTTCCAGTAGATGCGATTCTTCAGCGTCTGGTGCCAGCGTTCGATCTTGCCCTGTGTCTGCGGATGATGCGGCGCACCGCGCACGTGCTCCATACCCTTGTCATCGAGATAGTCGGCCAGATCGCCTGCGACATAGGAAGAGCCGTTGTCGCTGAGAAGCCGGGGTTTGTGAACGACATTGGCATGATGACAGCCCGATGCCTGCAGGGCCAGGTCCAGCGTGTCCGTCACATCCTCGGCCTTCATGGTCGTGCAGAGCTTCCAGTCGATGATGTAGCGGCTGTGGTCGTCGAGGATCGTGCTGAGATAGAACCAGCCCCAGCCGATCACCTTGAGATAGGTGAAGTCGGTTTGCCAGAGCTCGTTCGGGCGGCTGGTCTTGTCCTTGAACTCGTCGGCGGCCCGGATTACCACATAAACCAACGCCGTGATCAGGTCTTTGGCCTTGAGAATGCGGTAGGCAGACGACTCGGAGACAAAATACCGCTTCTCGTTGGTGTATTTGACCGCCAGTTCCCGAGGCGTCAGGTCCTCGTGTTCCAGGGCGAACTCAGCCCGCTTCTGTCATGGTGACGGCGGGTGAAGGGTGTCTAGGCCATTCGATCTCTCCGTATTTGTCGCAAAATACAAAGAATCTGATTGCCGCCCTTCACTCACCCCCCGATACCTAACCGGCCATTCTTGGACAGACACTTAGAAGGCACTGAAAACACGCGGATCCCATCGAGGCCAGAAGCAAAAGAAACGCTTCGATAAAGGCCGGATAGATTCACGCATCCGATGCCGTTGATACTATCGTGAAATACACCTTGCGCAGGGGGCGTCCATAGATTCGCTCCATAATGGCTTCGATGAACCGGAAATCCTCCGTTGCTCAAACCCCAAAATTTGTCCGATGGATGCTGACGTCAGAAATTTGCCGCTGTCAACCTCGGCCTTCTTGACCCATTCATGCAGCGTCGCAGGCGAGCAGCCAATCTTGGCGACGATTGAGGAAACGGCCGCTCACCGGGACGGATGTTCGGCTTCGTGGTCCAGCACCATGCGGATGGCTCGCTGACGCACTTCAGGTGAAAATTTGTTCTTTGTCTTGCTCATATCGCATCCAATCTCTCAGAAGTTGGAGACTCCGGCAAATCCGGGGCGGTTCACAGCGAAATTTTGGCAGCGTTCACAAGGCGTTTAGCATCCGCCAACAGACCGCGTGATTCTTCACACCCACTGGATAGTCGGAACTCACCATATTGTAACTTAACATCATCGGTATCAGCCGGTTTGTTCAAAACAGCCTGAAACGCCTGTTGCTCAGCTCTGGCTGGAGCCGTGTTTTGTAGCAAAAATAGTAGAGATGAGCGTAACTACTCCCAGCAACGCCAGCCACATGAATATTCCGCCGCCAGAGCTTGAGACGAAACACAAAGAACAAAAGACGGCAAGTCCGCGTTGCCAATTTCTAAGCGGTTTGTAGAGCCATCCAACAGAAGCAGCGCAGCTGAATAGAATAGTCAGCAAAGCGATCAGCATGACAACCAGGATTTCCGTGAGCGTGCCGCGCAAGAGCATCGCAGGACGCAGGATCATTACCACTGGTATCAGCATGACGGGCGCCGCCAGCCTGAACGCAACCCACCCCACCTCTCCGGGTGGAGAGTTCGAGATGGTAGCGGCCGCATAGGCGCTCAGAGCTATCGGGGGCGTCACCATCGCCAGGATCGCGAAATAGAACACCAGCATGTGTGAGGCGAGCGGATCAAATCCAAGCTGGATCAGGGCGGGTGCAAGCAGGATCGCGGACATGATGTAAGCGGAAGTCGTGGGCATTCCCATGCCCATGAGGATCGTACCCAGAATGGTCAAAACAAGCGCAAGCACCACCGACGCATCGGAAACGTCCACAATGATCGATGTCAGCTTGTTACCCAGTCCGGTATAGGACACCACCCCAACGATAACGCCCGCCAGCGCGCAGGCAAGGGCCACCGGCATGGCGCGGGCTCCGACTTCGGCGGCTCCCAGAAGCAGTTCCCTTAAGGGTATCCTTGTTTGTGGAAACAGCGTGCCTACAACGATGACTCCTATTATGCTTTCTACGCAACTGTTAGGAATTGGATAACCGAAACTGATCCTTCCCGCGAGCCAGCCAAGAGGCAGCAGCAATTGGCCGCTATGCCTGAGCACCTGCCAGGGACTATCGATGTCAGTTGGGTCAGTTGCTCCGATACCAGACATTCTGGCTTGAAAGTGCACGGTCAAGAACATCGCAAAGAAGTAGAAGAACGCCGGCAAAATGGCGGCCACCACGATCTCGCGATACGGCATTTGCAGGAAGTCGGCCATGATGAAGGCCGCCGCGCCCATGACGGGCGGCACAAGCTGTCCGCCGGTTGACACCACAGCTTCAATGGCCGCGGCGATTCTCGGCTGGTACTTGCCGCGGATCATCAGCGGAATCGTGAACATGCCGGAGGTCATGACATTGGCGACGGCGCTGCCCGACACCAGACCGGTCACGGCAGATCCGACAACTGCGGCTTTTGCCGGACCGCCGGCGTAACGCCCGGTCAAGGCGAGCGCCAACTGGATGATCATGCGGCTGCCGCCGTAGACCTCGAATATGGTCGCGAATAGGATGAAGTAGAAAATGATGTTGACGGAAACGCCGAGCGGAATTCCCAGTAAGCCGTCTATGGTCATAAACTGCTGATCGACAAAGCCCGTCAAGTCGGTCTGTTTATGACCGAAGGGACGCGGGAGAAGGCCGCCCGCCAGCTGGTAGGCGACGAAGGCGCCAACCACGACTACCATTCCGACGCCAAGTTTCTTGATGGACGCAAACAGGAGCAGCGTTCCGAGAATGATCGCAACAGTGATATCCGCGAATTCCAGGTCGGCGAGACCTGCGTAGCGGGTAATCAGACGCTCCTGCTCGATCTGGTATATGATGACCGGCACCGCAGACAGTATAATGCCTGCGATGCCGATGATGCGGTTAAGGGCGGATTTGCTATTTGTTAAAAGGGCGAAAAACGTCGCGAGTCCGAAACAGACGTGTCCTGCGCGAATGACATAGATGCTGGTTTCGGGACGCAGCCAGACTGTGATCTGAAACGCAATCCACAAGAGGCCTATGACGGCGACAGGCGAACGCAATGATTGAATGGAGTCGTCTGATTCAGTGCGTGTGTCAGTGGTCGCCATCGTTCTACAGCTTTTCCGCATGTCTTCTTCGTTACAGCTATTTCAGCCAGCCGCGTTCGCGGTAGTACTTCTCCGCACCCGGATGCAGCGGCAGGTTCACGACTTCCGGCTGCCAGCCCTTGTTCGGATCGAACCCCGCCAACGCCTGATGCGCTGCGGCCAGTTTGTCGGCGTTTTCCACGATCGCCTTGGTTATCGTGTAGGCCAGATCGTCCGACATCTCCTCACTCACGATTACGGTGGTGGACGTGGTCGGCAGTTTCACATCCACCGACTGTCCCCTGAAACTGTCGGCCGGAAGCGTGCCCAGGTCGAAACCGTAAGTGCTTTTCATGGTTTCCAGCACGTCGTCTTCCGGTTGAAGAATCGTCACGTTGTTGTTTTCGGATATTTCGGTGATGGCGGGATGTCCGCGTGTAATGATCTGCGGCGTGGCGTCGACAACACCCGTCGGGAAGCTGTCCTTAATGGTGCCGAGCGGCATGGACAGGTAGGCGCCGCCACGTTCTTCCACCTCTTCTTCCGAAGCATTGGCGGCCGTCAACATGAGCTTGCCGGCAAAGGTGGCTACGCTGCCGCCGGGATTGGCGCCGATCTTGGCGTCGGGATTGACGGTTTCGAAATATTCCCGAAGACCTGTCCCGGGCTCTGCGTCAACCGCGGTTACTGTCAGGTAATAGGTGTCCAGTCCGCCGACCAGCGCGCGGGTTGTCGCGACCGGCGCATCATAGGCCACAGTTCCATTCGTCGCCCATTTGTTGGTCATTGCGTGGCTCAGAGCAATCTGCGCTTTGTCGGCGTCGATGAGCAGGGAGTTAACGACTCCGCCACCCAATGGCGTGGCGTCGACATTGGAGCCTTCCGGCAAAACATCACGTAGAAATTCCGCGATGGTGGAGGCGTACACATACCAACTTCCGCCAACAGAGAAGGACGCAAAGGTCAGATCAACTTCTTCTTGCGCCGAGGCTGGCGTCAGCAAGATTGCGCCGACAAATATCGTTGCAGAAAACAAACGTTTTGATTTCGAAATCATTGCATTTCTCCGGTTTCAGACGCTTGATCATTACACTTATTCTGAAATTTCACAATGCTTTCATTACAGCTTCACTTGTGTTACTACAGCGATGATGCCGGGATTACCCGGCTTGGATCCCAAAGCACTCACGAGTAACAAATGCACAACCCAAAGATAGACCCTCGCCCAACCACGGTTCCAGCAGAGCGCGCGTCGCTCCCTATCCAGTTCCAACTCCAGCACAGTCAGAGAGTAGTTTTGCGCGAGTTCCTGCTAAACCGAGTCCTGATTGCGGGTTTTGCTGGCAGAGATAGAAAAGCCACCCAGCACCATATCGATGAGCTCAGCGATATCGGCGTTTCACCACCATCCCGCGTACCGATGTTTTATGAGGTATCTCCTTCCCGCCTGACCCAGTCTCCGACTGTTGACATGATCGGCGGCAATTCCAGCGGCGAAGTAGAGTGCGTGCTTATAATGGATGGCGACGAGCTCTTTGTCAGTGTGGGCTCCGATCATACGGACCGTGATCTGGAAGCGTTTGGGATCATGCACTCCAAGCAACTTTGCGACAAGCCGATTGCAAGCCGACTGTGGTCCTACAAGGAGGTGCAGGACCATTGGGATCAGCTTGTCATGCGGTGCTGGGCGAATTTCGGTGGAGAAGCTTTCGAAATGTATCAAGAAGGTGCTATGAGCGAGCTAATGTCTCCTGAAACTTTGCTCGCAGAGCGGGATACGCGGAGTGATCCAATGCGCAATGGTGATTTGATGTTCTGCGGCACGTTCGGCGCCATAGGCGGTATTCGTCCGGCTGTCTCCTATCGGCTTGAGATAGAGGATCCGGTCCTTGATCGGAAACTTGGTCACACTTACAGCGTTTCAGAAATTGAATTGAGATCGTAGTGAGCAAAACTAAATCGTCTGCGTCAACTGCAAAGAGAAATACGACACCAATCGAGTGGCGTCCCGCCAGTCGCTCCGGGGAAACGTCACTGAATGATCAGGCCTATGAAATAGTCAAGCACAATGTCATTACGTGTGCTTACCAGCCTGGCCAGTACATCAATGAAACTCTGGTATGTAGTGATCTCGGACTGAGCCGCACGCCGGTTCATAACGCGTTCAACAGGCTAAAGATCGAGGGACTTATTGAGATGATTCCGCGCAAGGGAATCATCATCAAGCCCATCTCGATGAATGAAATTTCCGATGTGGCTGAAGCTCGCCAGGTCAACGAAACGTCCTGCGCGGCAATGGCTGCGGATCGCGCGACCCGTGAACAGATCGAACGCATGAAGCAATTGCTGAAGCTGTCGGAAGAAGCGGCGCAGGACCGTGACGTCGAGCAGCTAATGTTGCTGGACCGGGATTTCCATTCGGAGATTGCAGCAGCTACCCAGAACAGGATCCTCGCCGATGTGTCCAGACAATTACAGGAAAAATCCCTCCGCGTCTGGTTCATTTCTCTGAACAATATCGAACAGTTGCGACGTGTACAGTCAGAACATGAAGCTATATGCGAGGCGATTGCCGGACGCGATGCTGAAGCAGCGCGCGTGGCAATGGAAGACCACATATCATCCTTCCTGTCGAATATTTCAAAGAGTATTTGAGCCCTATCGAGGCAAACTGGATCCGTTAACAATGGCTTCGGCCCTTGCAGCCAGCGCAATCAACCGTGCGTCCTGGCCTCGCGGCATCGCAATGGTCAGGCCGACGGGCGCGTTTCCCTTCTCGTGAATCGGAATGGAGATAGCACATCCGTCGACGAGATTGATCAATGTCGAGTTGCGCAGGAACAGAAGATTGACCCTGCCGTATTCTTCCTCATCCGAAAGGTCGGACAGGGCAGGCGCAGTATCGGGCACGGTGGGATAAACAACGGCGTTCAATTCAGTCATCAGCGAATTGAAGTCTTCGATCAGCCTTGTCCTCGCCGTCTTCAGCATTGCACGGTCGGTGTCGTCCTGCGCTTTTCCCCTTTCGATGCGTGATTTCACCCGCGGATCGAACACTTCCCCTCTTTCCTTCAACAGGGCGGCGAAATGAGCATAGGCCTCACCCGCCGGAAACCCGCCCTTGCTGGACAGGTCGCCAGCATTGGCGAATAGCGAAGTTGGCGCGTTCCGAATGGAGAATCCGCCGATCTCGAGGGTCTTCATGGCCTTGTCAAAGCAAGCCATGACGTAGTCCGACACCTGATCGAATACGATGCTTTCAGGCACAACCAGGCGAATCTCGCCGATGGCTTCCGCATTCTCAGTAAGCGCCTTGCCAGTCGTGAATTCTGTCGCAATTCTGCAGCATTCGACGGAATTGGCCATGCAGCCTACCGTATCTAGGGTCGGCGACAGCGGAACCATATCAGCCAGCAGACTCTTGTCCTGGGTGGGCTTGAATCCGACAACGCCGCAGAGGGCGGCGGGAATTCTGCATGAACCGCCGGTATCTGATCCGAGACCCATCAGCGCCATATCATCCGTTACCGAGACGACCGCGCCCGAACTCGAACCTCCGGGGATGCGGCCTGTTTCCCTGTCGTATGGATTGAGGGGCGTGCCGAAATGCGGATTCATGCCAAGCCCGGAATAGGCAAGCTCAGTCATGTTTGTCCGGCCCATCACAATGAAGCCGGCCTTGCGCAACCTTTCGACAGCAATGTTGGTACGGCCGGTAACCGGATTGTCCGACATGACTTTCGATCCGGCGCGTGTCGTATGGCCGGCGTCGTCAAACAGGTCCTTGATCGAAATGGGCGCGCCGGCAAACGGGGACGGCAGACGGCCTGCCTTGCGCTGGCCGTCCCAGTAGTCCGCGGATCTGCGAGCCTCGTCTTCGTACAGCTCCACAAATGCACGGGCGCCTTCGCCGTCCGGTCGGTGAATGTTGGACAGCGCCTCCTCGACAAGGTTACGCGCTGTCGTATCGGCGTTCGACAATTGGTCTGCGGCTTCGCGCAAAGAACGTGGAAATTTGCGTCCATTCATGTCGTTGGTCACACAGGATCAAAGTAATGGATTTCGAAGAGCAGGCAGCCCTTTTCGGATTTGAACGGACCATGATAGGCGCCCGGCGGCCGGCAGGCGTATGTGAATGGCTTGAAGGCCTCGCCGCCTTCTCCGTTTTCGTCGTTTCCAACCGTGAGGTCGCCACTGATGAGGAATACCTCTTCCCAGTATGGGTGTACAAAGGGAGCGGTGGTGAATACGCCGGGATCGAAGCGAAGCAAACGCGATCTGCTGCCGCGTTCGCCGTCCTCATCCAGCGAACCGGAAAGTATTTTCTGTTGAATACCCGACGGATAGCCAGCAGGAACTTCCCAGCCGTCGTCCATGTTCAGGCCAGTGAATTCGAGATGCAGTTTGTTGACAGGCATGTGAGCCTCCTTGGCGTTTATATTCTGGACGCCTGATCGAGGCTTTCGATCAGCGAGGTGCGCAGCAGATGCGCCCGGGTTTTTTCGATATCGGAGGTAACGTTTTCCAGTTCCTCCCGATAGGCTTTACGGGCCTCCGGGCTGGAAGCTTCCAGACGTTTCTTGTTTTCCGCCGACTGTTTGTTCACGTGTTCGATGGAAACCATCCTGCGCTGGTTGGAATATGTGTCGAGCAATGTTTCGTCCGCAGATCCGTCAAGCACCGCCAGCAACTTGTTTTTCAGGTTATAGGCATCGTGAACGCCGCTGTTGAGCCCCATCCCGCCCAGCGGATTGTTTGCGTGGGCGGCGTCGCCCACCAGGATCACTCGACCCCGACGATAGGTTTCAGCCACGCGCTGTTGCACGCGGTACAGGGTGCGATGCCGAACCTCATAGTCTTCGCCCAGCCGGTAAAATCCCTGCAAGCGGCCCTGTGTCGCCTCGTCCGATAATGTCTGTTTTTCATCTTCGTCCGGCGGCACAGGAAACATCAGGCGCCATAATTCGGGCGTGCGCAGCATCAGGCACCACTCCCTCGGATCGGCGATGTAGGTGACGTAGGACAGGTCACTCAAATTATCCTCGAAGCGAAACGGCGTGCTCATTGAATAAAACCGTTCGGGATAGGTGAAGCCTTCATATTCGATTTCGGCATTGGTGCGTACTGCAGATCCTACGCCATCGGCTCCGACCAGAAACTTCGAGGAAATGATGACAGGTCCGTCCGGCCCCTCGGCAGTTGTGACAACGCCCGTGCTCTTTGCTTCATGCGATGTGTAGCTGGTGGAAAACAAAAGCCGGTTGTTGGGCAGGTTTTCGAGATACGCCGCCAGCAGAGGGGTAAGTTTGTGCTGTTCAAACTGGAGGCGGTACGGGTGCTTGGTGCGATCGGAAATCAGTTCAAACTGAAAATCCGCCAATATCTCGAGTCCCTGTCGGTCCCATATCTGGTAGTTGGGCACGACAACGCCTCCGCGTTTCATGCTCTCCACCACGCCAAGTTCATCAAGCATATCCAGCGTGGACGGGTGGAAAGTAGATGCACGCAGATCCAGCGCCAGACTGTCGTTACGTTCGATGCATATTGTCTCAATCCCCTGAGCAGACAACCAGGCCGCCAGGGACAGGCCCGCCGGACCCGCTCCGACAATACATACGTCACATTCAAGAGTCATAACGCCCCCACACATTTAAAGGTAACTTGGTAAAAATGTTACAATGTTCGGAATCAATAAAAGTACCGCAAGAACAATCAGTTCAAGAAGCACAAACGGAAACGCGGCAGCATAAATAGTCCGAATTCCGTAGCTATCGCCTACTACGCCCTTCATCACAAATATCAGTAGACCAAAAGGCGGTGTAATAAGCCCCAGTTCAATAGCGATGAGCATCATTACACCGAGCCATATCTCGTTTACGCCAAGTGCATCAGCCATTGGTAAGAAAAATGGCAAGGTAATCAACATCATGCTGATCTGATCAACAAAGCACCCAAGGACAACAAGCACCATCATCATGACGGCCATCGCCACTAACGGGGTCATTTCGCGCTGGAGGATTAGTGTCAGAGCGCCATCAGTTGCACCAGAAAAAGCAAGGATCTGTGAAAACGTGGTCGAACAGGCAACGATAAATAATATCATCACTGACGTTTTTCCGGTTTCTTCAATGGCCATCCACAGAGAGCGCCAACTCAATTTTCGATAGTATGCCGCCAACAACAAGGCACTGAGCGCGCCCAATGCAGCAGACTCTGTTGGCGATGCAATTCCGGCAATGATGCTGCCTAACACCGATATAAACACCAAGGATAAAGGCAATACGTCAGTAAGAAACGGAACAATCCGCTCACGCCAGGTGAATTTTTGCATGTCATAAGTAGGTGCTAGCCGAGGATTGAGTGAACTTCGCACCACGACATAGCTAATGAACAGGCCGGCCATTAAGAGACCTGGTATAATCCCCCCGGCCAAGAGTTCCGCGACCGGCATGCGCGCCAGACTTGCCAACAGAACAGCCAGTGCGCTTGGTGGAATCAACATCGCAATTCCACCCACCGCCATAATCGGCCCCATGGACAACGCTGGGCTGTATCCACGTTTCTGCATTTCAGGGAGCATTACACCGCCCAACATGGCGGTATTCGCTATTGTTGACCCCGAGAGAGCCGAAAAAACGGTTCCTCCACCCAAAGCAACGATCGACAGACGACCAGGAACCTTGCTTATAAGCCTATCAACAGCGTTGATAGCCGAATAAGCTACACCAGTTCGAAAAAGTATCTCTCCCATGAAGATAAATAGTGGAATAGGTGCAAGATTGTAGTTGGCCACTGAACTGACCATCCCACGCACAAAGGATACCAAGCCCGCACTGCCGCCGAGGAACAGAACGGCGCCGAGAATATTCGCTGACAAAAAAGCAAAAGCAACGGGCACACTGAGTAACATGAGAAAACCCACGGTGCCAAGCATTACTAGGAGTGCATAACCCCACTCCATCTCAAAGCCCCGTACTAGTGACGGCTTCTTTATCAGAACTTAAAAATAGCCGTGAAAAGAATTGAAGGCAAAGAACGAAACCACATACCGGGATCGGTGAAAGCAGCAACCATTCCGGATATGTCAAACTTTTGTATGCAAATAGATTTTCCTGCCACGCATTGTGAGCCGCAATATATCCGTACACCATAAGTATAGCAGACACGAATATGCCGATTAGCGAAACAACTGCATCAACAAAGCGGCGCACACCGCTATTTAGCTTGGTGAGCATGGCGTCCATGCGGACATGACCATGTTTTCGCAGCACCCAGGGCGCACCGACAAAAGTAGCAGCGTAGATGACATATTCGACGATCTCGACTGCCCACGGCAGTGCCCCTAGCTTCAAGTAACGCACTGCGATATCGAGTGCGATCAGCACTGTGACAGCACTGATCGCAAGAGCAGAAGTCATACCCAACCCATTCACAAGATAGCCAAGCCAATAGTCGAATCTGACCATGTTTGCCCGCCAAATACAGTTGTTGGTGTAGTCGCTCACTTGGAGAACAGTTCTTTCAAGCGAGGACCGTACGCGGGACTTTTCTCGATAATATCGTCCCAAGCAGCATTGTAGGCAGTTTCCAAAAAGACAGCTTTCGCATCTGGCGAAAATTCAATCACCTCGATACCAGCATCAGCCTGCATTTCCTTTTGTTTTGCAGCGTATTCTGCTTCTTTGGCGTCCTCCGCCTCTAGTTCAAGCATCACATCGTTTAGGATTGCCTGCTGTTCCTTCGTGAGCCTTAACCAAGCATCCTTGCCAACGAGGATATTGATCTCTGTCTGATAGAAACCTGGATCCACACGGTATTTAATGACATCTTCCCAACTGAAGTCGAATATGCCAGCTGACGGCCACCCAAGCCCATCAACTGTGCCTCGCTCCAGCATGGTATATACGTCCGATGGCGGTGCAGTAACCGCAGTCCCGCCCAGCGCTTCCACCAGTTTACGATAAACAGAACTCACCCGAATTTTGAGTCCTGAAAGATCTGGCTTATCAATTTCTTTAGTAAGGTAAATGTGGAACTGTGCATGGCTGTTTACTAACCCCAAATAGTGAGCGTTCATCTTTGCGAGATGTATTTCATCAAGCAATGCCATACCGCCATTTTGGCGCAATTCTGAAACAGGAACCTCAATCATCTTTAACGCATCCGCTTCCGGCACCACATTCAAGTAAAAACCCAGAGTGCAGCCGATGATGTCGACGATTCCGTCCTTGAGATTTTTACCTACCTCTAGGGTTGCCATGACCTTGGGTGCGCCACCAAGATAATTGATCTTGATAAGCCCCTCTCCGCGTTCATTAACCTTCTCAACAAAAGTCTCAAATCGCTGGGAGTAATATGTACCCTCAGGAAAGCAGCTTACTCCCCGCAATGTCGTCACCTGTGCGACACCAGTTGTACACAAAGTCGCTAACATCACCCCGATCGCTGCAATTCTGATCGTCATACAAGTCATCCCAGTCTCCTATTTTAGTGGAAGTGTCGACCGCCATCGACCACAAGCGTTTGGCCAGTGATGAAGGATGCAGTTTTGCTGCAAAGGAAGGTTACGGCCCCGGTGATGTCTGCCGGATACTGGTCGCGCTTAATGGCCCGCGTAGAAATCGCCAGCTTGCTTACTTTTTCAAACTTGTGTCTATTTGCTTCAACACCTGTTGAAATTGTAAATCCAGGAGCTATGCAATTTACACGAATGCCATCGTCACCAAGTTCGTTGGCCAGTGAGCGTGTCATCGACACAATCGCACCTTTGCTAGCGACATAGTGAAGGAGGTTTGGCAATCCGGTAAAAGCAACACCGGAACCGATCATCACGATCGAACCGCCACCGTTCTTTTTAAGCAAAGGAACAACAGCCTTACACATGTTAAACGTGCCAACAACGTTCACGTCCAGAACCCGATGCCAATCTTCGGATGTTTGTTCAAGAAACGACCCCGGCTCAAGAGTTGCATAAAGCCCGGCATTGTTCACCAACCCAGAAATGGAGGAAAAATCCTCACACGCTTTGGACAATGCAAGATTGATACTGTCTGGTGACGTTACATCGCATTTCACGCCATAACAGCGATCATTCTGCAGTTGTTCGGCTGTTTGCGGAGCGCCAGTGATATCAGCTAGAATCACTTTCTTTCCATCATCCAGAAGCGCCTCAGCTATTGCGCGCCCGATTCCTTTAGCTCCACCAGTAACGACTATTGCACCAGTCACTGCACGGTCTCCACACCCTGAAACCAGATCGCCTTTGTTTTAAGATATTTTTCGTAACCCTCTCGGCCGAACTCCTTACCGAACCCGGAGCGTTTGAAGCCGCCGAACGGACTGGACACGTCTGCAGTACGACCAAAATTGTTGATCCAGACAGTGCCGGCTTCAATGCGCCGCGCGGCCGCCATTGCCCGATCGATGCTGGAGGTATGCACTGAGGCCGTCAAGCCGTAGTCCGGATGATCCGCCAGTCGCAGTCCCTCATCGAAGTCGTCGAACCGCTGGACTGCGAGCACGGGCCCGAACACCTCTTCGGTGAAGAGCGCGTCGTCAGTCGGCACATCCATGACGATGGTGGGCTCGAAATACTTGCCGCCGTTCATATCGAAACTGTTGCCGCCCGTAAGAGTGTTACTGGCGGCGGCGTCCGACTTTGCCAGAATTCCCGCGATGCGCCGGCGCTGCAGATCAGATATTATGGGAGGCAGACCGGTTGTCTCCGACCAGGTTGGTCCACTCATGACGGAGTGAAGTTTGCTCAGCACCATCTCAAGCAATCTGTCGGCTACGCCATTCTGAACAACAAGGCGGCTCCCGCAAAAGCACAACTGCCCGCTGTTGCGCGTCATACCCGCTGTGATGGCGTTTGCGACCCGATCCAGATCCGAGACGTCGTCGAAGACGATTTGCGGACTTTTGCCGCCGAGCTCCAGACTGACAGGTTTAGGACCGGAAAGCGCGCAATCGGTCATGATTCTCTGGCCGGTCTTCGTCGAGCCGGTAAAGGCGACGAAACTGATGTCGGGATGGACAACAAGAGGGCGTCCCGTCACTTCGCCGGTTCCCACGAGTACGTTGAACAAGCCCGCGGGCAGGCCCGCCTCCACCGCCAGCCGGGCGAATGCGATTGCGGAAAAGGGAGTCATTTCGGATGGTTTCAGAACGACCGCATTGCCGGCGGCGAGAGCCGGCGCGAATTTTACCGTCGCCAGCAGGATCGGCACGTTCCATGGAGAAATCGCGCCGACGACGCCGTAGGGTTCTCGTATGGTCGTGTTGAATATGGCGTCGGCGCTGGCGAAAGTGTCGCCCGCCATTTTGTCCGTCCATTCGCCATAATACCGGATCATGTCAGCCGAAGCGGGAATGTCGCGATCACGGCATTCCTTTATGGGACGCGACGAACTCAGGGCTTCCAGTCGGGACAGGTATTCCGCATTCTCGTCGAGAAGCTGCGCCCAGTTCCGCATGATTTCGCCACGGGCGCGTGGCGCAAGTCTGGCCCAGTTTGAGACCTCTAAAGCCTGTCTGGCGCCCGAAACGGCGCGTTCGACATCCGCAGCGTTTGCCTGGCGGACTGTACCCGCCAGTTTGCCGTCTGACGGTCGGAAGATATCGAGTTCATCCCCTGCACCCTGGATCAGTTCACCGTTGATGAACGAACCCAGTGGAATTTCGACCGCTTCAGGATTGAAATCGCCTGTCCTTATGTACTTCATGGCCTCATCTCAACTTTTCCGCTCAAGAACGGGCTTCACCAAGACATTTAAAACGGCTGACCGTTGTTCTTCACGCACGACCCGCAGTGCTTCAGTCAGTTGCGGCAGCACATCGCCGGGTTTGGTGACTTTGGCGCCCCATCCGCCGCTCACCTTGATCGCCTCTTCGAAGGCGGCGTCCTGATCGAGCTGCGCCATTGGCGGTTGGTTAGCCTTTGCCGCCGCTCCAGCAGGATACATACTCACGGTCGAGCGGTGGACCGCGAGCCACATTCCATTGTTGAAGATGACGGTAAGGGTGGGCGCATCATTGATTTTCGCGGAGTAGTGCGCCGGAACCGGGTTGCCGAACATGTAGGCTCCGTCACCGACTGCAGCTATGACGGTTTTTCCCGGCGAGCCCAGCTTGATGCCCTGCGCCGCGCCAAGCGCCCAGCCAAGGCCGCCAGCCGAACTGTGCGAGAAATAACCCGCCGGGTGCGCATGGCTCATCATTCCCAGATCGATGGGGTATTCATTCACCAGCACGGTTTCGCTGTCGCAAATGGTATCGAGACAATGGCTGACCCAGGATGGATGGATCGGTTCCTGCAGGGCAAGGTCTTCAACCTGCGAGGCGCGCGCATCGCGCCGGGCTCGACTTTCTGCGCGCAACGCCTCGAGACGCATTTCTACGACCTCGGACACTTTGGGCCAGGCGTTGAGAAGATCCTGCAAGGCGCGCTTAATGTTCGCGCTTACGGCAATATCGGCGCGGAAACCGCGCAACGGATATCGCGAAAACAAGGCGTCCGGGGCGATATGCACAATGACGGCGTTGGGATCGGGCTCTGCCTGGTCCGGGATCCACGGTACATCCGAATCAAGAACCAGCACGAAATCACTTTGCGCCAATCGCGACGACGCGTCCCAGCCGCCGTGGCAGGGATGATCGCCAGTGAGATTGACATATCTGGGCCGGAACTGGACGACAGGCGTTCCAGACATTTCGGCCAACCGGCCAAGCAAGGCAGGTACGTCGGGGTCGGCGCCTGCTGAAGATGTGACCACCAGGGGGCGTTTGGCCTTCCGCCAGTGAGAGACTATGTGTCTGCATTCGTCTTCGGGCAATCCCGTTGCTTGAAGAGCCGGGAAGGTGGCTTTAGCAACTTGATGAGGCTCGGAGGCAGGAAAAGCGAGCAATTCACGCGGCAGAACCATGTAAATCGGTCCCTTTGCGTCGCTATTTGCAACCGCCAATCCACGGTCGATCGCCGTTTCAAGTTGATGCGGGTGGCGGAGCTCGAAATCCCATTTTACGAGTTCTCGCAGCATTCCCGCCTGGTCGAACATCTCCTGCGCCCAATGAATGTAATTATCGCGAGCACCCAGCAGGTCTGATTCTGTCCAGGGCGTCCTGCCTGCAAGCAGCAGGATCGGAATGTTCTGGCGACACGCGTTGAAGATTCCATTTATCGCGTTTGCCGTTCCCAATCCAACGTGAACCATGACAGCGGCCATTCGCCCAGTGGCGAGATAGTAGCCGTGAGCTGCGGCCACGGCGACGTTTTCGTGAGGCACCAGGACCGCGCGCGGTACTTTGCGTCCCTCTTGCTCGGCCTTTTCGTATGCTTCAGCAATAGGCGGGAAATCAGTTCCTGCGTTATAGAACAATACGTCAACGCCGCGATTTGCGAGTTGCGACAGGAAAGCGTCGGCGACAGAAAATGATGTTTCAGACAATTTTTTACCTCATTAAACATTTCGATAGCATGAATATTTCTATGTTTCAATAGTGAAATTTCAGCATCTCTTCTGAAGAATATCAATAGACAGATCTTGTTCGACCTTCTCGGTCGTTTGCAATGGAGGCTCCTGTTCGGCACCCCTGAAAGATTAGGCGTCAGTGGCTCGAAGCTGCAAACGGAATTTTAGGGTCGTCTGGTGTTTGAGCTTCTTTGCTATTCGTGATTCAGCACACAACCCGGCGGTCTGATCACTGTCCACCCTCAGGGGGTGCACTCAGGGTTAAAGTGTAGATTGCGCAACGGGGCGGGCTGGTTCCGCCTGCGCACGAGGACGCGGTGGAACTTGGGGCGATGGTTGTCGGCGATCCCAGCGGGAGTAACGCCGACGGCGCTAACCTGCAACCTGAGATCATCATAGGCCCGGCAACGGTTCGCATGAAGGAAGGTGCGTCTGCCCGACGTATTGCTGCAGTTGCGCGTACGCTTGCAGCGTCCTCATGATCTTTCCGTCGAGCCGGGTGCGGGTCGTGGTTGCAACGAAGCCGGTGGACTTCCGCAAGGGCCA
The DNA here is from genome assembly GCF_039888615.1 of Hoeflea sp. CAU 1731. Lineage (NCBI taxonomy): Bacteria > Pseudomonadati > Pseudomonadota > Alphaproteobacteria > Hyphomicrobiales > Rhizobiaceae > Hoeflea > Hoeflea sp. CAU 1731. The sequence goes on along the minus strand of NZ_JBDQQS010000026.1, from coordinate 32,066 downwards.
CGACGGTCTGGCGGCCCTGGTGAAGAACGAATTGCGCAAGGATCCGTTCACGGGAACGGCGTTCGTCTTCCGCTCGCGCCGGTCGGACCGGCTGAAACTCATCTACTGGGACGGCAGCGGGCTGGTAATGGTCTACAAGCGGCTGGAGGAGCATGCGTTCACCTGGCCGGGCATCAGGGATGGGCTCATGACGCTCAACCATGCCCAGTTCGAGGCTCTGTTCGCAGGTCTGGACTGGCGTCGCGTTCGCGCCGTCGAGGCGCGTGCGCCAACGGCCGTCGAATAGCTGCGGCACGATGACTCGGGCGTTGCTTTTTGCGCGCAAGCCAGCGCCGGATTTGATAGAGCCGAGCCATGCTGACCCTCACCGATCTGCCCGATGATCCTGCCGCCCTAAAAGCGATGCTGATTGCCTCGGAAGCGCGCAATCTGCGCAAGGATGAGCGGATCGAACGTCTGGAAAAGCTGGTTGCCGCATTCAGGCAGGGCGGCCTTCGGGCGCAAATCCGAAAGACGGGACCCGGATCAGTTCGATCTGGCGCTGGAGGATCTGGAAACGGCCATTGCGGCGGTTCATGCCGAGGAGGCAGATAGCCCCGACAGACGACGAGCCCCCAAACGACGATCAGGCAACCGCGGATCCTTGCCAAAGCATCTTCCCCGTATCGAAGAGGTCATTGAGCCGGAAAGCCTGATCTGTTCCTGCGGCGGGTGTCTGCATCCTATCGGCGAGGATGTCTCCGAGCGGCTGGACGTGATCCCGGCTCGGTTCCGCGTCATCGTCACCCGCCGCCCGAAATACGCCTGCCGCTCCTGCACCGATGGCGTCGTTTAGGCATCGGCGCCGGCTCGGCTGATCCAGTCGGGTCTGCCGACCGAGGCCGCGATCGCCCATGTGTTGGTATCCAAGTATGCCGACCACCTGCCTTTATACAGGCAGGCTCAAATCATGAGCCGCCAGGGCATTGATCTTGACCGGCCCACGCTTGCCGACTGGGTTGGCCGTGCGGCTTTCGAATTGCGTCCGGTCTTTGATGCGTTGATCGCAGACCTGAAGCGGTCCGCCAAGCTGTTCATGGATGAAACCCGTGCCCCGGTGCTCGATCCCGGTTCCGGCAAAACGAGAACCGGCTACTTCTGGGCATTGGCTCGCGACGACCGGCCGTGGAACGGCGGGGCGCCGCCCGGTGTGGCCTTCACCTATGCCCCCGGCCGCGGCGGGCAGCATGCCGAACAGATATTGCAGGGCTTCTCAGGCATTCTGCAGGTGGACGGCTACGCCCCGGGAAAAAAGCATGCACTTTGATGGACTCCCGTCTCCCCAAGTGTAGGTTGTTGCTTAAGACAGATTTCCTGCTTTCGCGGACACCGGGAGGCGAAAGAACACCCAGGTGGTGGATCAATAGGAGATGGCGGATCACCCTCAATACCTAGAGCGCGAACATAGCCTTTTGATTTTCGGCGTTCCAGAGAGGGTGCCGCTGCAAGCAGCGCTTGTGTATAGGGATGCTGGGGATTAGAAAAAAGTGACTCGACTGGAGCCTGTTCGACAATCTTGCCCAGATACATCACACTAACGTCGTCACATATGTATCTAACCACCCCTAGATCATGGCTGATAAACAAATAACTCAAACCAAGCTCCTGTTTGAATCGGGTCAAAAGGTTCAGAATCTGAGCTTGGATTGCCACATCTAATGCGCTGACTGGCTCATCACAGACCAGAACCTTCGGATTAGTCGCCAATGCCCGTGCGATCGAAATCCTTTGCCGTTGCCCTCCCGAAAACTGATGAGGAAACAACGCCATCTGGTCTTGACGTAGTCCGACAAGCGAAAACAATTCCCTTACACGCTCGTCACGAGCAGTTCGACTACCAATAGCCGTAAGATCAAGAGGCTCTCGAACAATATCGCCAACTCGCATCCGCGGATTCAAGGAGGAATACGGGTCCTGAAAGATGACCTGGATATCACGCCGCCGCAGACGCATTGCTTCATCTTTCAGGTCAAGAATATTCTCGCCCTCGAGACAGACTTTCCCTTCAGATGCTTTTGTAAGACATACCGAAGCCATCGCAGCGGTCGTCTTTCCGGATCCGGACTCTCCAACGATCCCTCTCGCACGGCCTCTTTCGACCGTGAACGATACCGAACGAACCGCCTCGAGAAAGCGTGGTGGCGCAAACAATGAGGAACGCGGCAACCTAAAGCGAACCGTGAGATTGCGAACGTCCAGTATGGGGTTCATCACTTGCTCGATTCCAAAAGGTGACAGGCGACAGGGTGAGATTGATATGCATTCAGAGCAGGCTTTTCCAAGCGACATCTTGCGAAGGCATGCGAGCATCTGTCAACAAACGAACAACCGTCCTTTAACGCATGCAAAGGTGGAACCATACCAGGTATTTCTTTGAGTTCGGCAGACCCCTTGGAAACATTGGGAACACAATCAATCAGTCCTCGGGTATAGGGATGTTGAGGATTGTCCAAGACATCGTCAGCCATGCCTTCTTCAATCACGCGCCCTGCATACATCACCGCGACCCGGTCGGCCATCTCTGATACGGCACCCATATCGTGGGTAATAAGTATGATGGCGGCACCGGACTCTCTTTGAACTTCATTCAGCAGGTCGAATATTTGTGCCTGTACCGTCACATCCAAGGCCGTGGTTGGCTCGTCAGCAATCAAGACACTCGGCCGACAGGAAACAGCCATAGCAATCATGACACGTTGACGCATGCCGCCGGACATTTGATGCGGAAAATTGCGCGCTCTTGTTTCCGGTGAGGGTATGCCAACCCTCTCCAGCAACTCGATCGCCTCCGCCATCGCCTGGTCCGAGCGTACATTCTTGTGAAGCATGATCGCTTCTGAAATCTGCGATCCGACCGAAAAAAGCGGATTCAAGGAGGTCATTGGCTCCTGAAATATCATCGCCATTTCGCCTCCCCGCACAGCACGCGCGCGCGCCGCGCTTACCTTGGTCATTTCCTCGCCCCGCAAGCGGATAGAACCACCTGCAATCCGACCAGCGGGAAAGGGCACCAGTCCCATAACCGACAGCGCGGTAATCGACTTACCACACCCGGATTCGCCAACGATCCCAAGTGTTTCACCCTCTTCCACCTGAAGGCAGACCCCGTCAATCGCCGTCACTTCTCCATGCTGAGACTTGAAAGTTACAACGAGATCTTCAATTTCCAGAAGCATACTCATCGTTCTCTAAGTTTTGGATTGAAAGCATCATTCAACCCGTCTCCAACGAGAGATACTGCCAAAACCGTTACGAAGATCGCCAGGCCGGGAAATGTGACAGGCCACCAGGCTTCCAGAATTTCGTTTCGGTTGGCGCCAATCATCAACCCCCAGGACATGACATTCGGATCGCCCAGACCAAGAAACGACAAGCCCGCTTCAAACAGAATTGCGACACCGATGGCGAGAGTGGCAGAAACAATCAAGGGTGGCGCGGCATTTGGCAGTATGACTTTCCAGATAATACGAGAGTTTCGTGAGCCTATCGCGCGCGCCCCAAGGACGTACTCAAGTTCTCGTATTCTGAGGAATTCTGCCCGCGTCAACCGTGCGGTCTGGGGCCAGCTTACAACACCTATTGCGAATGAGACCGTCCACAGAGAAGGAGAAAACAATGTTACCAGAACCATTGCAAAAAGCAGTGTTGGAACAACCTGGAAAAACTCGGTTACCCGCATTAAAAGGGTATCAACCCAACCTCCATAGTACCCGGACAAGGCGCCGAGTGAGACGCCTATAGCCATTGTCAAGATTGCCGCGCTTGCACCTACCATCAACGTGGGTGCGCCGCCCGCAAACATTCCTGCAACGATGTCGCGCCCAAGATAGTCTGTGCCAAGTGGAAGCCCAGGTTTACTTAGTGGCGGCTCGTGCGGCGTCCAAACAATGTTGTAGGGGTCTCCTGTATAGAACAGGCCTCCGTATACAGAAAGAATCAGAACGATTAGAAACAGTATCAGCCCGAACATTGCAGGCGGATTTCTCATGAACATCCTGAGCGCATCGCGCCCTGGGCTTACCGCTTGTAACGGCTCGGCAATCGTTCGAACTGGATCATTATCAATAGTCATATTGACTTCATGGTTTTTCATGTCATCTAACCGATGCTCTTCCGAGATTGAAGAAATGGGTAAGATGGGGGTCCGAGAGATCCACTGCCCATACACTTTTGGTTAAGTTCAGGCGCAAGCAGAAGCAAACTTGCATTATCCGCCCTCCTTTAAACGCGGATCTACCCAGCGGTAGGCCATGTCTGTAAGGATATTGGCAGACACGACCATCAATGCTGCAAAGAAAAGCACACCCAATACTGTGGAATAGTCACGACGCAATATCGAATCGAAAGCCAATCGACCCAATCCGGGCCAGTTAAAAACTGTTTCTACAAGCACCGCACCAGAGATCAGGTTTCCGAACTGCAACCCGGCAACGGTAATGATCGGTAGCGCAGCGTTTCTCAACGCATGTTTGAAAAGGACGGTCCGCTCGGGCGAGCCCTTAGCTCTGGCCGTACGAATATAATCAGACCCTAGAACATCGACCATTGAGGCCCTGCTCAGACGGGCATACTGAGCCAAGTATACGATGGCGAGAGTAATTGCTGGGAGGCATAAATGGTGCAGAACATCAACAAACTGGATGAACGGCCCAGCATCTCGTAGTCTGACCGATCGCATCCCTTCGACCGGAAAAATCGGAAACATAGACGAAAACAGAATTATCAACATGATCCCAGTCCAGAATATGGGAACCGAGTAACCAATTGATGCAAAAATTGACACAAGCCCAGACAGTTTGCCATTTGGTTTATTCGCTGCAAGGACGCCAAGAATTATACCGATTACCATTGCCAACAGTTGTGCAGAAAATACCAACAATATTGTGGGACCAATCCGTTGTGCTATTAGGGACAAGACAGGTTTGTTGAAGAACATGCTTTGCCCGAGTTCCCCCTGCAGCACCCCGGCTACGTAAATCCACAGCTGGTGAAATAAAGGTTTGTCGAGACCGTATTTCGTACGGATCGACTCCAAAATTTCAGGTGTGACTCCCCCCATTTCCCCCGCAATAACCAATGCGGGATCACCCGGGGCAAGACGGATCAGCAGGAAATTGAGAACAATAACCGCGAGCACCAGAATGACCCCGTAGCCGATACGACGCAGAACAAAATTTAGTGACATACAGAGATTCCGGTTACAAAGCGTACGAGGGCGGCACGCCGCCCCCGGGCTACGTTATTAAGTCACTTGGACCACTCGACAGTGTCCATGGGATGCATCGTTCCCCAGATACCGTTGGGAACGTTCATCAATGTTTGCTTATAAGCGGTCCGATACGGAAGGGCATTGATCCAATATACTGGAAGGTCATCAGTCACGATTTTCTGAAATTCAGAATAGAGCGCTTTCCTTTTATCGACATCAAGTTCGACTGCGGCAGCATTCAGTAGCTCGTCAACCTTCGGATTGCTGTACGACTGCGTGTTCGACCAGATGACTCCCTTCCGGATGTTGTTTGTCAGGTACGAGCGATGTACGCCGATCACTGGGTCACCCCAGTTGAATAGAATATCCATGGTCAACTCGAAATCATGTGACCCAACCCGTCCTGCGAATGTAGCGAAGTCGGGAGCGGCCCGAACTGTGAGATTGATGCCGATCTTCTTCAGTTGAGATTTGAGATACTCCGCCACATTTTGATGCTGCTCACGCGGACCAGGAATGTAGTCAATCGTGAGATCCATGCCGTCTGCGTATCCTGCTTCCTCCATCAAAGCTTTCGCCCTTTCAAGGTCGACGTCGTATTTTTCTACTTTCTCCTCGAAGTATGGCGATGTCCTCGCAATCGGACCCGTTTGCGGGGTGGACACGCCACGGTGAAGTGCCTGCGTGATAAAATCACGATCAATGGCATAGGCAATCGCGCGACGAACGCGAACGTCGCTGAGTTTGTCGGACGCCAGATTAAATGCCAGCCAGTTGATAGGGCCCACGGCATCGTATCCCTCGGAGGTGACGTTAAGCGAGTCGACCTTCTCCAGCCGCCGGATTTCCTGACTGCCAGCCATAAAGGGGTACATATCTGCGTCGCCATTTTCCATTGCTATCAGCAGCGCAGCTGGATCCTGGATCGATCGAATTATGATTTCGTCAAGTCTAGGACGACCTTCAATGAAGTAGTCTGGATTCTTCTTTAGGACGATGGCGTCACCCGGAACAAAGGATTCAAGCATAAACGGTCCGGAGCCGACCGGAGATGAATTCGCTGGGTGTGATTTCAAATCCTGTCCGTCACCATAGACATGCTTAGGCATAATGGGTGCGAGTATCGGCGAAAGAGACAGCAGAAGCGCAGGATGCGTGCTATTCAGCTTGATGATAGCTGTATGCTCATCAGGTGTTTCCACTCGATCAACCGGGGCAAACATGGATTTGAAAGGGTGGTTCTCCTTGATTGCCATAATTGAAAATGCGACATCCTCCGATGTTATGGGCTCGCCGTCATGGAATGTCGCGTTATCTACGAGGTTCAAAGTCAGACTCAAGCCATCTTCGGAGAACTCCCAGCTTTTGGCAAGGTAAGGCTGAGGTTCCCAATTTTCGTCATAACGTAGCGGTGAAGCAAAAATTTGCGCCGATGGTACGGCGGTTGCACTGCCAGACTGGAACGCAGCATTGAGGTGTCTGGGTACCTGCGTTGAAACTATAACTAGCGATCCATCATCAGCATGAGATAGCTGACTCACTAATGTAATAGCTGCCACACTGGCCGCGCCAAGCATTCGCATCAATATGGACATCTCTTTCCTCTCTTACGTTTCCTGACTACGAGCCTATCACACTACAAATGTCTTCAGCAATAGTGAAATTTCACAATGTCTTTACAACGCGAAGAGTGGTCTGCTAGTCATGGGATTTATCGATCCGGAAGGTACCGCGGGGAGTTGGCTATGAGTGAAATTACGCTTTTCGAAGCACGTAATATTATAACGATGGACGTGAACCGTCCCCTAGCAACGCATGTCGCGGTCCGAGAGGGTGAGATACTGGCAGTTGGCGGCGAAGACTGTGCGCAACAGTGGGGAACCGCTAGACTCGATCGATCATTGAAGCATGCAGTCTTAATGCCTGGCTTTGTTGAAGGGCACGCCCACATGACAGCCGGTGCAATTTGGCGATACGCATACGCAGGCTATCATGATCGTTATGATCCTTCCGGCGTCCTCTGGCCGGGCCTCCGTGACATTGATGCCTTCATTATACGAATGAGGGAACGGCTCGATGAGCTCCAACCCGAAATGCCACTGATTGGCTGGGGATTTGATCCAATTTTTCTGCCCGGTGAGCGGCTTAATCGGCATCATCTGGACAGGATCAGTCGAGCACGTCCCGTTGCAATCATGTTCTCGAACTTTCATATCATGTGCGTTAATTCAGTTGCACTTGAAATGGCCGGATTGGATTCAACAACGGACGCAGAAGGCGTAACCAAGGATTCCGCTGGAGAGCCGACCGGAGAGTTGCGCGAACACGCATCAATGTTCCCGGTAATGCATCGTCTCAACATCGACTTTCGTGGTCTCAATCGACAACCAGATTCGATACGAGCTTATGCTGAAGTCGCGCGCCGCGTTGGAGTAACAACGGCAACGGACCTGTTTTCCCGTCTGCAGGATTGTGACATCGACACCATGTTGCAGGTGACCGGGCAGACCGATTTCATGTTGCGGATAGTTCCTGCGTTGGCCGCGCAGGAAGCGCCGATGGATGTCGCAAAGAGGGCGATGGAGATCCGCAAGCGATCTCGAGATAATCTGCGCCTCGGCGCGGTGAAGATTATGACCGACGGCGCAATTCAAGGATGGACTGCCCGGGTTAAATCTCCGGGCTATGTAGGGGGGAAGCCAAATGGCATCTGGAATACTCCGCCCGAAAGAATTTTTGCCCTGGTTGAAGAAATGCATCAGTGCGGCATCCAAATGCATATTCACGTTAATGGAGACGAGGCTGCTGAAGTGACACTTGATGCTCTCGAGGCAGCATTGTGCAAACACCCCTGGCCGTCCCATCGCCATGTATTGCAGCATTGTCAGCTTATGGGGCGAGATCTCTATCGCCGCGCCGCTGAGCTGGGCGTATGCTGCAACATATTCGCAAACCACATTTGGTATTTCGGAGATCAACACGCAGCGATTACAATTGGAGAAGATCGTGCGCTTCGTATGGACGCTTGTCGAACAGCACTAGACGTCGGGGTTAACATTGCCATTCATTCCGATGCGCCGGTGACGCCCATGGCTCCATTGTTTACGGCCTGGTGTGCTGTCAATCGCAAGACGATGTCCGAACGCACCTTGGGAGCGGCGCAATGCATCTCTGTGCAAGAAGCGCTGTTTGCAATTACAATGGGCGCCGCTTACACACTGAAACTGGATGGCGAAATCGGTAGCGTGGAAACTGGAAAACGTGCGGATTTTGCAATACTTGGTGCCGATCCGTACGAGGTCGATCCTATGAACTTGAAAGACGTTGAGGTCTTGGGAACAGTCTTTGGCGGAGCAGTGAACCTTCTATGAATGACCGTCTGCCACTCAGTGTAATATCTGGTTATCTTGGCGCAGGTAAGACGACGCTGATAAATAGGGTTCTTGCCGAAAAACATGGACAGCGCTTATTTGTTCTGGTGAATGATTTCGGCGCAATTTGTATAGATGAATGTTTGCTGGAGTCCGCGACGGAGGATACGCTGGTATTGGCAAATGGTTGTGTTTGCTGCACCATGGGCGCGGATTTGTTTCTGGCCGTGGGTGACATACTGGACCGAGCCGATCGTCCGGATCACCTCCTCATCGAAGCTTCTGGTATTGCGGATCCATCACGCATAGCACAGGTGGCGAAAGCAGAACCGCAACTAGCCTACGGGGGCATAACTACCGTCGTGGACGCACAATTGTTGCCAAAGCAACTCCAAGACCTACGCATTGGCAAGCAGGTACGCCAGCAAATCGCGGCGGCTGATCTGGTTTGTATCAGCAAAGCAACGTCTTCAGATCCGGCGAGCGAACCCCTTCTGGACGCTCAAGCCTGCGCACCCATTGTGAATCTCGCAAAGGTTGATCAGATTTCTCCAGCACTGCTTGGCCTTCGACCATCGAATATTCCCGCACGATATCTTACGGGACATAACTCGTACATATCCTGGCAGTATTCGGGGAAGATCAAACTATGCCGCGCGGCCCTCTTGGCCAAGCTTAAGCAACGACCTGATGACATACTTCGTCTGAAGGGATTTGTATCAAATGACGACGAGACAGCTTGGCAGGTTCAATGCGTCGGCCCGACAACAAGTATCAAGCCGGTTGGACAACCGCTTGCGACAACACTGGTGGCAATCGGTTTGTCCGATCGCATCACGGAAGACGAAATAGAACGCTGGTGGAGAAGATAATGCGGCGTGCAATAATACATGATCACATTACGCCAAGGAAGTGAATCAATCAGAACGCTCTGACCGCTAACCAAAGTAAGTTCGAAAGCACTTTGAACTGATGCGGTGGATTCCCACCCGCCAGCATCGGATACTATCCCGGTTCCATATTCGCTTAGCAGCATGATGATATTCAGTTTTTCCATCAATTGCCTTTCCGACTGGATCGAATGAAACGCCTGCAGGAGAAGCACACGGCGTAGATGCTCCGGTGGGGTTGAGGGAGGCCAAGCCGGGAAATGGTCGATGTAGAATCGACGCTCAAACCTTGAAGAACTTTTTTCACTATCTCTCAGATCTGTCGCGGTGATTAATGTCGAGGCACACGCCCTTCAATCGTAACCGCTGTTCTACCCCCACGTAGTTTTGCCCCTCTTTATCTGTGATCGGCTGATCCTGTTGGATTGCTAGGGAGTTTCTCCATGGAGACTACGATTGAGGTTCTCTCGGACAGGCGTGATACAGGTGGCCAACGCCGGTGGCCGAACGACGTGAAGGCGCGGATCGTTGCGAAGAGTTTGCGCCCGGGTGTGACGGTCAATGAGGTAGCGGGACGGTACGGTCTGAAGCCGGACCACCTGTCCGAATGGCGAACGTTGGCGCGGCGTGGCGAGCTGGTTCTGCCGGCTCCGGAAGATGACGTGGAGTTTGCGGCGATGATCGTCGCGGCTCCGGATGAATGTGAAACTGCGGTTGAAGCAGAGCGCCCCGAGATCCTTATCGGCCAGATTACAATCCGTTTGGAGACAGGCGTGTCCGCGAAGCGGATTGCAGTCGTCGCGCACGCTCTCGGCGCGCTGCCCTCATGGTCTTTCCGTCGAACCGGGTGCGGGTCGTGGTTGCAACGAAGCCGGTGGACTTCCGCAAGGGCCACGACGGTCTGGCGGCCCTGGTGAAGAACGAATTGCGCAAGGATCTGTTCACGGGAACGGTGTTCGTCTTCCGCTCGCGCCGGTCGGACCGGCTGAAGCTCATCCACTGGGACGGCAGCGGGGTGGTGATGGTCTACAAGCGGCTGGAGGAGCATGCGTTCACCTGGCCGGGCATCAGGGATGGGCTCATGACGCTCAACCATGCCCAGTTCGAGGCTCTGTTCGCAGGGCTGGACTGTCGTCGCGTTCGCGCCGTCGAGGCGCGTGCGCCAGCGGCCGTCGAATAGCTGCGGCACGATGACTGGGGCGTTGCTTTTTGCGCGCAAGCCAGCGCCGGATTTGATAGAGCCGGGCCATGCTGACCGTCACCGATCTGCCCGATGATCCTGCCGCCCTAAAAGCGATGCTGATTGCCTCGGAAGCGCGCAATCTGCGCAAGGATGAGCGGATCGAACGTCTGGAAAAGCTGGTTGCCGCATTCAGGCAGGCGGCCTTCGGGCGCAAATCCGAAAGACGGGACCCGGATCAGTTCGACCTGGCGCTGGAGGATCTGGAAACGGCCATTGCGGCGGTTCATGCCGAGGAGGAGGCAGATAGCTCCGACAGCCGACGAACCCCTAAACGACGATCAGTCAATCGCGGATCCTTGCCAAAGCATCTTCCCCGTATCAAAGAGGTCATTGAGCCGGAAAGCCTGATCTGTTCCTGCGGCGGATGTCTGCATCCTATCGGCGAGGATGTCTCCGAGCGGCTGGACGTGATCCCAGCCCGGTTCCGCGTCATCGTCACCCGCCGCCCGAAATACGCCTGCCGCTCCTGCACCGATGGCGTCGTTCAGGCATCGGCGCCGGCTCGGCTGATCCAGTCGGGTCTGCCGACCGAGGCCACGATCGCCCACGTGCTGGTATCCAAGTATGCCGATCACCTGCCTTTATACAGGCAGGCTCAAATCATGAGCCATCAGGGCATTGATCTTGACCGCTCCTCGCTTTCAGACTGGGTTGGCCGGGCAGCCTTCGAGTTGCGTCCGGTCTTTGATGCGTTGATCGCAGACCTGAAGCGGTCCGCCAAGCTGTTCATGGATGAAACCCGTGCCCCGGTGCTCGATCCCGGTTCCGGCAAAACGAGAACCGGCTACTTCTGGGCATTGGCTCGCGACGACCGGCCGTGGAACGGCGGGGCGCCGCCCGGTGTGGCCTTCACCTATGCCTCCGGCCGCGGCGGGCAGCATGCCGAACAGATATTGCAGGGCTTCTCGGGCATTCTGCAGGTGGACGGCTACGCCGGATACAATCGGCTGATCGCACCCGATCGCGTCGGTTCGCAAATCCGGCTAGCCTATTGCTGGGCCCATGCCCGCCGCAAGCTCGTCGAGGTCACCCGCACCGGCTCTGCGCCGATCGCACAAGAAGGTGTGAAGCGCATTGGCGAACTCTACCGGATCGAGGCCGAATTGCGCGGGCTCGATCCCGAGGCGCGGCTGGCTGCCCGGCGGGAGCGAACGGCGCCGCTCATCGCGGACATGGAAACTTGGCTCACGTATCACCGTGCCCGTGTCGCCGCCAAATCGCCCCTGGGCGAAGCCCTGAAGTATATCGCCAAATACTGGGTGGGCTTGTGCCTGTTCCTGACCGATGGGCGGATCGAGATCGACAACAACACCGTCGAACGGACCATCAGGCCGATTGCCCTCAACAGGAAGAACGCTCTCTTCGCGGGTCATCAGGCCGGAGCCGAAAACTGGGCGGCAATCGCCTCACTCATCGAGACATGCAAGCTCAATGCTATCGACCCCCAAGCCTGGCTGGCTGCGACCTTGACCGCCATCGTAAATGGCCACAAACAAAGCCGCATCGATGAACTCCTGCCGTGGAATTACGACGCCAGGGTGTGATCAAAACACCGCTTACCTTCAATCGATACATAAGAAATAGGATCTCCGCTCTTTCGGGTGCCGCCATTGACCAGCGCGACTTATGCTCGACACCGCCGATCACCACCATCGCCTCACCAAAGTCGGCCTGGGCATGGCCGGGCGGATGCGACAGCAGCACGAACACTTCCTGCCGGCATTGATCGCGCTCGCGCATGTAATCCTTGATGATCGTAAAGCCGCCGGTGAACCCGCACTCGTCCCGAAGACGGTCGAACACACGCTTGGCCGTGTGCGGCTGCTTGCGCGGAGCCTTCATGTCCTCATCAAGCCAGTGATCGATTGTTGAAACAAACGCATCCAGCTTGGGTCGCCGGATCGGTGCCTGGCGTCGATAGCCGGGCGGGGTCGAATAGGACAGCATCTTGCGCACGCTCGCGCGCGATATGTTGAAATGCTTCGCGGCCTGGCAGCGTATCATCCCTTCCGAGCAGGCCAGACGGACCTTCAGATATAATTCAACGGTGTAGATCCTCTAGATGTTCAGTCCCGGCATCTGATGGATCGGGGTGAGTTTGAAGCGTTGCGGCTGTGAAGTCCATGTCTTGCAGATGAATTCGTACGGCGTGAGACCCTTGAGGGTCTTGAGCCTGCGGGCGAAATTGTAGGCTGAGATAAAGTCAGCGAGGTGTCCGCCTAGCTGGTCATGGCTTTCATAGTAGAAGCGCTTGACGGTCGCGTCCTTGATGGTGCGGTTCATCCTCTCGACCTGGCCATTGGTCCATGGGTGCTTTGCTTTGGTCGTCCGATGCTCGATATCGTTTTTGGCACAGGCAAGTTCGAAGGCATGAGCCCGGAACAATTCTCCATTTGCGATGGCTTCCCTGATCAGCGGCACGGCAGACCCTCCGGCGCCAGGCGTAGTGAGCTGAATGCCGTTATCAGTGAGAACTGTGTGGATCCTGTAAGGTACGGCCTCGATCAGCCGCAGCAGGAACTCACGGGATACAGCTGTGGTGGCTCTTTCGTGCAGTTCGACGAAGACGAACTTCGACGTCCGATCGATGGCGACGAACATGTGCAGCTTACCCTGCTCGGTACGCACCTCGGCAATGTCGATGTGGAAGTAGCCGATCGGATAGCTTTTGAACTTCTTCTTGTCCGGCTTGTTGCCTTCAACATTCGGCAACTGGCTGACACCATGGCGCTGCAGGCAGCGATGCAGCGATGAGCGGGTCAATTGAGGGATCGTCGGCTGCAGGGCGTAGAGGCAATCGTCAAGGGGAAGCAGCGTGTAGCGCCGGAAAGCAACGATCACGGCTTCTTCCTCCACTGACAGGATCGTCGATCTCGGCTCTCGCGGTCCGGTTGGCAGGTCTGCAACCGAAGTCCGTTTCTTCCACTTGGAAACCGTCTTGGGATTGATGCCGTAGCGCTTTGCCAGCACCCTCAGGCTCTCTTGACTATGTTGTATCGCTCGACGAATTGCCTTTGTCGTCGTGGCGCTGCCATGAAGAACCTGATGTGATGGACGACCTCCGCCCCTGCACCGACGTGCCATAGTGTGGTTGTCGAGGTTCATATCAAGGAGAGTCTTCTATGGAGAACATTACAACAATCGGTTTGGATATCGCCAAGCACCTTTTCCAGGTCCATGGTGTCGATGCGAACGGCACCGTTGTCTTGAGGAGAAAGCTGCGCAGGAACGATGTCACCGCCTTCTTCGAGCAACTGCCGCCGTGTCTGATCGGCATCGAAGCTTGTGCAACAGGCCACTATTGGGCGCGGGTGCTGAAAAAGCTTGGGCACAACGCTCGACTGATGCCGGCATCCTACGTGAAGCCATACGTAAAGAGGCAGAAGAACGATGCTGCGGATGCTGAGGCGATCTGTGAGGCGGTCACGCGGCCCACAATGCGCTTCGTTCCTGTTAAGAGTGAGGAACAGCAGAGCCTTCTCATGCTCCATCGCGTCCGCGAGCTTCTGATCAGGCAGCGGACAATGCTTGTGAACGCTCTGCGCGGCCATCTGGCCGAGTTCGGGGTCGTGACACGTCAAGGCATTGCCGGTGCCGGCATACTGATTGCGATGGTCGAGGACGAAGATCAAGACCTTCTCCCGGAACTTGCACGGGCTGCTCTCCTTCCTCTTGTCGAACAATTACGCGGGGTCCATGCGAAGGTTGGCGATATGGATCGGCAGATCCAACGCTGGCATCGCGCGAGTGACGTGAGCCGCCGTCTCGAATCGGTCCCCGGTATCGGCCCGATCACCGCGAGCGCAATTGCCGCCACCGTTACGGACGTCTCGTTGTTCAAGTCCGGCCGGCAACTCGCAGCTTGGCTTGGCCTTGTGCCGAGGCAGAACTCCTCCGGCGGCAAGGAGCGGTTCGGCCGGATCAGCAAGCAAGGCGATCCTTACATTCGCAAATTACTGATTGTCGGAGCCCACGCTGTTCTTCGATACAGTCGCAAAGCCAAAACGCAATCGGCGCGGTGGGCGGCAGAATTGCTCGCAAGCAAGCCCTACAACGTCGTCGCAGTCGCATTAGCCAACAAGATGGCGCGGATCGTCTGGGCACTAATGACGACCGGGAAGAGATTCGAAACTGCCAACGCGTAGCATTGGAGCTGGGCAAGGCAGCTACCAATTGGTGAGGTGCTGATGGTGTGATGACGAACGGTCGAGCCGTGATCGGGAGACTCCGTTATGGGCCATGCGCCAAGAGCGCGCGAACCTGAAAGGAACCCGATCAGCGGACTACATCAGGGCCCGCGCCGCTATGCGGCCGCAGCTTCGAGGCCGTATACATGCCTGCACCCGACCAAATCGTCAGAAGCGCCAGAAAATCCTTGCCATGCGGAGGCCGTCCATACATGGCCCATAGTGCCTCCTTTGATTCGGATGACAAGAATGAACCATCAATCCCTGGGATCAAACATCTAATCCTCCTGCGCTCATTGCAGAAGGACAATAGGTGGACGACTTTTACGCCGCCCGCAGCAGGACTTTCCCGCCGCTACCTGGAGTGCGCCCCTGAGGGTGGACACGTCAGGCAGCCTGTTTTGACCGTGCCGGAGTGTTGATCTCCTCGAACTGATCGGGGCTCAGATATCCGAGCGCTGAATGCAACCGGGTGGCATTGTAGATGTTATCGATGAAGGCCGGCAAGTCCGCGACAACGTCCTCGAAGGTATCATATTCGGTGGTGTAGACTGCCTCGACCTTGAGCGTCTTCATAAAGCTCTCGGTCTGGGCATTGTCATATGGATTTCCTCTTCGGCTCATGGATCCGACAAAGCCGTGGATTTTCAGGATGCGTCGATGTCGAGATGCGGCGTACTGGGCTCCTCTGCCGGTGTGAAAGACGCAGCCTGGCAGCGGATGGCGGGCCCGGATCGCCGCATTCAGCGCCGCTGCGGTGAGACGGGTATCGATGTTGCGGCCGAGACCGTAACCAACGACCTTGCGCGACCAGGCATCCAGAACGACCGCCAGATAGACAAAGCCGGTGCTTATCGCGATATATGTGATGTCGCCGACCCAGAGCTGGTTGGGACTGTGAACCTCGAGATTCCTTGCGACGTTGGGGTAGATTGGGCTGTTGTGATCGCTGTCGGTCGTCGAGACGTAGCGGCGTTTCCGCTTTGGGTTCAGATCGTTCTCCCGCATGATCCGCCGGACTTTCTTCGAGTTCACGACAAACCCGCGGCGGCGAAGTTCGGCGGTGACACGACGATAACTGTAGTTCCGGCAGGTTTCGCTGATCGACCGGATCACGCCGATCACCGGATCTTCCTCTGCCGACGCGGGAACTGCGTAGAAGCTGGAACGAGGCAGATCCATCAGCTCGCGCCCCCGTCTGACGGAGATTGCGGCGGGCCGGTGATCACGGATCCAGGCGCGCTTTTCTGCGATCGTTCGCGCCGACGAGCCCCTTTAGAAACTCGATCTCAAGCGCCTGACGTCCAACAAGCCGCTCGAGTGCCGCGATCCGCGTCTCATATTCGGGCAACAGTTCTTCCTCGACGGCGTCATCGTCAAACTCACCGCGCTCGTATTTGTCGATCCAGATCGGGATCAGGGTGCGGCAAACACCGTATTTCTGGCTGAGCGCGCGCATTGACGCGCCATTGAAATAGGCCTCGACAATCTCGCGCTTCCTGGCCGTGCTGGGGCGTCGGTGTCTCTTCGTCATGGGGCTCTCCTTAACAGAACCCCGGCCCGGTCAATATCTCAGTGCTAAACTGTCCACCCTCAGGGGCGCACTCCACCAATGGCCGGTTTTTTCACCGGAATTGACAGCGGAAAACCTATTATGTTGTTTAAATAACTTGCTGTCAGCTATTTCGCGCCTTTCAATAATTCAGAGATTATGTGAGCAGCCAGATCAGGGTGCTTACGGACCAAATCTGCAATGGTCATTTGCTGAATGCTCTCTGTGTACCCTTCATTCTCGAATCGCTTCAGGTTTGCAATGAGGTGCCGTCGCCGTTCATCAGTCGGCTTTGCATAACTCTTGATTGTCGTATCCAGAGAGATGTGCGCCAAATTCGCCGACAACGCCAGGATCTCCTCAGGCGTCAAGCCGAATGAAAAATAGTGCGCCACGATGGACTTTCGCACATTGTGCGGAATGGCATAATCGACCCCGGCTTGATCGAATGCATCTTTGAACACTTTCCGAACCTGCTTCGGACCTTTCCACACGCTGAAATCAACAGAAGCAGGCACTGCTCCGTTCCTGATTGCCTGCAGGGTGGGCGTCTTGGGGAACAGGGCGGACTCCTCCGGGAAACTCAAAGATCTCAATTCTTCAACCCATTCGATAAAGTACTTTTCGGCAAGAGCGTCGATGGGAACAAAAAACACTTTTTCGGAACGGTCGCCTTTCATCCGCATCTGCGTAGCATCCGCATTAATGCATCTGCACTCAAGGTCGACGAGTTTCAGCAACACGGATGCTACGGAGTTGATACGAAGACCGGTCAGCAGGAATACGGATACTATTGCCCTGTTTCGCCGATCTACGAGGCTTGATCCCTCCATTTGCGCTAGCACCTGCTTCAGGTCAGCGATGTTAGCCACGCGTCGCTCTTTTGGATTTCGAATAAGCTTCCGGTCCTTGCGTGGCATGCCGAAATAGGAGATTGCATCGCGATCGATGCCTCGAAAACCCTTGCGGCCGGACAGCCATTCAAAGCAGATTCTGCAATCGCCGAGTATGTGCAAGACTGATGAGCGACTAAGCGGCTTGCCGGTTTGTTCGCTGATGGCATCTCTCAAATGATCCCGAAACTGGATGACCTGTTCGCCATCAAGTTTCGCGAAGTCGCGATGACCTGAGAAGACCTCGAAACGGGTCCATCCGTAAAGGATCGCATCGACGGTTGTCGTATCCCATCCCAGTCCTTGAACGAGGTGGCGCTGAAGTAGATATCGAATCCGTGCATTGCCAGGATTCTTGCCGATATCGTCTGTGAGGTCCGGAATGCACAAGTGCCGAGGCGTGTGACCAGCCACACTAGTGTGGGAATCCCTCTCGGTAGTTGACTCATAGCTCCTGTAAAACTCTTCGACCTGACGGGCACTGGCGAAACGATAGCAGGGTTTGAGGCATTTGGGACATGTTCCAGAAAGCTGGCCTGCGCCACGTTTTATCTCAACAAAACGTACTGTTTCTATTGGGCACCGCCTTGGACAACCGCACGAGTAACAAGGGAGTTCTCCGACCTCCAGCGGGCGTCTCGAATTCAGCCAGCGCTCATGATGGAAACGGTTCAATTCGCCGCCCGAAACGAGTATGCGCTTCTGATCGTCAATCGGCTTCAGACCAGCCTTGATCCAGTTGAGAGGTGTGTTTCGACTTACACCATAGAGTTCTCGGATGGCTTTCTGATCGTAAACCCAATGCTTCTTTGCCTTATGCGAAGAATGTAGACGACGAAAAGCCGGGCCGGATTTGGTGTGACTGGATGTGGTCGGTAAAATCAAAGATCCAGCGTCACATTCCTGGTCCTTGGTCACGGCTAATGCTCCAAGCCCTCTTCGTAAGCCTGGATGTCAGTTTCTCGCCATCGGGTCGTCCCGGGTGACAGCTTGACGGGTCGAGGAAATCCCGAACTATTTGCAGCCCAGCGCCAGATCGTTGCTTTCGCTACATGAAAACGCGTGCAAAGGTCACGAACGCTTAAATAGTTTTGGGGAGTAGGTCGTGGGCGGACATTCGGCGCCTGAACAGTCCGCGAGGGTGGTTTTTCCTCCCCTTCTGCGGCAGGAGCTTCACTTCCGATTGGAAATGAAGGTGCTGCTTGAGCCTGATCGAAACGAGGGATCTGATCAGAGCTATCAACAAGGAGTCTTGCTGTGCTCGAACTCAGATTTTCAAACAGCTCAGATTGTTGTGAATATGATGGTTTGCGCGACATGTGTGCTCCCATGCTGCAAAGCAGCGGTTGGAGCCACGCACATCCTGCGCTGAGGCTTCGTCAATCGATGACCTCAATCTGTCTGATTCGCTAACAGCCTGCAACACTCAGTCTTGTTGGAACGAGAAACAGCCAATTTACTGTCAACCTGTTTGCGGCTTATTGAGAGTGGAAGCTGAACTATGCTGTGGCGAATGTGGGTCTGAATGATGGTCTGACTAAAAATGCAATATAATGTGGCAATAATTACAATGTGTTAAAATACTTTCTGGCGGAGAGGGGGGGATTCGAACCCCCGATACGGTTGCCCGTATGCCGCATTTCGAGTGCGGTGCTTTCGACCACTCAGCCACCTCTCCTGAAGGCGCTTGTCGGCGTGTGGTCCGGCGCGGGCGCTGTCACAGGCACAAATCGGTTCGCGCACAAGCCCAAACTGCTCCGGAATCGCGCTTCTCGCCTTGACTTTGCAACCGCAGTCCCGTATCTGCGCGCTATCGATGGCGTAAGGGAACTTGCGCCATATGTTTTTGGCAGGATTGCGCGCACGCGTAAACCGCTGACGAAACGCCGAACGGAAAGGCTTCAAGCAAACCGGACGGCAACCCGAAACCGACTGGATAAAAAGACGGCTGGGCGATGCGCCACAAGCCGTACTGAACATGGAAAGGTAAAAGATGTTCGCAGTCATCAAGACAGGCGGTAAGCAGTACACCGTTTCCGCCGACGACCTGCTGAAGGTCGAGAAGCTTTCCGGCGAAGCCGGCGACACCGTGGAGTTCGGCGAAGTGCTGATGGTCGGAGAAGGCGCCGACGCCACGATCGGAACGCCCTTCGTGGACGGCGCCATGGTTACGGCGGAAGTCGTCGAGCAAGGCCGCGCCCGCAAGGTCATCGCCTTCAAGAAGCGCCGTCGCCAGAACTCGAAGCGCACGCGCGGTCATCGCCAGCACGAGACGACGATCCGCATCTCCGAGATCCTGACCGGAGGCGCAAAGCCGTCGAAGAAGGCTGCCGCCAAAAAGGCCGACAGCGCGCCCAAGGCCGAAGCCAAGGCTGCGCTGAAAAAGGAAGACGCCAAGTCCGAAGCCGCGGCTTTCACCGCGCCTGAAGGCGAGCCCGACGATCTGAAGAAGATCTCTGGCGTCGGCCCGGCTTTGGAAAAGAAGCTGCGTGCAGCAGGTGTGACCCAGTTCGCGCAGATCGCCGCATTCAGCAAGGAAGACATCGCGAAGCTCGACGACACGTTGAACTTCAAGGGCCGTATCGAGCGCGACGACTGGCTGGGCCAGGCGAAGGCTCTGGCCGAAGAAGCCAAGAAGTAATCGAGCGGGAAAAGGAGTAGACCAATGGCACACAAGAAAGCTGGCGGTTCGTCGCGCAACGGTCGCGATTCAGAATCCAAACGTCTCGGCGTGAAAAAGTTCGGCGGCGAAGCCGTGATTCCCGGCAACATTATCGTGCGTCAGCGCGGCACCAAATGGCATCCGGGCGAAGGCGTTGGCCTCGGCAAAGATCACACGATCTTCGCCACCGTGGAAGGCAATGTGACCTTCCGTCAAAAAGCAAACGGCCGCACGTATGTGTCCGTAATGCCGTATGCGGAAGCAGCGGAATAGCCGGTTAAAGTCTTAACAGCCGGCGTCTCATCGACCCGGCTGAGAAATCAGACCAAAAGTTCAAGGGAGATGGGGCGCCATCTCCCTTTTCCTTTGCAACTGGAGGTCTTGATCATGGGACAGCAAGAACGGGAAGATGAAAGCAGCAGTGACCGGGGCGGCTGCCCTGTTCTGGTCACCGACAGATTGGTGCTGAGAGCGCCGCACAAGGAAGACACCGACGCGATCGCGTGTCTCGCCAACAATGTGCAGGTCGCGACCATGGTGTCTCGCATGCCGCACCCCTATACGCGCAAGGACGCGGCGGAGTTCATCAAGCGAACGAAAACGGGGGCGCTCGGCAAATGTATCTATGCTGTGACGGACGCCGACAATGGCCGCTTTCTGGGCTGCTGCGGCGTCGAGCCCCAACAGGACGCGGTAACACTGGAACTCGGCTACTGGATCGGAGAGCCTTTTTGGGGGAAGGGTTATGCGACCGAAGCCGCCCACGCTGTCATCGACATGGCCTTCCGCACGCGGGATATCGAGTTCATCGATGTGCGCTGCCGGGTAACCAATCCGGGGTCTCGGCGGGTGATTCACAAATGCGGTTTCCAGTTCCAGGGCACCGGAATGGTGACGTCACTGGCGCTGGGGGCGTCCGTGCCGGTCGAATGGTACCGACTGGATCGCAAGACCTGGATTTCGCTCAGAAGCTGGGCCGCTGCGTGAAGCCGGTAAATCGGCGTTGCCCGCGACAATTGACGTTTGCGGGCAACGCTTTATCAAGAAGACCATGCGAATGGGCCGGCGACGTCACCGGCGCCTGACAAACGGAATGCTGAAACGATGAAATTTCTCGACCAGGCGAAGGTCTATATCCGGTCCGGCGACGGCGGCGCCGGCTCGGTCTCTTTCCGCCGGGAAAAATATATCGAGTTCGGCGGTCCGGACGGCGGCGACGGCGGACGCGGCGGCGATGTCTGGGTGGCGGCCGTCCAGGGTCTCAACACATTGATCGACTACCGCTACCAACAGCATTTCAAGGCGAAGACCGGCATGCACGGCATGGGCCGCAATCGAACCGGCGGCGGCGGCGCTGACGTGACGATGAAGGTTCCGGTCGGCACCCAGGTCTACGAGGAAGACAACGAGACGCTGATCTGCGACCTGACGGAGGAAGGCCAACGATTTCTCCTTGCAGCCGGCGGCAATGGCGGCTTCGGCAATGCGCATTTCAAGACCTCCGTCAACCAGGCGCCCAGACGCGCCAATCCCGGCCTGCCCGGCGTCGAAAAAACCATCTGGCTGCGTCTCAAGCTGATTGCCGACGCCGGATTGATCGGCCTTCCCAATGCCGGCAAGTCCACTTTTCTCGCAACCGTCACTCGCGCCCGGCCGAAGATCGCCAGTTACCCGTTCACGACGCTTCATCCCAATCTGGGAGTCGCGACGGTGGACAGCCACGAGTTCGTCATCGCCGATATTCCCGGACTGATCGAGGGCGCGCATCAGGGCGTGGGCATCGGCGACCGGTTTCTCGGCCACGTGGAGCGCACACGCGTGCTCCTGCATCTCGTCTCGGCGCAGGAGGAAGACGTCGCAGCCGCATGGAAGACGGTCCGCGCGGAGATCGAAGCCTACGGGCATGGCCTTTCCGACAAGCCGGAAATACTGGCGCTGTCGCAATGCGACATTCTCGACGATGACGAGCGGGCGCAAAAGAGCGAAGCGTTGCAGGCCGTTGCAGGCAAGGCTCCGCTGGTGCTATCTGCGGTGACCGGCGGAGGCATGACAGTAGCGCTGCGCGCATTGCGCGCCGCCATCGACCAGACGGTCAACGCCGATGAGTGACGTAACACACCGGACAATGATGGTTTGAGAATGGGCAAAAGGGGCAAGCAACTGCGCGAATACCGCAGGGTGGTCATAAAGATCGGCTCCGCCTTGCTGGTTGACCGCGCCCGCGGCCTGCGCCACGGCTGGCTGGAGGCGCTGTGCGCGGATATCGCCGCCCTGCACGCCACGGGCGTGGAGATCATTGTCGTCTCCTCCGGCGCCATCGCGCTTGGCCGCACCATCTTGCCCTCCGGATCCGCGCTCGCCAGGGCGAAGAGCCTGAGGCTCGAGGAAAGCCAGGCAGCCGCCGCCATCGGTCAGATCGCGCTCGCCAAGGCCTGGTCGGAAACGCTGTCCGCAAACGGCATCCTCGCCGGCCAGTTGTTGCTGACTCTGGAAGACACGCGCGCGCGCCGCAACTATCTCAACGCCCGCGCCACGATCGGGCAATTGCTGAAGCTCGGCGCTGTTCCCGTCATCAACGAAAACGACACGGTCGCCACCTCCGAGATCCGCTACGGCGACAATGACCGACTGGCGGCCCGCGTCGCAACCATGGCCGGCGCGGACTTGCTGGTGCTGTTATCGGATGTCGACGGGCTGTACACGGCGGCGCCGGGCGTCGACCCGCAGGCGCAGTTCATCGACTACGTGCCTGAAGTCACGGCCAGCGTTTTCGAAATGGCGGGCGACGCCGGATCGGAACTGTCGCGCGGCGGCATGAAGACGAAAATCGAGGCCGGCCGCATCGCGACCGGAGCCGGTTGCGCCATGATCATAGCGTCCGGCAAGGTGAATCACCCGATCGCCGCCATCGATGACTGTGCGCGCCACACCTTCTTTGCCGCGCGCAACGCCCATGTCACCGCGCGCAAGACCTGGATCGCGGGCCAACTGCAGCCGGCCGGCGTCTTTACCATCGACGAGGGCGCCGCTGCGGCGCTGCTTTCCGGCAAAAGCCTGCTTCCGGCGGGCGTGAGACACATCGACGGCAGTTTTGAGCGCGGCGACACGATTGTCATCCGCAATCTCGAAGGCAGGGAAATTGCCCGGGGACTTTCCGCCTATGGCGCCGAAGAGGCCACTCGGATCGCAGGCCGTAAATCGTCCGAGATCATCGAGATTCTCGGCTATGCAGGCCGCACCGCGATGATCCACCGCGACGACATGGTGTTGACAGTCGGTGATTTAGCAACGAATGAAGACGGTTGAGAAGTAAGGGAGCGAGAGGATGCTGGAACATTCGGCAAGCCGCGGCGACATCGCCGAACTGATGGCGACCCTCGGCAGGAACGCCAAGCAAGCCAGCGCAAGGTTTGCAACCGCGCCGACCGCCGCCAAGGACAGCGCGCTTGACGCCATGGCCGACGCCATTCTCGCCGGCCGCGACAATATCCTGGCCGCCAATGCGATCGACATGAAAAACGCAGAGGAGGCCGACATGACCCCCTCCTTTCGCGACCGGCTGAAGCTGGACGCCGCTCGGGTGACGGCGATGGCGGAAGGCATCCGGGCGATAAGAGACCTCAAGGACCCGGTCGGCGACGTGATTGCCGAATGGTCGCGGCCGAATGGCCTGAAGATCGAGCGCGTGCGCACGCCGCTCGGCGTCATCGGCGTGATCTATGAAAGCCGCCCGAACGTGACGGCCGACGCCGGCGCGCTGTGCCTGAAGGCCGGCAACGCGGTGATCCTGCGCGGCGGCTCGGATTCGATCAATTCGTCGACAGCCATCCATGATTGTCTTGTCGAAGGGCTCAAAAGGGCGGGACTTCCCGAACATGCGATCCAGATCGTGCCGACAACGGATCGCGCGGCGGTTGGCGAGATGCTGAAAGGGCTCGACGGCGCCATCGACGTGATCGTGCCGCGCGGCGGCCGAAGCCTGGTGGAACGTGTACAGACCGAAGCGCGTGTGCCCGTCTTCGCGCATCTGGAAGGCCTGTGCCACGTCTATGTGGACAGATCAGCCGATGTAGACATGGCGGTGAAGATCACGGAGAATTCGAAACTCCGCCGCACCGGCATATGCGGAGCGGCGGAAACGCTGCTCGTCGACCGGTCCGCCGCTGACACGCATCTGACGCCTGTCCTGTCGGCCCTGGCGGAAGCTGGCTGCGAGATCCGAGGCTCGGAAGAGGTCTGCGCCCGGTTCGACAAGGCGAAACCGGTGACCGAGGCCGACTGGTCGACGGAATATCTCGACGCGATCATCTCCGTCGCGCTTGTCGACGGCGTCGACGGCGCGATCGACCACATCGCCCGCTGGTCATCGAACCACACCGAGGCGGTGATCGCCGAGGATCCGGCCGTGGTGGAACGTTTCTTCAACGAGATCGATTCGGCGATCCTGCTGCACAACGCCTCGACTCAATTCGCCGACGGCGGTGAATTCGGCATGGGCGCCGAAATCGGCATCGCCACCGGCAAGATGCATGCCCGAGGACCGGTGGGCGTCGAGCAGCTCACCTCGTTCAAATATCGCGTCCGGGGTTCCGGACAGACGCGTCCCTGAGCCGGTGACGGCGAATTCCGACCTGACGCAGGCCATGCGCACGCCTCATGCCGAAAGAGGCATGGCCGTTGGCCTGTTCGGAGGATCGTTCAACCCGCCGCACGCCGGTCATGCGCTTGTAGCGGAGACGGCGTTGCGCCGCCTGCGCCTCGACCAGCTCTGGTGGATGATCACGCCGGGCAATCCGCTGAAAAACACCGCTGATCTGGCCGGCATGGCCGAGAGACTGCAATGGTGCAGGGAGATTGTCGACAATCCGCGAATCCGGTTCACCACCTTCGAGGCGGCCCATAATTTCCGGTATACGGAAGGGACCCTGCGCTACCTGCGTAGCCGCAACACCGGGGTCAATTTCGTATGGATCATGGGCGCCGACAGTCTGGCTGGGTTTCACCGCTGGCAAAACTGGCGCAACATCGCCGAAACCGTGCCGATCGCTGTCTTCGACCGGCCCGGCTCAACGCTGGCGTACCTGTCTTCGCGCATGGCCAAAACCTATGATTTTGCGCGGGTCGACGAAGACGACGCAGCGCTTCTGGCGCGCATGAAACCACCGGCCTGGACCTTCATCCATGGACCGCGATCAGCGCTTTCATCAACCGCGATTCGCAAGGACGGGGCCGATCCGAACGGTCTGTGACGGCGCGAAAATTCGTCAATTGCGAGAAAATCGAAAGATTTCATGCAAATTCGTGATAGCCACCGTCTTGAAACCTTAACAAAACCATGGCTATTCTTGTCCCATGATTTGCGATGCGGCTGTCATGCAGAGCAGGTTTCGACCCTCCCCTTACAATCAAGTAGCGGAGACCGGCCTTGTGCGGCAGGTATTGAGTCCCATATTGCAAATCTGAAGAGGTTGTTCTGTTACAGAAAGGAAAAACACTGAGAACAGCACAAAGCAAGAGAAGTATCGCTGATATTTCCTCTACCGTCATGGAGAGTGGCGCCGCCGCCCGACATGCGTTGAAACTGGTCCTCGCCAGCCTCGAGGAATCCAAATCGGAAGACGTCGTCTCCATCGACATTACGGGCAAGTCCGCGCTGGGCGACTACATGGTGGTCGCGTCGGGACGGTCGAGCCGTCATGTCACGGCGATCTGCGACCATCTGCTTCGCGACATGAAATCCGCCGGATACGGGAATCTCCGTGTCGAGGGATTGTCTACAGGCGACTGGGTGTTGATCGACACCGGCGACATCATCATTCACGTGTTCCGTCCCGAAATCCGGGAGTTCTACAATATCGAGAAATTGTGGATGGCTCCGGACATCGAGGAAGGCACAGTCCACTAGGCATGCCAGTGGACGCAAATCGCTGGCTTATCCAAGCGTAAGCGAGGCTGAATGCGGGTGACAATTTGCGCCGTGGGCCGGCTGAAATCCGGCCCCGAAAAAGATCTTTCAGCGCGCTATATCGACCGGTTCGCGAAATTCGGCCCCTCGCAAGGTCTGGACTTCAATCGGGTGATCGAATTGCCGGAAAGTCGAGCGTCCAACGCAAATACACGCATGCGCGACGAATCCGCAGCAATCGCGGCCGCCCTGCCCGGCGACAGCCTGCTTGTCGTCCTAGACGAACGGGGCAAGACGCCAGGTTCCGAACAATTCGCGAAAATGCTGGGAACTTGGCGCGACGCCGGACGCCGCGATCTTGCAATCGCGATCGGCGGCGCAGACGGGCACGACGAAGCCTTGCGATCGAGAGCCGACGCCGTTTTATCCTTTGGCCGCATGACATGGCCGCATCAGGTCGTGCGGATACTGCTTGCCGAACAGCTCTATCGCGCGGCGACGATCCTTGCAGGCCATCCCTATCACCGCTCCTGACGCAGTGTTGGCGGCTGCCCGCAGGATGCAGGTTTTGCGTCTTTTCAACCCTGCCTTATCCATGCCACGCTTGACTGTCACAGGCAAAAGTCAGAGCGTGTTCTGATCTTCATTCACGGCCAGACCATTCGGCTCCTAAGATTATTGCAAAGTTTCGTAGATGCGGTCTTCGGCAGGCAACAGCAACGGATCAGGCAGAAGCGGGTTCGGCACCATCCGGACCATCGCTTTGCTGCTTGTTTTCGGCCTGTCGCCGGCATTAGCGCCTCCCGTCGCCGCCCGGGACGGCGCTCAGCCGACGGATGAGCCGGCTGGCGAGATCGAAACCCTCGAAAAACAGCAGGTGGAAGGCCGCGAGCGGCTGGAACAGATCAAGGCCGACATCGATGTGTCGGAGCAACGTCGCGCTGAGCTCGAGCAGGAAATCGCGTCGCTCAAGCACGACCAGGCCTCGCTGCGCACAGCGCTGCTGCAAAGCGCGAAAACGCAAAAGAAACTGTCCGACGACATATCGGACGGCGAAAAGAGGCTTGTTGCGCTTGCCGGGCGCCAGGAAGCAATCAGAGCGTCGCTGCGATCGCGCAAGGCGATCCTGGCTGAAGTTCTCGCCGCCTTGCAGCGGATGGGGCGCAACCCCCCGCCGGCCATCCTGATCAGCCCTGACGACGCTCTTTCCTCGGTGCGCAGCGCCATTTTGCTTGGCGCAGTGGTGCCCGAAATTCGCGAGGAAACCGGCAAGCTGGTGGCTGATCTGGAGGAACTGACGGAGATTCACGCCTCAATCGCCAATGAGCGTGAACGGTTGATTGCGACGCTTGGCGAGCAGGCCGAGGAAGAGGAAAAACTGAACCTGCTGCTTGAGGAAAAGAACCGGCTCGCGACAGCGCGCAATGACAGGCTGGACGAAGAACGTCGCAAGGCCGAGGAACTGGCGATGCGGGCGAGCAGCCTGAACGATCTGATCGCCTCGCTTGGCAGCGAGATTGAATCAGCCCGCGAGGCCGCCGAGCAGGCCCGGCTTGCCGAAATCCGTCGCTTGGAGGAAACCGAACGCCGCCGCGAGAAACTGAAGGCCCGTAAACGCGAGGGAGACCCTGATATCGAGCGCATGGCTCCCGCCTACGCGTTTTCGGAATTGTCGGAAAGCCTTGAATTGCCGGTCAGGGGCGAAGTCACGGCCAGTTGGGGCGACGATGACGGAACCGGCAACGAATTGATGGGAACCATGGTTTCGGCGCAACCGGACGCTTTGGTCACCTCGCCTGCGGACGGCTGGGTCGTCTATGCCGGCAATTTCCGATCCTACGGACAATTGCTGATTCTCAACGTCGGCGAGGAGTACAATCTCGTTCTCGCCGGCATGGGCCGCATCGACGCCTCCATCGGCCAGTTCGTCGTCGCCGGCGAACCCGTCGGCCGCATGAGTTCACGAAGACTTGCGGCAAGGGGCGCTTTGAGTCTGGCGTCGGATGCCCCGACGCTCTACATTGAATTCAGAAAAGATGGCAAACCCATCGATCCCGGCCCATGGTGGGTCAAGTCTCCTTCGGGAAGGATAAGCAATGATTCGTAAGGTATCTCTTTTAGCTGCCGGCGCTGTGATGGGCGCTATGTCCGTCGCCGGTCTGCAATATGCGGGAACGACGGCGGTCGCAGCCAATTCCGACACCTACAAGCAGCTCTCCATTTTCGGCGAAGTTTTCGAAAGGGTGCGGGCGAATTACGTCAAGCCGCCAGACGAGGGCGATCTGGTTGAAAACGCCATCAACGGCATGCTGACTTCCCTCGACCCGCATTCGAGCTACCTCAACGCCAAGGACGCGCTGGATATGCGCACCCAGACCCGTGGCGAATTCGGCGGGCTCGGCATCGAGGTGACGCTCGACCAGGACAGCGAACTGGTCAAGGTCATCACGCCGATCGACGATACGCCGGCCCACAAGGCGGGCGTACTTGCCGGCGACCTGATTTCCGAGATCGACGGTGAGCCGGTGCGCGGCCTGACCCTCAGCCAGGCGGTCGACAAGATGCGCGGCGCGGTTGGCACGAACATCAAGTTGACGATCCTGCGCGAAGGCGCAGACGCGCCGATCGACATCGACATCGAGCGCGACATCATCAAGATCAAGGCGGTGAAGTTCCGCGCCGAAGACGATATCGGCTATATTCGCCTCATCTCATTCACCGAGAAGACCTATGACGACCTGGACAATGCGATCAAGGAACTCAAGGAGCAGATTCCGGAAGACAAGCTCAAGGGTTACGTCCTCGATCTGAGGCTCAATCCGGGCGGCTTGCTGGATCAGGCGATCAGCGTGTCCGACGCCTTCCTTGACCGCGGAGAGATCGTTTCGACGCGCGGACGCAATCCTGACGAGACGCGGCGCTACAATTCGCGACCGGGCGATCTGACGGGCGGCAAGCCTGTCGTGGTGCTTGTCAACGGCGGATCGGCAAGCGCGTCCGAGATCGTAGCCGGCGCTTTGCAGGATCATCACCGCGCGACTATCGTCGGCACCCGGTCGTTCGGCAAGGGCTCGGTACAGACGATCATCCCGCTCGGCGAAAACGGCGCTTTGCGCCTGACCACGGCGCTTTATTACACGCCATCCGGCACCTCCATTCAGGGGTCCGGCATCGAGCCCGAGATCATCGTCGAACAGCCGCTGCCCAACGACCTCAAGGGACGCGTACGTGAAACCGGTGAATCCGAATTGCGCGGCCATATCGAAGGCGATAACGAAACCGACGAAGGTTCCGGATCGATCGCTTACGTGCCGCCGGAAGCCGAGGACGACGAGCAGCTCAAATATGCGCTGAAGCTCATTCGCGGCGAAATCACCAATCCGGCCTATCCTCCGAAGTCCGATCAGGCGGCCGCCATTCAGATGGACAAGGAAGAGGCTCCGGCCACGACTGAATAAGGCTTTTGGCGGCGGGTGGCGTTGATCAACCCACCCGCCGTCTTATTGCAGTTGCCAAATCATCATCGCCCGTGGATTGTGTCGGAACAGCGAATCATCGACACTTCCGTACGACTCCCTTGAACAGCGATTCCGAAATCAACAAGCCATTGGGTCAGGACCGTCCGGAGCGGAGACGAACTGTCGCTATTCCGGGGAGCCCTGGAGCGTGGTTGACCGGAGTTCTGTGTTTGGCGGTCATCGCCGCCTCTACCGCGACCGCTCTCCATCGCCCTTCCCTTCGCGACCAGTCCATGGCGACAGCGCCCATGGCTCCCGCGACGGACATCGTCAGCACCGTTGTCGAGGGAGCGGAGTTGAAATCGGACTCGACCATCTTTCAAAGCGGCGAATCCGGAGCCGATGTGGAGACGATCCGCAATGGCGACGGAAGCATCGTGACGAAGGTCACGCCGCTCGACCGCCCGAAGGACGGGCCGGTGATCCTGACCGGCGCCCGCGCCATCGGCCAAAGCACACACATGGCGCATCTGCCGATCCCGGAGCTGCTGGAGCCGGGAAAACATGGCGATCTGCCTGTTATCGGCCCGGACGGGAAGAAACCGTTAGACGCCTATGCGCGTCCCTGGTCGGAGGCGCGGGGCACGCGGATCGCCATCGTTGTCGGCGGCCTGGGCGTCAGCCAGACCGGAACCCAGTATGCAATACGAATGCTGCCGGAAGGCGTGACCCTGGCGTTTGCTGCGAGCGGCAACAGCCTGCAGCGCTGGCTGCAGGAGGCCAGGCGCGGCAACCACGAGGTTCTGCTGCAGATTCCCTTCGAACCCTTCGGCTATCCGTCAACGGACCCGGGTCCGCATACGCTGGTCACAGAAGACGGGACGAGGCAGAACATTGACGATCTGCACTGGGCGCTCGGCCGAATCACCAACTATACAGGCGTCATGAATTTCATGGGATCCCGCTTCCTGTCCGATCCGGACGCCATCGAACCGGTGTTGCAGGATATCGCCGGACGCGGCATCCTCTTCCTCGACGACGGCACGTCGGCGCAATCGCTGGCGGGCGTCGTGTCGCAATCTGTTGGCGTTCCGTTCGCACAGGCAGACATGGTGGTGGACCAGAAATTGTCGAAAGACGTCATCATGGAGCGCCTCGACGAGGTTGAAAGGATCGCCCGGAGAAACGGTGAAGCCATAGCTGTTGCTTCCGCCTTCGAAGTCAGCGTGGACGCTGTGGCCGCATGGATCGGGGAAGTCGAGCGGCGGGGCGTGGAAATCGTTCCGGTCTCGGCGCTCGTTGAACACTGAAGAGGACAGCATTCGTGTCACAGGACAAGCACGCAGATATGCCCTATCGCCCGTGTGTGGGCGCAATGGTGTTGAATAGCGAAGGGCAGGTGTGGATTGGACGGCGCGTCAACGACGTCAACAGCGAGGTGACGCCCGACATGCTGCAACTCTGGCAGATGCCCCAGGGCGGAATCGACAAACGGGAAGACCCGCTCGAAGCTGCCAAGCGCGAACTCTACGAGGAAACCGGCATCCGCAGCGTTTCGCTGCTGGCGCAAGCGCCCGACTGGATTAATTATGATTTGCCCAAAGACAAGATAGGCGTCGCGCTGAAGGGCAAGTATCGCGGACAGACGCAACGCTGGTTCGCCTTCCGATTTGAAGGAGACGAGAGCGAGATTGCGATCAATCCGCCGCCGGACGGACATGATGCGGAGTTCGATGATTGGCGCTGGGCGCCAATGCGGGACCTCCCGGACATGGTCGTGCCGTTCAAGCGCAAGGTTTATGAAGACGTCGTCGCGGCCTTCGCCCATCTGGTCGAGCCGGCAAAATGAGATGCATCGGCGTGCTCGGCGGCATGAGCTGGGAATCCACCGCCCTCTATTACCGGCTCATGAACGAGGAGACGAAGGCGCGGCTCGGCGGACTGCATTCCGCGCGGATTGTCATGCATTCGGTCGATTTCCAGGACATCGAGACGCTCCAGCATGCCGGCGATTGGGATGGCGCCGGCGATATCCTCTGCGAAGCGGCGGTCGGACTGAAGAGGGCCGGTGCGGAATTCCTGGTGATCGCCACCAACACGATGCACAAACTCGCCGACCGGATCGAGAGGGCCTCTGGCCTTCCGGTTCTTCATATCGCCGAGCCGACCGGCGCAGCTCTTGTGACTGACGGCGTCAAGCGCGTGGCCCTTCTCGGAACGCGGTTTACGATGGAAGAAGATTTCTACCGGTCCTATCTCGAGCGCCGGTTCGCACTGGGCGTAACAGTGCCGGAGGCCGACGATCGCGCCGCTATTCATCGCATCATATACGAGGAACTGTGCCGGGGCGTCGTAACCGAAGCCTCCCAAGAGGCGTTCGCTGAATGCATCGGGCGGCTGAAACAGACCGGCTCCGAGGCCGTCATCCTCGGATGCACGGAAATCACCATGGTTGTTGATCCCGCTAGTAGCGCGCTGCCCGTCTACGACACGACAGCGCTGCACGCAAAGGCGGCCGTCGCCCGGGCTCTGTCCTAGAGCATCGTGTGCTTTGAGTGAATCAGGGATGCTTCCAATTGTGCCGGCGGTGTGATTCTTTGGGTCGAGGAGATGATTCGATGACCCATGCACTTTCCAGTGACCTTCGCCGGCGTGTA
>NZ_JBDQQS010000025.1:0-59220 GCF_039888615.1 Hoeflea sp. CAU 1731 | reverse complement strand
AACCTAAAGTCCCGTCCAGGTCCAAAACAAAGCCCAAAAGCCCATTCCGGAAACCAACAAGGCAAAACGTACCGTCGCCAGCGGCGACACCGCCCTCGTTGGTGGCGCTATATACCCAACACATCTCGAACAAGTCAACACCAAAAAATGCCGAAAATGAAACTTTCTTGACAGCGGGCTGGCGTCGACTTTCCAAACTGCCGAAACACACCGGCGAAACTTGCCGCAGTATCTGGCGTCTGATCCGATATGGGGTGTCGCAGAGCCGGTTTCATCCCGTGATTCATTGCAATTTGGTAAGGTTTGAAAACCCCGCCCCAGGCCCTTCATCTCCTCCATTGCAAGAAAAAGGAAATGGCGGCAGGCTCGCCTCCAATGGAAAAACTCGGGATATAGCCCAATGTCTCATACGCATATCCAGATTTCGGAAAACGAGACAAAGGGCCGCTATATCTATCGCGCCGACGACGGGACCGAAGCTTACATGACCTTTTCGAAGGTTGGCGAACGATGATCATTATCGACCACGCGGAAGCGCCGGATGCTATTCGGAGACAAAAGATTGGTTTGAAGCTCATTGAAAGAGGCGTCGAGGACGCCCGCGCCGCCGGTCGAAAGACCCTGCCCCTCTGCCCATTCGCCGCCGCCCGGTTCCGGAGGCTTCCTGAGTGGAGCGATGTCCTGTCGAGGACGAAACGGAGGGACCCGTGAAGCCGATCGGGGCCCTACTCTCACCAATACCGGCGAGCAAGCCGACGCCTTTCGTGACGCCGACTACCGCGCGCTGTGAGAATACCGAAGCCACGCTTTCCAGACGACGGCCGTCGCCAATAAGTTATCGATTGCGTAACGGGCGTTCATCAACTTGTTGCCTCTCGCAGTCTGGCGCAACGGGCAAGCTTCTGAACGCTTCGGCGAACTGCCGGATTGGTCGCGCCTGGCGTATTTGCCGTTTTGCGCCTGCCCGATATGGCAGGCCAGAAGAATGTCGATCATTGTCGGTCACCTCTTTCGTGTCTGTTCGGAAGTGGTCGAATGACGGGCGACAGGTTCGACATCACGCATAAAAAAGTTTGACCCTGTCGAATGCGGCGTTGTCCGTTCGACCAGTTCGTGTCATCGACAAAAAGGGAGTGCGATTGTTGAAATACATGCTGCTGATCTATCTTGACGAAGCCCTTCACCTGGAAACGCCACAGTCCGAGCAGGACGGCTTCGTCAATGCGATGATCGACCAAGACGACAGGCTGCGCGCCAGTGGCCACTACGTGACGTCGGACGCACTCATGGCGCCTTCCGAAGCCGCAACCGTGCGGGTAAGGGAAGGCAAGCTCGCCGTAACCGACGGACCCTTCATTGAAACCAAGGAACATTTGAGCGGCTTCTACATAATTGAGGCGCGCGACCTCAACGAAGCCATCAGACTGGCCGCAGAGATACCCCTTGCGACGGTAGGATCCGTGGAGGTGCGTCCCGTCGACAAACTCGAAAGGATCGAACAATGAAATTCATGTGCGTCGTCATCCTCGACCAGGAAATCGCCGACGGCATGGGCGAGGCTGACTGGAGGGAAATCGACCGCCAGAGCATGGAATATGACCAGGATCTCATGAAGCGGAAGTAATACATCATGTCCAAGGCGCTCCAGGGACCGGACACGGCGCGCACCGTACGCGTTCGCAAGGGGCAACCCATTATGACCGACGGCCCTTTCGTCGAGACCAAGGAGCAACTGGCGGGCTTCATCATCATCGAAGCCGAAGACATGGAAGAAGCCATGGCGATCGCGACGGAGATCCCGATTGCGAAGATTGGCGCCGTCGAGGTCCGACCGGTCCTGGAGTTGCCCTGGAATTGAGCCCGCGCGACATCGGCATCGACGAAATCTGGCGTAGCCAATCGCGCCGCGTGCTGGCGACGCTGATCCGTCTCCTCGGCGATTTCGATCTTGCCGAGGAAGCGTTGCAGGACGCCTTCGTCGCCGCGTCCCGGCAGTGGCCGCGCGAGGGGGCGCCGAAGAACCCTGCGTCCTGGCTGATTTCCACCGGCCGTTTTCAGGCGATAGACAAGTTGAGGCGCAGCCGACGTTTCGACGATTTGCGGCCGGAGCTGATACGCCAATTGAGCGAGGAGCCCGAGGCATTGCCGGATCAGGCGATTGCCGACGACCATCTCCGACTGATCTTTACCTGCTGTCACCCTGTGCTTTCTGTCGAGGCCCGTGTGGCGCTGACGCTGCGCGAGGTCTGCGGACTGACGACGGAGGAGATCGCCCGGGCCTTCCTGCTGCGCGTTCCGGCTGTGGCCCAGCGAATCGTCCGGGCAAAGGCGCGCATCCGCGATGACGAGATTCCCTACGAGGCGCCGGAGCACGAACACTTGCCGGATCGTCTCGATGCGGTGCTGCACGTTATCTACCTCGTATTCAACGAAGCTTATTCAGCATCCTCCGGAACCGATCTCATCAGGTCCGATCTCGCCGCGGAGGCGATAAGGCTCGGTCGACTGATGACAGAATTACTGCCCGACGGAGAAACATACGGCCTGCTCGGCCTGATGCTGGTCCACGCATCGAGAAGCGCCGCGCGCCTCTCGCCTGAGGGCGACATCGTTCTGCTGGCCGATCAGGACAGGAGCCTTTGGAATCAGGATCTGGTAAAAGAAGGTTGTGATTTCGTCGAAAAGGCGTTCGCGACGCGCCATATCGGCCCTTACACCCTGCAGGCGGCGATCTCCGCAGTACACGCCTCGGCGCCGGCGGCGAAGGAGACAGACTGGCGACAGATCATCGCCCTGTACGACGTGCTGCTTCGGGTAGCCCCCTCACCGGTCGTGAGGCTCAACAGAGCCGTCGCCATCGGCATGCGCGGCGATCTTGAGGAGGGTCTGGCGCTGGTCGACGCTCTGCTCGTCGAGGGACAATTGTCCGATTATCACCATGCCTATGCCGCGCGCGCCGATCTGAATCGTCGCCTCGGCCGAGACAAGGCCGCTCTCGAGGCCTATCAGAAAGCGCTGGAGCTCTGCCGCCAGGAGCCGGAACGGCGCTTCCTGCAACGGCGTCTCGATGCGTTGGCGCAGTCCCTCTAGCGCTTGTCCGACACCGCGACGCACACATCTATCAGCGCCTGACGGCGCTCGTCGCCGATTACGGCGAGCGCGCGAGCAAGCGCAGCCGGCAGGTCCTCTCCCCTTTCGACGCGTTCGACATGGGCCCGCGACGCAGCGGCGATCTGGCAATAGTCGGGAGCGGGCTCCAGCGATGTCAGCGGCATGGTGTTTTCACGCACAGCAGCGCCCTGCGGATATCCATTCTTCACCGAGCGGCGAACCGCATTCCACATGCCGTTGTTCTTGATGATCGTAAGGAACGGAAGACCCAGCGCCTCCGACACCTGGTGGCAGGCGACCGGATTGGCGAAGATATAGGATCCGTCGCCGATAACGGCGACGCACAACCGCTCCGGACATGCCAGCCGGGCCCCGATTGCGGCGGGCATCGCCCAGCCGAGACCGCCTGAATGCGGATTGGTGAACAAGCGGTTCGGCCCTTTCAGGTCCATGACCCCGGCAAAGACGCCGAGTTCGGAGAAGACAACGGCGTCCTCTTCGAGCGCATCCGAGATGCAATGGCTCATCCACTCATCGGTCATCGGCGTCCCGGACCCTGCATCCGCAAGCGCGCGCATTGCGGCGCGGCGTTCAGATGTGGCGTGTGCGATCGCCCGGCGTCTTTCCTCGATCCGTTGCGTACTGCCAAACGGCGCGGCGCCGAGAAGCGTGACCGCCGCCGCCGGATCGGCGGTGATCGACAGGTCCGACCGGTAGCCGCGAACCGGCATGCGGTGAAAATCAGGATCGGTTCCAATATGGATGACCCGCGCCGAGGGCGCGACGTCCTGGAGCGCCCGGATCCAGGGCACGCCGCTGTCGAGCACCAGAACCAGATCGGCGTCTTTCAGCGCCCTGGCCGGGTCATGCCCGGCGAACATCGGATCCGAAGAAGCCATGACGTTGCGTATGGTGAACGGCTCGACGACCGTGATCGCGCGTCGGCGGCAAAAGTCCGGCAACACCGCGCCAAGGCGCCCCTCGACATCGCCGCGCTGACACAGGATCACCGGGTTGTCCGCCGCGGCGATCCACTGCGCCGCTTGCTCGATGGCGGAAGGATCGGGAAAGGCGACCGCCGCGGGCGGAGCAGCCTCCTCGTATCTCGGATCGGTGTGCGGCAGCGTTTCCATGAGGGGTTCGCGCGGCAGGCTAAGATAAACCGGTCCGCGCGGCTCGCTCATCGCGATCGAAAGCGCGCGGCCGACAAGTTGCGCGGCCTGTTCCGGGTAACGCATTTCGTAGTGGAACTTGACCGAGTCGGCAACGAGCGACGACTGGTCGTACATCTCCTGCCCGTATTGAATCGGCGTGACCCTGGAGCCAGGCCGGCCATATTCGGATATCGGCGTGCGACCAGACAGAACGAGAAGCGGAATATTGTCGCTCGCCGCGTTGATCACGCCCATCGCCGCGTTGGCGAGCCCGACATTGACGTGCACCATCACGGCGAGCGGCTTTCCGGAGACGAGATAATAGCCGTGCGCCATGGCGACGGCCGCCGTCTCGTGCGGAACCGTCACCGGCTGCGGCGCCTGCTCCGGCCCAAGCCGCGACAATGCTTCGATAATCGGTGGAAAGTCCGTTCCCGCATTGGCGAGAAAATAGTCGATCCCCTGTCTCTTGAGCGCGCGCAGCAGCGCCTCTGCGCCCGTGATGGCGGTCATGTCCTCAGCCATTTCGCTCGAATCCTCCATTGCGACAATTGGGACTTGTAAATCATCCCGTTCCCGTTCATTCTAGTCCAAAATCTCATTATAAGGGATTTTTGATCGGTTTTGGCTCTGAAAGCCATGCCGTCACACCGAGGGAGGAAAACCATGCGTCACCTGTTTGCAACTGCATTGATGGCATTCGGACTGAGTCTGGCCGGACAGGCACAGGCCCAGAACGTCGGCATCGCCACATCCAATCCGGGCTCGCTGTTCCACAATATCGGGACGGCCGTCGCCAACGCCGCCAACGATTCCGGTCTCAACGCCACCATTCAGCCGGCGACAAGTCCGAACCAGTTCATACCCTTCATCAACTCCGGCGGCATCGAGTTCGGCGTCGCAAATCTGCAGGAGGTCAATTACGCGCTTGAGGGGAAGGCCTGGTTCGACGGCAATCCCAATCCGAACCTGCGCGTCGTCGCGATGCTGATGCCGCTGCGTGAAGCCATCTTCGTGCGGGCCGACAGCGATATCATGTCGGTGGCCGACCTCAAGGGAAAGCGGATGGTTGACGGGTACACCGCCCAGAACACCATCCTGCCGCAGCTCGACGCCATTTATTCCACGGCCGGCCTCACGCGCGGCGACATGACGCCAGTCAACGTTCCGAGCGTGGTCGCCGGCGCGGACGCTTTCATGGCCGATGAATCCGACGGCTTCATCTTCGCCCACGGCGCAGGAAAGGTCCGCGAGGCGGACGCCGCCGTTGGCGGCTTGCGAGCCCTGCCGATCGACAATCCGACCGACGAGGCGCTGGCAAAGGCGCGCGAACACTGGCCGACCGCCTTTTTCACAACCATCAAGGCCGGAACGACGCCGGGCGTGCTGGAAGACGCTTCCTATTTCGCTTTTCCGCAAGTGATCTTCACCCATGCAAATGCGCCGGACGATGTCGTCTACGCCATGACCAAGGCGATCTATGAAGGCAAGGAATCCATGGCCAATACGTTCAAGCCCTTCAATCTCTTCGATCCTGCCGAAGTAAAGGGCGATCCGGGCGTCGCCGAGTTTCATCCAGGCGCCTTGAAGTTTTTCGAGGAAAACGGCCTGAACTGAGCCGGATTGCCCGATGAGCGAGACACCGCAAAGGGAGGCCGCCCATGGCCTCCCCTTCGCACTGGCCCGGCCGGTCGCCGACGCGTTTGCATTGCTTTTGACGCTTGCAGCGGTTTGCTGGGCTCTCTCGGTTCCGCGCTATTTCAATCTCGGCTTCTATCCCCAGCAGTTCTTTGCGATCATCCTCGCCTGCGTGCTGCCGATCGCCTTTCTCACATTACCGGCGCGCATGGGCGCCAATCGCGAGCGGGTACCTTGGTTCGACGTGGCCCTTGCCGTTCTCAGCTTCGCCGTCGTCACCTTCATCGCCATCCGCTATCCGGACCTGGTCCTGAAAATATTTTCCCGGCCGCCCGAAGTCTGGATACCGGGCCTCATCGCCATTCTGCTGGTTCTTGAAGCCCTCAGACGCGCCACCGGCTGGGCGCTCGTTATTATTATCATCTGCTTTCTCGCCTATGCGCTTCTCGGCCATTTCATACCAGGACGCCTGTCCGGCAGGCCCCAGAACTGGCAGATGCTGTCCGGCTACATGGCATTCGATTCCAACGGCATTCTCGGCCTGCCGCTTTCGGTGGCGGCGACGATCGTCATCACATTCATTCTATTCGGCGCGCTGCTGTCGATCACCGGTGGATCGCGCTTCTTCACTGACGCCGCGATGCTCGCCATGGGACGGTTCCGCGGCGGCTCGATGAAGATCGCGGTGCTTGCCTCCGGGCTTTTCGGCTCCATTTCCGGCTCGGCGGTCGCCAACGTCGTTGGCACGGGCGTCGTCACCATCCCGATGATCAAGCGCGACGGCTACCCGGCCCACAAGGCGGCGGCGATTGAAGCCGTGGCCTCGACCGGCGGCCAGCTGATGCCGCCAGTGATGGGCGCCTCGGCATTCCTGATGGCTGAATTCCTGGCCGTTCCATATTCGACCATCGTTCTCGCCGCCCTGGTGCCTGCGATCCTCTACTATATCGCTCTCTTCATTCAGGCCGACCTTGAAGCCGCACGGCTCGACATATCTCCCGTCCCGAAATCCGAACTGCCTGTCCCCTCTGCAGTGCTTGGCGGACTGCATTTCGCGATCGCTTTCGCAGTGCTCATTTATGCGCTTTTCTGGATGCGCTGGCAGCCCGAGCGCGCGGCGCTTCTGGGCTGCGTGTCACTGGTCGTCACCTCGCTGCTGTTCGGATACGGCGGCAGCCGGCCGAAAATATTCGATATCGCGGCGAGTCTTTCCAGAACCGGTCATTCGGTCGTCGAAATCATTCTCATTTCGGCGGCCTCCGGCCTCGTCATCGGCGTGCTGAACGTCACCGGCCTCAGCTTCAACCTCACCTATGTGCTTGTCCAGATCGGCGGCGGCAACGTCATCGTGCTGCTCGGACTGTCGGCCATAGTCTGCATCATTCTCGGCATGGGGTTGCCGACGCTCGGCGTCTATGTGCTGCTGGCGGCGCTTGTCGCGCCGGCGCTGGTCCAGGTGGGGATCGAGCCGATTGCCGCCCATCTGTACGTGCTCTATTACGGCATGATGTCCATGATCACCCCGCCTATCGCGCTTGCGGCCTTCGCCGCGGCGAGCATCGCAAAATCGCCGTCCATGCAAACCGGCTTCGCCGCCGTGAAGTTCGGCTGGTCGGCCTACGTCATCCCGGTGTTGTTCGTGTTTTCGCCGACGCTGCTGCTGATCGGCGCGCCGGTGGACATCGTGCTGGCGATCGTCACCGCCGTTGCTGGCGTGTGGCTGATCTCGGCAGGGCTTGCCGGCTATTTCACCAGCCGCATGAATCCGGCGACGCGATGTCTGTTCGTGCTCTTTGGCCTGATGGCGCTGATCCCGGCGCAGGCGTTTCCCGGCGCGGTCTACAGCGACATAGCCGGTGTGCTCGGCGGAGCAGTGCTGATGGGATCGGAATTCGCGCGCAAGCGCCTGCGCCTGCGCCGGGCGGAGGGCTGAGCGATGGCCGCAAGCAACAGCCTCGAGCGCGTCCTTTCGGTCCTGCAGGTCTTTTCGGAGGATCGCCTGGAGTGGACGCCGGAAGAAATGATGGCCGAACTCGGCTACAGCCGCCCCACCCTCTACCGCTATCTCAAGACGCTGAAAGACGCCGGTCTGCTGACTTCGACGCCGAACGCCGGGTTCTCACTGGGTCCAAAGATCGTGGAGATGGACTATCTCCTGCGCAAATCAGACGCGCTGGCCCTGAACGGTCAGCCTTATATCGAGGAGCTCGCCGGCCGCTATCCCAGCACCGCCCTCCTCGTGCGCTGGTACGGCAAGAAGATCCTGTGCGTCGCCTCCGAATGTTCCACGCCCGATCCTCTCAGCAGCTATCCGAGAGGCCGGCCGATGCCGCTCGCACGCGGAGCGATTTCGCGGTCGATCATGGCCTTTCTGCCCCGACGGCAATTGCTTCCGATGGTCGAGGCTAATCTGGACGAACTGCGAGCTGTCGGCCTTGGCGACACCGTCGAGGAGATCCTTGACAGCTACAGACGTGTGCGCAAGGCCGGCTTCGCGACCGCGCGGGGCGAAGTCACGCCTGGCGTGACCGGTTTCGCCGCGCCGATCTTCGACGCCGGCAAGAGTCCGATCGCAAGCATTTGCCTGACGATCGCGAGCCCCGAGCTGACGCCGGATCGCGAGATTGCGATCAGCCGGGACATCGCGCGCGCGGGCGCGCAACTCAGCAACGAACTGTCCGACCGGCGCAACGCCCTGGACGACGATGAATACCACACGATACGGGACGGGAAACAACCATGAAGAAGATCGACATTTTCAACCACATCTGGCCCGCGCCCTTCTTCAAGGCCCTGATCGACCACATCGGGGAAATGACGGATATCACCAACCGCAGCGGCGCGGTGCCGATGATGACGGATCTCGACAGACGCTTCGAGGTGATGGACATGTTCGGCGAGGATTACCAGCAGGTGCTGTCGCTCGCCTCCCCGCCACTGGAAAAGCTGGCCAGCCCCGAAAAGGCGCTGGAATTGTCGAAGATCGGTTCCGACTCGATGGCCGAACTTTGTGAAAAATATCCGGACCGGTTTCCGGGTTTCATCGGCACCGCCCCCTTGGGTAATCCGGATGGCGCCGTCGCCGAGGCCAAACGCGCCGTCGAAGACCTCGGCGCCTGCGGTATGCAGATCTTCACCAACGTGTCCGGCAAACCGCTCGACCGGCCGGAATTCGAACCTTTCTTTGAATACATGGCGTCGTCCGGAAAACCCGTCTGGATGCACCCGGCGCGCGGCGAGAATTTCCCTGATTACCTCTCCGAAGACCGCTCGGAATATGAAATCTGGTGGACCTTCGGTTGGCCCTACGAGACATCCGCCGCCATGGCGCGCATGGTGTTTTCAGGCCTGTTCGACCGTTATCCGGGCCTCAAGGTCATCACTCACCACGCCGGCGGTATGGTTCCGTTTTTCGAGGGTCGGGTCGGCCCTGGCTGGGACCAGATGGGCGCCCGCACGACCGATCGCGACCTCGCCGCTGTTCGCCAGGTGCTGAAGCGACCGCATCTCGAATATTTCAAGGATTTCTATGCTGATACGGCGTCCTTCGGATCGCGCAAGGCGATCGAGCACGCCATGGAGTTCTTCGGCGAGGATCATGTCCTTTTCGCCTCCGACGCGCCGTTCGACCCGGAAGCCGGCCCCATGTACATCCGGGAAACGATCCGGATCATCAGCGAACTCGACATATCCGAAGAGACCCGCTCGAAGATCTTTCAGGACAACGCCGTCAAACTGTTGGGGCTGTCCCTTTGACGCTCAAGACAGGTCGGCCCCATGTCTGAAGAGACAGTGAAACGCGACGTCATTATCGTCGGCGGCGGCCCGGTGGGCATGGCGCTTGCGATCGAACTCGGTCAGCGCGGCGTATGCTCCGCAGTCATCGAGCGCTATCACACGCCGCAACCCATTCCGAAAGGCCAGAACCTCAATCAGCGCACCTTGGAGCTGTTCCACTTCTGGGGTGCAGAAAAGCAGCTCCGCAACGCAAGGCGCATTCCGCACAATTACGGCATTGGCGGCCTCACCGCCTATGGAACGCTGTTGAGCGGCTATCACTACGACTGGCTCAAGCGCGAAGTCGTGCGCCCCTTCTATTACAGGGAAAACGAGCGACTGCCGCAAAACGAGACTGAAGGCGTGCTGCGCGAACGCGCGTCGGAACTGCCGCAAGTCGCCATTTCCTGTGGCTGGCGCGCCGAGCAGATCGGACAGGGCGCCGATGGCGTCTGGGCGGAGGCTCGTGACGAGACCGGCGCAACCAGACGCTTCGAAGGCCGCTACCTCGTCGGCAGCGACGGCGCCCGGTCGATCGTTCGCGATCAGGCCGGCATAACACAAACCCGCAAGGACCACGATCGCGTCATGGTGCTGCTTGTCTTTCGTTCGACCGGCCTCCACACGCTTCTGGATCGGTTTCCCGACAAGCAATTCTATTGCGTGCTCCATCCAGATCTGGAGGGTTACTGGCGGTTCTTCGGGCGGGTCGATCTCGGCACGACCTGGTTCTTCCACGCCCCTGTGCCGCCGGGAACGACGGAAGACAATTTCGATTTCACACAACTTCTTTACGACGCAGTCGGCGCGGAATTCGACGTCGCCTTTGAGCATATCGGTTTATGGGACCTGCGTTTCGCAACCACAGACAACTACCGTTCCGGACGCATCTTCGTGGCCGGAGACGCCGCCCACAGTCACCCGCCCTATGGCGGCTACGGGATCAACACCGGTTTCGAGGACGCCTGCAATCTCGGTTGGAAGCTCGCCGCAACGCTGAGCGGATGGGGCGGCCCTGCCCTGCTCGACAGCTACAATGACGAGCGCCGGCCGGTCTTCGCATCCACGGCGGATGATTTCATCGAGAATTTCATCCACGAAGACCGCGCCTTTCTCGAACGCTACAATCCTGAAGTAGACAAACCCCTGTTTGAAGCGCAATGGGCCGCGCGCGCGGCCAGCACGGCCGAGGTGAGCGCCTATGTGCCCAATTACGCCGGATCACCTGTCGTTTTCGGCCCGAAATGCGCAGAATCCGGAGCGAAAGGCGAACATGTCTATGCGGCACGCCCCGGATTTCACTTGACGCCGCAACATCTTTCGACCGGAGACAACGTCTTTGAACGACTCGGACCCGGTTACTCGCTGCTGGCGATCGATGCCGCGGCGCAGGCGGAGTTGTTTCGAAAGGCGGCGAAAGAAGCAGGCATACCGCTGACGATCGTCACTGAGGATGTTCGGAAACTGGCCGAAGCCTACGCCGCAAGGCTTATTCTGGTGCGGCCGGACCAGTATGTCTGCTGGACGGGCGATGACGTTGAACCTGACGCGATTGCTATTCTGAAACGGGTCTCGGGCGTCGTTTGACTATTCGACGGCGACCGCCACCGCTCTGCCGGCTACCTTCGGCGCATCCGTCTCTTTCGGTTCATGCTTGGGAAGCCGGACATCCTTGAGCATGATGGCGAGAAACAGCGCGACGACGAACAGGGCCACTCCGAAATAATAAACGTTGTGAAAGGCGTAGGAGAATCGTGTCACTGCTTCAGCGGCCGCGTCATCCGGCAAAGCGGAAATCATTTCCGGCGTGAGTTCGCTCAGAGGCAGGCCGAGCCGGCCGGCCATTTCCTCCGACACCAACCCTTGCCCGCGGACGAGGCCCGCCGTCAGCAAACCACCGTTGATTGCGAGCCCGAAGGCGCCGCCGGACAGCCGCACCAGGCTCAGGGATCCCGTTGTGACGCCGACATCACGATGCGGCACGGCGTTTTGTACCGCCACCATCAGGGTCTGCATATGCAGGCCGATGCCGAATGAAAACATCATCATCAGAGCTGCGACGCCCCAGACAGGCGTCTCGTTGTCAACTGTGGTGAAGATGACAAGGGCGACAAGTCCAAGCACCATAGATGCGATCGGATAGGGTTTGTAGCGTCCGGTGCGGGCAATGAGGATACCAGACCCGATGGACGCCACGAGGGTGAACATGGACGCCGGCAGAAACATCAACCCGACCATCGCCGGGTTCAGTCCCGTGACCGTTTGCAGGAAGAGGGCAAAGTAGTTCAGCATCCCGAGCGTCGACATCGAGGCGAGAAAGGATATGGCGAGCGACAGGGCGACGGTCCGGTTGGTCAGTATCCGCAAGGGCAGAACCGGTTCGCTGGCGACGCGCTCAACCATCACGAAGCCGATCAGGGACAGAACGGTCAGTACAGGCAGTATGTAGGACATGGCGTCCGGCGCGCCCGGCGCAAGCAGCTTCTGCGACCAAAGGACGCCAAGCGTCACAGAGGCTGCAAGAAGCAGCCCACCCGGGTAATCTATCTTCGGCCTGCTTCTCTTCGTCACCGGCGGCATGGCGAAAAACAGCGCCGCGATGACGACCGCACCCACGGGAATATTGATCAGGAAAAC
The DNA here is from genome assembly GCF_039888615.1 of Hoeflea sp. CAU 1731. Classification (NCBI taxonomy): domain Bacteria; kingdom Pseudomonadati; phylum Pseudomonadota; class Alphaproteobacteria; order Hyphomicrobiales; family Rhizobiaceae; genus Hoeflea; species Hoeflea sp. CAU 1731. The sequence goes on along the minus strand of NZ_JBDQQS010000025.1, from coordinate 46,903 downwards.
GAACTCCCAGCCGATCGACTGCGAGAGCACGCCGCCCGCAACCGGTCCGATTACGCTGGAAAGCGTGAAAGTGGCTGTGCTGTACCCCTGATAGCGGGCTCTTTCCCGCGGTTCGAAAAGGTCAGCGATCGTCGAGAAGGCTGAAGTGACAAGCCCGCCGCCGCCCAAACCCTGCAGCACGCGAGCGGCGATCAGTGATTCCATTGACCAGGCAAGCGCACAAGCGAGCGATCCGACGGTAAACAGCACGATTGCGAAAATAAAGACAGGTTTCCTGCCGAGAATGTCGCCGAGCTTGCCATAGAAGGGCGTGACAGCCGCTGTCGCCAGCAGATATGCGGCGCCCACCCAGCCGAAAAGATCGAGCCGCCCGAGATCGGCGACCATGGTCGGCAGCGCCGTCGCAATGATCTGGATGTCGAGCGTCGCCATGAACATACCGGCCAGCGCAGCCAGGTAGATGACGTACTTGCGGCGTGGCGCAAGGTCATACATCGAACTGGCGGAATGAGACATCAACGAATTCTCGGCGCTACAGGAACATCTGGCGATCTGACTGCCGCTATCACTATTTTCTTGACGGAATGATAAAGACAGCCGGCAAATATACTACCGCGCAACCAATCCTGCGTGTCAAACTTATATATATGAGAACTAATATTAACGATTGGTATTATTTGTCTTCGAGACCCGATCGCCGGCGCGAAATATCCTGCGCCCGACCGCTCGGAACGACATGAAGATTGCGCCCGAGATCGCTGCCAGCAAGCCAAATTACTGTGACAGCCAGAAGCACCTTTCTCTTGCAGGTCATTGTCGATGTCTCTCAAATCCCTGACGGCGCCGGAACGCAAAGTCGTGCGACGCGCCATGGCCGCCACGTTCCGCTATTTCGACGCTGATTTTCACACTCGCCTCGGCGTTTGGGAACACGAAATGCATGCGCTTCTCTCCGCCTGACCGGAAATCGACGACAGTGACGATGACGGACCTGCCAGTCCGGCAATCAACAATTCCCTGAACGATCTTCTCAACGGGCGTCGGGATTAGCGAGGAGGAAGCCCGGGAGTTCATCGGCGTCGATCGCGCGGACTGCGGCGCATTTACAGGAAGTGGGCCAGGGCCCGCAATTGGTCGTCGACCGGATTGCGCTGAACCGGATATCATGCTGTCGCGACAGTCCGCCCTGCCCGCCGGTTGCGGCGGGTCGACAGGTAGAGATTGGTTTCACTCGCCGCAACGCCGTCGATCAACCGGATGCGGCGCAACACCGCGTCCAGATCGGCAAGTGTTTCGGTGCCCAGTTCCACCACAAGGTCCCAGCGGCCGTTGGTCGTGTGGATGCTCTGCGCCTCCGGAATGCCCTGCAGTTGCGCCACGATGCGATCCGCCCCTTTTCCCTCGATCGCGATCAGCACGACGCCGCGTACCGGTTGCTCGCGAATGTCGCCTTTGAGCACTGCCGTAAAGCCGAGAATTTCCCCGCTCGCCATCAGCCTGTCCAGCCGGCTGCGCACTGTCGCGCGCGTTACGCCTGCCTGCGCCGCCATATCGGAGACCGACGCCCGGCCGTCATTTCTCAGTATCGCGATCAGTTTTGCGTCAATTTCATCCATAATGATCATTATCTATAGTCAATTTAGATAATATCAAGTCAATTCTGGTCACTATTATGTCTTGAATATGCCGCATGCTGAGTAGAATTATTCACTATGCCAATTCAGGAGCGGTAAATGGGTGCAATCAGGCTTATCGGTGCGCCGGTGGATCACGGCAGCGCGCAGCGCGGATGCCTCATGGGGCCGGACGCCTTGCGCACGGCCGGGCTTGAAGCGGCCCTACGCCGCCTCGGTCACGATGTCGCCGATCTCGGCAATCTGACGCCCGACGCCGTGTCGACGCGCGCGTCTGCGAATGAGGCGATCCATGATCTGGAAACATGCGCAGGCTGGGTCTCCGCGCTTGCCCGGACGAGCTACGAGGCCCGGCGGGACGGCGCCACACCGGTGTTTCTCGGCGGCGATCATCTGATGTCGGCGGGCACCGTGGCCGGCGCGGCGCGCCACAGCGCCGAGGAAAGCCGCGAACAGTTCGTCCTCTGGCTCGACGCCCACACCGATCTCCATAGTCTCGAGAGCACCGAAAGCGGAAATCTGCACGGAACGCCGGTCGCCTATTTCACGGGCCAGCCGGGCTTTGCGGGTTTCTTTCCCGATCTCGAAGCGGCGGTCAAAACCGGAAATGTCTGCATGATCGGCATCCGGTCGGTCGATCCGGCGGAGCGCGCCAAACTGGCCAACGCCTCGATCGAGATCTGCGACATGCGCCAGCTCGACGAAGAAGGCGTCGGCGCGCCGTTGCGCAATTTCCTTGCCCGCGTTGAGCAGGCGAAAGGCCGACTGCATGTCAGCCTGGACGTCGATTTTCTCGATCCGCTGATCGCACCCGCCGTCGGCACGACGGTTCCGGGCGGCGCGACCGTTCGCGAAGCGCATCTCGTCATGGAGATGCTGCATGACAGCGGCCTCGTGACGTCGCTCGACGTCGCCGAACTCAACCCGTTTCTCGACGAGCGCGGCCGCACCGCGATCCTGATGGCCGATCTGGTGGCGAGCCTTTTCGGCAAGCGCGTGATGGATCGTCCGACACGGAGCATTTGGCCATGAATACAATGATGCCTCCCAAGCCGCCCGCCGGCGTCAACATCGTGCCTTTCGTCAGTGTCGACAACATGATGAGGCTGGTCCTCCATGTCGGCGTCGAAACGTTCCTCGCAGAGCTCGCCGCCTATATCGAAGACGATTTTCGGCGCTGGGAGCGCTTCGACAAGACGCCGCGCATCGCCTCCCATTCGCGCGAGGGCGTCATCGAACTGATGCCGACCAGCGACGGCGAAACGTACGGCTTCAAATACGTCAACGGTCATCCGAAAAACACGAAGGAGGGCCTTCAGACCGTCACGGCCTTTGGCGTCCTGTCCAACGTCCATACCGGCTATCCGGCGCTCCTGACCGAAATGACAATCCTGACGGCGCTCCGCACGGCCGCGACTTCAGCGATAGCGGCGAAATATCTGGCCCCGGAGAATGCCGATACGATGGCGATTATCGGCAACGGCGCGCAGTCCGAATTCCAGGCGATCGCCTTCAAGGCGCTCCTCGGAGTCGATCGGCTTCGCCTCTTCGATGTCGACGCATCCGCAACGGCCAAATGCGTCGCCAATCTGGAAGGCCACGGCTTCAAGATCACCGCCTGCCGCTCGGCGCAGGAAGCGGTGGAAGGCGCGCAGATCCTGACGACGGCGACCGCGGACAAGCAAAATGCGACGATCCTCACCGACAACATGGTCGGATCCGGCGTTCATATCAACGCCGTCGGCGGCGACTGCCCGGGCAAGACGGAATTGCATCGAGACATTCTGCTGCGCAGCGATATCTTCGTGGAATTTCCCCCGCAAACCCGCATCGAGGGCGAAATCCAGCAACTCGATCCCGACCATCCGGTCAAGGAGCTCTGGCAGGTGATAACGGGTCGCACACCCGGACGCACAGGCCCCACGCAGACGACCCTGTTCGACAGCGTCGGCTTCGCGATCGAGGATTTCTCCGCTCTGCGCTATGTCGCCGACAAACTTTCCGCCGCACCCTATTTCGATGAGCTCGACATGCTCGCCGATCCCGACGACCCGCGCGATCTGTTCGGCATGCTGATGCGGGCGAAAGGCGCCGCCTGATTTCCACGCGCGATTACGTCACAGGTAATCGATCCCGCGACGGTGACCGCCTACACACGACCGAAACAGAGGAGACCCTCATGACGGCGTATGCTGTAGGCCATCTCACGGAAGTCGATACAGGACCCGCGATCGTCGGTTACCTCGAGGGCATCGACGCGACACTCGCGCCTTTCGGCGGCAAGTTTCGCATTCACGGCGGACAACCGGAGAAGCTGGAAGGCGACTGGCGGGGCCACCTGATCGTCATCGAATTTCCGGATATCGAGGCCGCCCGTGAATGGTATTGGTCTGACGCCTACCAGGACATCGTCGCCTTGCGGACGGATAACAGCAAGGGGCACATATTCCTGATCGAAGGCGTCTCAGACAATCACTGCGCAACAGATGTGTTGATTAACGCCTGAAGCGAACGTGTTGTACGGAATTGAAGTTCCTTTGCTAGATTGCTGCAAAATTCGCGCGAAACTTCAATTCAACCTCTCTCGCTATTCGGCAGCCTGCAGCGCCGCCTGCGCGCAGAAGCAGGACGCGGCGACCCGTTTGTCCGCCCGCGCATCCGCAAGATCGAGCCGCTGTCGCACCTGCACGATCTCCACGGTCTCGCCGCGCGCCTTCAGGCAGTCATGCAAGCCCTTGAGGCTCCAGACGTTGTCGGGATGCACCGTTGCTCGGCTCAACTGACCGCCTAACCCGAGATCCTCCCGGAAGACGGCTTCGGCCTCGTCGACGCGACCCTGTTCGAGCAGCAATGCGCCGAGCGCGTGCCGCGTCGGCTGCATCCAGCCCCAGGGCTCGTCGTAGGGCAGATTGTCGTCGATCGCGACCGACCGGCGCAGCGCCGCGAAGGCTTCGTCATAATCGCCCTTGCGGTACAGGATCTCGCCGCGCAGCATTTCCGTTGCGATCTCCAGAAGATCGACGATGCGGTTGTTGTGCAGCAACCGCGTCTCGGGAACCCTGGCCTTTGCCGCCAGAAACGCCTGTTCTTCGGCTTCCGCCTCTTCGATATGTCCAAGCGCCGCGTTGGCGACGCCGCGCGCATAATGCACATTGGCGGCGAGCGTGCAGTAAAGTTCGGGATCTTGCGGCAATTCCAGCGCCATCGCTTCCCGCCACTTGCCGAAGCGGACGAGCACATGCGGCTCGAAGCCGAGATAGGCCTCGAAAAAGTCCGCCATCGGCGGACTTTCCATGCGCAACATCTCCTCCGGCACAGTCTCCGCCGCCTCCTTGATGGCGCGCATCGCCGGCTCAAATTGACCCAGGAACAAGGCGCCATAGATGACGAAGTGATAATTGTGCAGCCGATAGCCGGAATAGATGTTGAAGGGCCCCTTGTCGCGCCAGTATTTGAGATCGGCCCTGACCGCCGCCTCGTTCCAGTGGACGACGTCGTGATAATGACCGCACAGCACATCGATATGTGTCGGCATGTGGATCAGATGGCCGCCATCCGGGACAAGGGTGCGCAGCGCGTCGCCGGCTTTCAGGGCCTTTTCCGGGAATGGAGACATCTCCATGAGGTGGACGTAGAGATGAAGGATTCCGGGATGGGTCATGGCCGCCGGATCCATGTCCATCGCCTCCTCGAGAACCGCCCGCGCCTCCTCCGTTGAAGCGCCTTCGGCCGGTTTGCCAAGCTTCAGATCCCACATTTTCCACGGCGTGCGGTTCAAAAGCGCTTCCGCAAAGACCGCGCGGACCTCCAGTTTGTCGCGATGCGCCTCGAAGGCGCTGCGCATGGCGTCGGCGAAATCGTCGTTCCAGGCCTTCATGTCGTCCAAGGGTTCGACCTGCGGATAGCGGGCCGGCAAGGCCCGGATCATTGCGGCTTCCCAGTCGCTGACCGTATCGACCATAGCGAGCGCGGCCTGCGCGGACTGATATCCGGTCGCAAGCGCCGCCGCCCGTCCTGCGTCGTCGAACAGCTCCCAGGGCATGTTGTAATTCGGCCCCGCCGCATAGCCGACGCCCCAATGCGCCATGGCGCAGGCGGGATCAGCCTCGATCGCCTTTGTAAAACAGGCGACGGCTTCCTCGTGGTTGTAGCCGTAGGTCCAGATAAGTCCCCGGTCAAACCACAACTGCGCCTCTTCGGAAGCAGTCGTAACCGGGAAATGATGTCCGCCCAGATCGTAGTAGTCGTCCATTGCCTGCCCCTGTCGTTGAAAGAAGAATACGGCCTAAGCGCACTGTCCTCCAGTATGGCAAAAGGTTAGCACATTAGGATAATCACTCTGTGAGGAACGTCACGCCCTATTCATACCGCGGCGCCGGCAACGCGAGAACCGGACAGGTCGCAGCGCGAACCACCTGTTCGGTGGTTGAACCCAGCCAACGCTCTGAAAGCGACGCCGGGCCTGAATAGACCATGACGATCAGATCCGCCGCGTTTTCGTCGGCGATGTCGGGAATGACCTCTTCCGGACGGCCCGAACGCGACAGCGATTGTAACGCGCCATTGGCCAGGTCGGGCGGCGCGAGCGGAAAGCCGAGCGGCCCGTCGCCGACATGCAGAGCCTGAACAACGCCCACAGAAGCCGCCAGTTCGCGCTCCAGCCACGTCACCTGATCGACGGCCAGTTGCGGATCAGGCTCGCTGTCGACCGGCAGCAGCACATGGTCGAACCGCAGCGACCCGTCCGCCATAACGAACCCCGGCACTCCTTCGCGCACAAAAAGAAACGGCCGGTGGATGCGTCGCGCCAGCGCCTGCGCGACCGAAGGATTCTGCATCGCCGCCATGCCGCTGCGACCGTGGGTGGCCATTACGACCATCGAAACGTCACTCTCATCGAGATAGTGCGACATCACCTCGACCGGATTGCGGCCAGTGGCTTCGATTTTCGAGATACGCAAGCCCGTTTTCGGTTCGAGTTCAGCTTGGGTGATGTCGGGATCAACCAGTTTCCATCTGGCGAGCGTTTCCCGGATATGCGGAAAGCGCGACCAGTCCTCGCGGCTCGTCCGCCCGTCGCCGACATGCATGATGGTGAGCCCGGTCCCGAGCCCGAAAGCGAGTCTGAGAGCATGTCTGAAGGCGACATGGCTGGATGCGGAGAAATCCGTCGGGTGGAAAATCGTCATGGCGTCCCCGTTGCTGTCGATCGACCGCGCGGACATCGTTACAGTTGTTCAATCGCCGCGCGCAACAAGGGTGGATAGGACGAGATCGGGAGTTTGTCCACTCCTGGCTGCAGGCCGGCTCCCGGAAAGCTCCCTGTGCCATTCGAGAAACCATGCCAATGCGAAGAGCAGCATTGTTCCTCCGCTCACCATGGCGATGTCGGACAGGTTGGTGGATCCGTGTGCGATCCGCCAGGCCTGGGCGGCCATCGATAACAAGGTTCCAAGCAGAAACACCGGCAGCGCATGTCTCCCCAGAACCGAAAGCGGATGCCTGACGGACAATCGGAAGATCTGGCCCAGTTGCGGAATCATCGCGATCAAGTAACCGGCGGCGAGTACGTGTATCAGCCGCGGCAGGGAGAGAAATGTCTTGTCGAAGCCCGTCAGAACGGCGGGAAGTCCGAAAGACGCATCGACGCCCCAGAGCGGTATGCGGACCCAGGCGAAGGAAAGAACGAGATAGGCAATGCTGGCGAGAACCAAGTCCCGACGCGCCGGCAGTGCTCCAGCGCGACGCAGATGCAGAGCCGCAGCAATCCCGATAACGAACAGGAATTGCCACGACAGCGGATTGAGGAACCATACGCCGTCATTCGGATAATTCGGCAGGCCAATTTGCAGGTATCCGCTCACCAACCAGATTGCCCCTGAAAGCGCCACCATTATTGTCAGGCTGCGCTCCCCGATCGCAAGGAACAACGGGAGCAGGAGAAGAATGATGGCGTAGACCGGCAGGATATTGTTGTAGCCGAGCTGATGGCCGAGCGTCACCAGCCCGACAAGCGCCTTGGCCGGCTCGGTCATGACCGGCCCGATGTTGATAGCCTCGAGAAGCTCGGGTTTTGCATAAACGATCACCAGAAACGAAAAGATGCCGAGCGTTGCTACCGTCGTTGCGAGATGAGCCACATACAGCACGCCCGATCGCCGCCAGATCTTCAGCGTCGTGACCAGACGGGCCCCTTGGCGATATTTCGCGCCGTAGGCGTAGGCGGCCGAGACGCCGGACAGCAGCACGAAGATTTCCGCCGCATCCGAAAAACCGAAATTCTTTGTCGTCAGCCGTTCCAGCGGATTGCCAGGAACGTGATTGACGAAAATCATGATCAGGCACAGCGCGCGAATGACGTCGATGGACGTGTTCCGGTTTGCTGTATCGCGCGAAGCCGGAACGCCGTCGCGTCCCGAATGCGGACTACCGGCTGCGTCCGTCATCAGGCAGCCTGCGCCTGTGGAGAGACTGCGTGAAGGCGATCCTTGTCGAGAAGGCCCCCGGCCCGCAGAAGAGCAGCGAACCGGCCATCGTTGCGCGCGGCGAGTTCCTCAAACGACCCGGTTTCGATGATCTGACCATTGTCCATGAAGATTACGAGATCCGCGTCGCAAACGGTCGAAAGCCTGTGCGCGATGATGAACGTGGTGCGGTTCGCCCGCAACCTGTCGATGGCGTCCTTCACCTCCCGCTCGGTTTCCACGTCGAGCGCGCTGGTCGCCTCATCGAGCACCAGTATGGGCGCGTCCTTCAGTACTGCGCGTGCGATGGCGATGCGCTGGCGCTCGCCGCCCGAGAGCTGCGCGCCGCGCTCGCCGACCACCGTGTCGTAACCGTCCCGCTTGGCGAGAATGAAATCCTGCGCGGCTGCAGCAGTGGCGGCTTCGTGGATTTCGGCGTAGCCGGCGTCGCTGCGTCCGAGACGGATGTTCTGCTCGATCGACCGGTTCAGAAGGCCGGCGTCCTGAAAAACGGTGGCGATCTGCGCGCGAAGCGACCGTCTGGTGATCGTGCGCGTATCGATGCCGTCGACGCGGATAGAACCCTTGTCAGGATCAAAAACACGCTGCAATAGATTGATGAGCGTGGTCTTGCCCGCGCCGGTTGGCCCCACGATCGCCACCGTCCGGCCCGCCGGGACTTCGAAACTGACGTCGCGCACGCCGTCCCGGCTATCCGGAAACTTGAATGAAACATCTTCGAAGGAGATGTGGCCCTTGAGCGTTTCGACCTCATGGCTGGCGGAATCGTGGCGTTCGTCCACGGCGTCCTGCATCAGGAAAAACGGCTCAAGCCTGGCGCGGGACTCGAACACCTGGTTGACGAAGGCGGTGATCTGGTCGAGCCGGCCGATCAGCAGTGTCGCAAAGCCTGTGAAGGCGACGATATCCCCGATCCGCAATTCGCCGCTTTGAACGAGAACAGAGCCGATCAGAAGCACGATCATCATCGAGATCGTCGCTGAGAGTTTCTGCAACGCGCTTGCCAGCGCCCACCAGTTGAGCACGGGATACTGCGCGTCGATCAGGTCGCCCGTGTAACGGCGAAGCGCCTCGGCCTCCTGCGTCACCCGGCCATAGGCCTGCAGGACGGAGATATTGGAAATGGAGTCGCTGACATGGGAAAACACCTGGTGATGGTGGCCCTCGACCCTTGCCTGGCCGGCCTTGGTGTTTTTCATGACGATATGGTTGATCAGGATATAGGAGGCCCCAAGACCGAAAAGGACAATCGCCATGCGCCAGTCCATTCCGATCGCAGTCGGCACGAGCAGCACCAACGTGACGGCGGTCGCCAGATGCTGACGCATGAATTCGAGCCAAAGGGAAAACAGTGTTTCGGACGCCCGAAGCAAGGTGTGCAGCACATGCGACGTGCCGTGGCGATGATGCCAGGCGAGCGACATGGTCATGATTGACTCAAAGGAATCGGTGAGAACTTCAACCCGGCGCTTGTGCGCAAGCCGGTCGGCCTCGCGCGACACCACGACCACCGCGACGATGCTTGCGCCGCCGAGCGCGGCCCAGCCCGCCATGCGGAGGAACAAATTTTCCTTTTCCGATATTGCTTCAATGATGTTGCCGAACAGGATGGGTTCAGCAATCAGGATGACGGCCAGGGCGCAGTTGGAAAAACATATGCCCGCCACCTTCCACCGCTCGGTAAAAAGCGCAGCCATCGAACGCAGATAAATCGCGAATAGAGACAAGGAGACTCCTGATTCTAGCCAAGGGGGTCGCCTTGCCCCCGGAAAACAGTGCACGGGGTAAAAACGGGCAAATTGCGGATGAGTTGCCTCAATGCAGCTACAATTATTTCGCAACGCAGTAATTCAGCGTGAACGCGGGCACGCGCGTAAAGTATTATTATTGCACCAGTTTCAGCTGCGGTTGCCGTGATAGCCTGCTGGTTTTCGATGCACGCGGCACGGATATCCGGACTTCATGCAGTCCGTCCGTCAGGGGTATGGGCCCCACTGTGTCGGTTCCGTTGAAAATCAGGCCAGCCTTGTCGCCGTGATGCATCGCGATGTTGTAACGCGCTTCGCCGATCTTGAGCGTTACGGAACAATGCTCCCAGTGCGACGGCAGGCGCGGATCGATGTGCAGACGGTCGCCTTCCCGGCGAATCCCGAGAATCGCCTCTACGGCCGCGCGATACAACCAACCGGCTGACCCGGTGTACCAGGTCCAGCCGCCTCGACCGCCTTTTTCCGCCCCCGAGTAGACATCGGCCGCAACCACATAGGGTTCGACTCTGTACCGATCGGCGGCTTCCTCGTCGCGCGCGTGATTGACCGGATTGAGCATCGAAAACGCGCGCCAGGCGTCATTGGCTCGCCCCATCTGCGCGAGCGCCATGACCATCCAGATGGCGGCGTGGGTGTATTGCCCGCCATTTTCGCGAACGCCGGGCGGATAGTTCTTGATGTAGCCCGGATCATTTTTGGTATGTTCGAATGGCGGCGTGAACAGCTTGATGATTTGATCTTTGTCATCAAAGAGCATGTCCATCACGCAGTCGATGGCGGTTTCCATCTTGTCACTATCGCCGCCGCCGGACAGGACCGCCCAGGACTGGGCTATGGAATCGATGCGGCATTCGTCGGAATGGCGGGATCCGAGCGGCGTTCCGTCGTCGAAACTGCCGCGCCTGTACCATTCGCCATCCCATCCCCTGTCGTTCAGCGCCGCCTGAAGACGATCCGCATGGGCAAGCCAGTCGCGCGCGCGCGCGCCGTCGTCGCGGCTTTCGGCAATCGGGGCAAAGTCCCGCAACGCTTTGAGCAGGAACCAGCCGAGCCAGACGCTTTCGCCGCGCCCTTTCTCGCCGACCCGGTTCATACCATCGTTCCAGTCGCCTCCGAGAATCAGCGGAACGCCGTTCTCGCCGGTCCGGCTCACCGCGAGATCGAGTGCGCGCGCGCAGTGCTCGTAGAGACTTGCCTTTTCGTCCGAGGCATCCGGCTCGAAAAACCGGTCGTGTTCGCCCTCTTCCAGCTTCGCGCCTTCTAGGAAAGGGATCTTTTCGTCGAGAATCCCGGCGTCACCGGTGACGTTGATGTAATGCCGCGTCCCATAGGCGAGCCAGACGACATCGTCGGAGATCATTGTTCGCACGCCTGCGCCGTTGCCCGGCAGCCACCAGTGCTGCACATCGCCTTCCCTGAACTGCCGCCCCGCCGCATTGATGATTTGCGTGCGCGCCAGTTGCGGATCCTGCAGCAGCAACGCAAGCGTGTCCTGGAGCTGGTCGCGGAAGCCGAAGGCGCCGCTGGCCTGATAGAAGGCGGACCGCGCGGTGATTCGGCAAGCGAGGCTCTGGTAGGGCAACCAGACATTGACCATCGCGTCGAAGGCCGGGTCCGGAGACGAGACCTGCAGCGTTTCTCCGAAATCCTCCCATCGCCGGCGGTTGTCGGCAAGCCGCTCATCGAAATCCCGATCAAGGTGTTCGCGCGCCAGGGATACGGCTTCCTCATCCGAACCGGCGTCGCCGGTCACGAACAGGACTTCCACGGTTTCGCCGGGTCGAACTTCCAGATCGCAGGCGATCGCCGCGCACGGATCGCGCCCCGCCTCGATTGTTCCGGTCAGGTCGTTGCCGCGAAGCACCGAAAGCGGCGCCGTGGTCGCCCCGCCCCGGCCGAGAAATTCCGTGCGATCGGCCGTCACCGATTGCCAGCGCGCATCGCTGGCCATGAAGGCGACGCGATCGCCATAGTCGACATGGTAGGGGTTTCGGGCGGTCAGGACGCGATTTTCCCGATTGAAACCCGGGATGACGAAGGCTGCGGCCTTGTTGCGATTGTTGCCGAGCAGCCATTCGCAGTAGGCGTAAATTCTGAATCGTCTCTTGCGGTCGCCCGAGTTCCCGAGCTTAAGGCGTTGCGCCTTGACCGGCGCTACCGCATCGACGAGCTGCGTCAGTTCCGCCGTAATGTCTCCCCGCGTCGCTTCGAACTGCGACACGCCGCGCGAATGGCGCGCGCGATACGCGGTCGCCGGATCACGCAATACGCAGGCGAGCGGCGAAAAGGCTTCATGCGTGTCAAGATCGTGCACATAGAGGGCCTCGCCCGGCCGGTTCGTCACCGGATCGTTGGACCAGGGCGTCAGCTGGAAATCGCGGCTGTTTCTGCTCCAGGTAAAGGAAGCGCCCTCGGCCGAGCTGTGGAAGCCGAACGACGGATTGGCGATGACATTGATCCACGGATGCGGCGTCACGCGATCGCCGGTGAGTTGCACGACATAGTCGCGACCGCCATCGTCGAAGCCGCCGTAGCCGTTCCAGAATTCGACGTTCGGAGGCGTGACCGCTGTATCATCACCCTTGACAGCGACGTCGGACGCGGCGCGCCTTACGGCCTCCGGCCACACCTCGTCCCGGACCGCCGTCAGTTCCGCCCGCTCGATCTGATCGAGAATGGTGCCGTTGCGCGTATGCATGACGATGCGCGCGGAAGCGATCAGGGTTCCATAGGAATCCGCATCGGCAAGGTCGCGGCGAACCGTGAAGATATGCTGTCGCGGCCCGAGTTCCCGGCCCCGCGCCCGGGCGTTGTCGCACAACAGTTCGATCGCGTTCTGCAGATCCTGCACGTATGAAGAGGCCTGTTCGTTGACGATGACGAGGTCCGCGAACAATCCGTGCGCGCGAAGATACTCCTGCATCCTCAACGCGGAGGCGACGATCTCGATGTCCGCCTCGTCGCCGATGCGCAGTGCGAATATCGGGAAGTCTCCGGAAATCGACAGAGGCCAGAGCGTGGATTGCGGTCCAAGGCGCTCGGCGATCGTCTCTGGCTGCGCGCGCAGCACCGGATCGGGATAAAGGAGATACCGGGCCAGTTTCTGAACGCCCGCAGCCTCCGACAGGCTCAGCCCCACATGCCGGACCTGCACCTGCGAGCGGGTCCAGGCGAGCATGGCCTGGCGCTGGAATATGTCCGAATAGCGAAAGCGACGGATCTCGTCTTCGATATCGCCGCGATTGGCCGCGACCACGCTCCAGAAGCTGAGCGAAACCTTCTTGCGCGCAGGAACGCGCACCTTGCAGCGCAAAGCCATGACCGGATCCATGACATGGCCGGCGTTCCCCGACAGCGTCGCGCCCGGATCGAAGGCGGCTGCGGTGTCGATCGACCGGCCCCGGCCGATGAAGGACCGGCGGTCTGTTTCGGCCTCGAGGTCGCGCGCCACGCCGGCCCCGCAGGTCATGAAGTGGGCGAGCGCAATCGACGGATCGCCGTCGGAGCGCTTCCTTCGCGTCGCGAAAATGACTTTGTCCTGTCCGTCGATTTCCGTCTTCACGAACATCTTCGAAAACGCCGGATGCGCGCTGTCGGCAGCCTCGAATGCAAGCGCGACTTCGGCGAATGACGTCAGTTCCATATGACGCTCTTCCTGACCGTCGTTGATGAGCGTGATACGGCGCACTTCGCCATTGCCCTCGCCAAGCACGATGCATTCCGTTTCCGACCGGAAGTCGCCTACGGTCTTGAAAAACGTCGCCTTGTCCTCGCAGAAGAACGCGCTCGCCTTCTCGCCCTCGATGCGTTTCGGTTCCGCGGTCGCGGACCACCAGGCGCCCGTTTCGGCGTCTCTGAGGAATATGAAGGTCCCGCTTTTATCCTCCGTCGGATCAGCCGACCAGCGGGTGACGGAAATCTCGTCGGCGCGGCTATAGCCCGTTCCCGCCGCGGTCACCATGACATGATAGTGTCCGTTCGACATCAGGTTGACGGCGCGGGACGCATTCAGCGGGTTCTCGATCAGCCGCGAATCGGGGCGATCGTCGACCACCGCGGGCTTGACCTGCTCGCTCGCCTCGCTGCGGATCGGCGCGGGGGGAATGATGCGCGGCGCCTTTTCCTGCAGCAGCAGCTCCGCGGCTTCAATCACCGGGTCGTCGTGAAACCGGTCGCGCATGCGGCCTTCGAACACCACATTGGCGACCGCGACGATGGACATGCCATGGTGATGCGCCATGAAATTCCGGACCACGGCGCAATCATGGCCTTCGGGAACCCGACCAGGCGTGAAATCCACCGCGTCGTGGAAGCCGTAGCGGCCGCAGGCGCCGAGTTTTTCCAGGCGCTTCAGATTCTCGACCGCCTCGGCCGGCCGGAACTGCGCCGCCAGCAGGCTGGCGTAGGGCGCGATCACCGTTTCCTGGCCCAGCCCGCGCTTGAGGCCCAACCCGGGCACGCCGAAATTCGTGTACTGATAGGTCATCTGGGTGTCGCGGGCGTTGTAGGCCGCTTCGGATACGCCCCAGGGTATGCGCTTCGACCGTCCATAGGCGATCTGCTTGCGGATGATCAGATGCGATGACTGGTCGAGGATGCCGCCGAGCGGCTCCTTCATGACGAGCGGCGGCATCAGATATTCGAACATCGAGCCGGACCATGACAGCAGCGCCGCCGAAAATCCGATTTCGGTGACGGAGCGGCCAAGCCGCAGCCAGTGTTCCGTCGGGACGTCGCCCTTGGCGATCGCAAAGAGGCTGGCGAGCCGCGCTTCGGATGCGAGAAGATCGTAGCAGGATTCGTCCAGCTGCTGCTCGGCGACGCGAAAACCGATCGACAATAGCTTGCGCTCGCGGTTCAGCAGGAACGAGAAATCCATGCCGAAGGCGAGATTGCGCGCCCGGTCGCCGATGCCGAGAAGCCGGCTGCGCAGGCTCGCGGCTCCGGAACCTTCGAGATGAGCGTCGGCCAGGTGAGAGCGACAGGCATTCTCGAGCTTGTTCGCCCAGAGCACGATCGTCTCGCTGTCGGCGTTGCGGATTTCCTCGTTGAGACCGCCCGCGAGATTCTTGATGTCGACAGCGATCACCGTCAGATCGATTGTCCGGAACGTGGCCGTTTCCGGCTCGTTGATCATGGTGCGAACGGAGCGCCGCATGCCTTCCAGCCGCTCGCGCATGCGCTGGCGCAACGGTCGAAGTGAGCGCCGTTCGTCCGGCAATGCGGCGTGTTGATCCTCAAGTATGGAAAGCACATCCAGAATACCGCGGAAATCGCCCTGCGCATGCGCAGCCGGCGCATCGGCCCAGTGCCGGCACGCGGAGGCCACGGCGAGCAGGTGTCCTGCCAGGTTTCCGCTGTCCACCGCAGATATGTAATGCGGCTGCAGTGGCTGAAGGGTCTCGATGTCGTACCAGTTGTAGATATGGCCGCGATATCGCTCGAGCTTTTCGAGCGACGTCAGCGTCTGTTCCAGCCTTTCGATGGTTTCCGTCAGGCTGATCCAGCCGAAGTCGCGCGCCGAGACGACCGACAGGAAATAGAGCCCGATATTGGTCGGCGAGGTTCGCGGCGCGACTACGGGAGCGGGCGTCTCCTGGAAATTGTCCGGCGGCAGAAAATTATGCTGTTCGTTGACGAAAGTCTCGAAATAGAGCCAGGTTCGCCGCGCGATGTTGCGCAGCGCCTCGCCGTCTTCCGGGCGCAATATCAGCCGGTCATCGCTTTCTGCGGAGCGGCTGATGAGCCATGCGATCGACGGCGAGGCGAACCAGATCAGGGCAAAGACTGCTGCGATCGCTGCGCCGGAGGATCCGAAAGCGATCGGTATCGCCAGTCCGGCCGCGCCGACGGCCAGCGCGCCCCACATGGATCTGTAGTGAGCGGACAAGGAGCGCGTTCCGGCCCGCGCCACCTGGGAGGCTGTGCGCCATTCCAGCAGATGCTTGCGGGTGACGAAGACACGGTGCAGCGTCCGCACGATCGCGTCGCCCATGGACCAGGCCATGTGCGCCATGAGCGCCAGTCGCATCGCCACCTGCGCCGTTCCCATCGCAAAACTGCGGCCGAACGAGGCCAGATAGCTTCGCGGCGTCATCTCCATGGTGCGCGGCATGAAGGCGTCGATGACGCCAAGGGTCAGCGAGAAGAACACGGTAACGATCAGGAAAAGCTGCCACACAGCCGCCGGCGCGAAGGGCAGCAGGCTCCAGCCGGCCACGGACGCCGCGATCCATGTAATCGGCATCAGCGACCGGCGCAGATTGTCCAACATCTTCCAGCGCGAAAGGCCGGGCAGCTTCGAGCGCGGACTGAAAATCCGGTGCAGGAGCTGCCAGTCGCCACGCGCCCAGCGGTGGTGGCGCGATGCATCGACGAGGTAGCGGGTGGGATAATCCTCGATCAGTTCGATGTCCGACACCAGGGCGGCGCGGGCATAGGCGCCCTCCAGCAGGTCGTGGCTGAGGACGGTGTTTTCGGGTATCTTCCGCCTCAAGGCCACCTCGAAGGCGTCGATGTGATAAAGCCCCTTGCCGGTGAAACTGCCCTCGCGAAACAGATCCTGATAGACGTCGGACACGGTGAAGACATACGGGTCTATGCCCCTGCCATCGGAAAAGATCCTCTGGAAGAAGGACGCCTCGTCGCCGGTCGTAAGCGACGGCGTAACGCGCGGCTGCAATATGCCGTAACCGGAAATTACGCGGCCGGACGCGTGATCGATGACCGGCTGGTTCAGCGGATGTTCGAGCTTGCCCACAAGCCGGTGCACGGCGTCCCGCGTCATGCGCGTGTCGGCGTCCACCGTCATGACATATTTGACGTCGTCCGGAAGCGGATCGTGCGGTGGAAAGAACGTGGTCTCGACGCCGCCCTTCAAAAGGGCGTTGAGTTCATGAAGTTTGCCGCGCTTGCGCTCCCAGCCCATCCAGCAGTCCTCGGACGGGTTCTTCAACCTGTGGCGATGCAGCAGGTAAAACCGCACATGCTGCGATTTCGGATAGCGGGCATTGAGCCCGGCGATCAGCATGCGGGTATAATCGAGCAGTTCGTCGTCGCGATCGGAACGTTCGATAGTGCTGTCCGGCCAGTCCGACAGCAGCGCAAAGTGAATTTCGCCATCCGCGTTGGAAAGATAGTGGACTTCGAGGTTATGCACAGCGTCGTCGACGTCGTCGCGCGTCGCAAGAATCACCGGCATCGCCACCATGGTTCTCGCATGGGCCGGAATGCCTGATTTGTATTCGTAGGCGATCAATTGTTTCGGTTCGACGAAAAGCGCCACCAGCGTGTTGAAGAGACCGAGCGCGGCTTCGCTGGCCGGCAGGGCGACGAGCAGGCAAAGAAGGACGATTCCGGCCGCTGAAAGGCCCGCATAACCCAGAATGAAAGCCGTTACCGCGACGATGATCGCGGTGAAGAGGACAACGGGAACAACCATGGCCGGCCAGCCGGCGGCGCGGATATACCGCAGCAGCCTGTCGGCTACTGGCGGCTTGTATCCGAGGCTTCGTTCGAATGCGACGCGCATCCGGCCGACAAGGGCGCAACCGATCTCGACGCTGCTTTCCGTTTCACGCCCGGCCTGGACAAAATCGATCGCCTTTGTGGCGACGTCGAACTCGCTCAGGCCGGACCGCTTGGCGAGCTTCTCAATGGTTTTTCGGTAGACATTGCGCGAGGGCGCATCGAGCAGGCCGAAATCCGTGCGCTCATGCAGCATCCGGTCGATCCGGCTCACCTGCTCGAACCAGCCGATCCAGTCCGTGTCGTCAATGAGACGCAATCCGCGAATAATGTTGCCCGTGGTGACATTGCCGCCGGAAAGCACTGCATGTTCGTCGAGCGTTATCTGCTCGGCGTCGCTGCCGCCCTCCTCCAGTCGTCTTTCCAGCCATCCCAGCGCCTGACTGAATGAATGCGAACCGTCCCGCAGACGATGCAGCAACTGGGTGGCGAAACTGCGATCAAGCGCATACTCCGAATAATCCTGCAGGATATCGATGTCGTCGTCGGGAATCGAGGCGAGCCGGTCGGCGACGTTGTTGGCGAGCTGGCGCAGCACCCGCGCCCTCTCGACCCTGAGCGCGAGCCGCCGAAGGTTTTCCAGCAGCACGAAGCGGAGCACGGAGGGAAGCGCCCACAATTCGCCGATCCGGAGCGGCTCGACATCCTGAAAACCGTCGACGATCGCCCCGAATCCCTCGCGGGACACGGCGCTGTCGGTTTGGGCGACATAGTGCCAGGCGATCGCCAGAACCCGCGACATGCCCGCGCCGTCCATCTGCGGAAGCTGCCGGTAGAATCGCGGCGGCAGATCCCGTCGAACTTCACTGATCGCCTCCTCCACGATGTGCGAATTGTCGAGCAGCCAGTTGGCCGCGGGCGTGATCGTCTCGCCCTGCTGGTTCGCGGCGTTATGTGTGGCGACGACATCGCCGATATTGCGCGCGATGACCGAGATCTGACCGTGAACGTCGAATTCCGGTATGGGCTCGGCCGGAAACATGTTTCCGGCGGCCAGCGCCTCGCCGTAGTCTCGCAAATCTCCTGAATGGACAAGCGGGGAGCGTATGGGTTCCTCGACGCCCCGAATCAACGGGATGCGACCGCTCGCCGACCTGGTGTCGGTATGCGCGTTCATGAAAGACTCATTCGGTTAACCGGGGCAAGAAAGGACACATCAATGTCCATGAAACTCCGAAAATGCGACGAAGTTCCAACGCAGTATCACACGTTTTGCAGCGCAGCGTAACCGACCGTGTCAATCCGCTTGAATATTTCAACTTTCGCAGAAATAATGTCGTCGTTCTCAGGGCGGGGTGGAAGTCCCCACCGGCGGTATGCGGCGGAAGCCGCGAGCCCGCGAGCGCCTTTCTTCAAGGAAAGGGTCAGCAGATCAGGTGAGACGCCTGAGCCGACGGTCATAGTCCGGATGAAAGAGAACGTGTCGCCGATCCCGCTCGCCGCGGATCGTGTGGCATGTGATCGCCTTGGGTGACGTGTCGTTACGAAAGGAGATCACCATGACACACACCCGATATGCGTTCATCAAGGCGAACTGGCACAAGGATATTGTCGACCAGGCCCTGGTGGGATTTTCGGAAATCATTCCTTCGGAACAGATCGACGTATTCGATGTTCCAGGCGCGTTTGAAATGCCATTGCTTGCGCGCGACCTCGCGCGTTCTGGACGCTACGGAGCCGTCGCCGCGGCCGCCTTCGTGGTCGACGGCGGGATCTATCGCCACGATTTCGTGGCGCAGGCGGTCGTCAACGGCTTGATGCAGGCGGGTCTCGAGACAGGCGTCCCGGTCTTGTCGGTGTCGTTGACGCCGCATCACTATCAGCCGAGCGAACACCATACCCGGATCTACCGGGAGCATTTCGTGCTGAAGGGTCGGGAAGCGGCGGAAGCCGCGCTCGCCGTTGGCAGAATTCGCAACGCCAAGGCCGCTTGAAGCTTCGATCGGGCGGCGTGACCGCCGCCCGTACTCCTTCTATTTCCTGACGAGAACGGCGACCGGATCGCCGCTGTCGTCGCGCAACTGCAGCGTATCACCTTCGATGGTGAAATTGCTCACAGCCGCCAGCGCTTCCTGCAATCTCTGCTCAAGAGCCCCGAGCGGCGGCGGACAGGCCTTTCGCGTCGCCGCTACCGGTCCGAAATCGATATTGTCGCCCTCGATCGCCGGAATGGACGTCATCTGGTTGCAGCCGATCGTCATCGAGATGTTTTCTTCCGGGGTAACCTCCAGGCTGGTCTTGCCTGAATCGAAGTCCTGCGCGCCGCCGATCGATTCAAACCGCCAGCTTCCCACGATTCCCCCGTCGGCGGCGTGCGAGGCGCCTCCAAGGGCCAGAGCCGCCAGTATTCCGACAAAAAGCAACTTGCGCATGGATGGGTCCTTTCCGGTTCAGCCTCGCCGGCGTTCTATCACGGCGATTGCGGGATCAATATGTCTTTGAAGCAGAATCTCGCTCAGGTCTCGCCTTTACCTGAAAGGGTATGTTTACCGCAAAGCTTTACAACAGATTTTCATCAAAAAGAATTGCCGGGGCCCAAGCGCCCGCTGAAGCTCCAGGCTGTAAAATCATGACGCTATCATTTCGCCTCACCATCACGTCCCTCGTGATGGTCATCCTCGTCACCTTGGCCCTGATGCTGATTGGCCTGCAATATCGAATACTCACGATCGCCGTCCACACTTCGGCGGGAGACAGCATGGAGTCGGTCAGCGAACGCGTCGCAACGCGGATCAACGCGCGCCTCGCCAATACGGTCAGGCTCGTCAATTTCCTCTCCGCCATTCCCTCGATCGCCGATCAGAAACGTCCGGGAGTCGACAATCAGGCGATCGAACTCTTCAGGATGATACTTGAACAGGCGGAGGGATATGAAAGCGTTTACGTCGGATACGCCGATGGCTATTGGCTGCAGTTGCTGCGCGTCTCAGAATTGACACCGGAGCAAAGACAAGTGTTCCAGACGCCAGACGGCGCTGTCTATATCCTGAATCAGGTCTTCCCGGGCGCCCCCGGGCAGCTTCCGCTGTTTCGCAGATTTCTCGACGCAGACATGCAGATGATCAGCGAAATCACCATACCGCATTTCGGATACGACGCCCGCACGCGCCCCTGGTATCTCGACGCCAAAGGTCACCATACCGCGGCCATATCGCGACCCTACCGTTCCTACGCCAGCGGCGAGTCCCTGATAACGGTCAGCGCGGAGCTCGACGGCGTCATGCAGGGCGTGGTCGGGATTGACATCCAGACCGTCGAATTCAGCCATTTCGTTTCCGAACAGGCGGAGGTCGAAAACACTGTCAGCGTCGCCTACATGGCCGACGGAACGCTGCTGGCGCATCCGCACTATAACAGCCTGCTTGCAAAAAAGCTGAGCGCCAGCGACAGCGTTGCGCTGCCGACCATCGCCGACCTCGACGACGGGCTCGTAAAAGACGCGCTTGCGGATTCGAGAGAAAAAGCAAGAGAGGCAGGCGGCGTCCACGACGACAAGGGAAGTTATTGGCTCTACCGAATCGGCCCGCTCCATATCCCGGATTTCCCCGGCGCCCATATCGTCCTGATCGCCCAGGAGACGGATTTCGCCGGCGACATCCGGCGGCTGCAATGGCGCGGCTTCCTGGTCGCCTGCGCGATCGGCGCAATCTTCTTGCCGGTGAGTTGGTTCGCGGCCAGCAGGATATCCAGGCAGTTGCTGGCGATCACCGACGAGGCCAACAGGCTGCAAACGATGCAGACGCCGCCCGACCGCCCGATTGTCTCGCTGATCAGGGAAATCCGAAATCTCGGCGAAGCCGTTCATCTCGCACAGAAAGCAATCTGGTCGTTCTCGCGCTTCGTTCCCTCGGAACTCGTGCGAAGACTGCTGAAGGACGAAGTGTCCACGGAGATCGGCGGCGTGCGGCAGGGCCTTTCAGTCGTCTTTACTGATGTCGAGAACTTCACGACGATTGCAGAAAGCACCGACCCGAATGCGCTAATGAGCCAGACGTCGCGCTATTTCAGCGCCCTGACGGACGCCTTTCTTGCCGAGGGCGGCACGATCGACAAGTTCATCGGCGACGCAGTCATGGTGTTCTGGAACGCGCCGGAGCCGCAGGACGACCATGTCAAAAGCGCCTGTCGCGCCGTGCTCGCCGCGCGTCAAGCCAGCGAAGCCATCAACAGGCAATTCGAGGCGGAAGGCCTGCCGCGCTTCCGCACCCGCTTCGGCGTCAACACCGGCGTCGCCGTCGTCGGCAATCTCGGCTCGTCGGAGCGAATGAACTACACGGCGCTCGGTAATACGGTCAATCTGGCCGCCAGGCTGGAAAGCCTCAACAAGGAGTACGACACCGACATTCTGGTCAGCGAGTCAGTTCGGGATCAGGCCGGCGACACCTTCACGTTCCGCAAGGTCGACCGAACGATCGCCAAGGGCATGACCCATGCGACGACGGTGTATGAGCTTGTCGGCGAGCAGAAGTAGCAGATTTGGCTGTATGATGAGCGGCGGGGCTGAACCCCGCCGCATCGCGTCGTCTTATTTCGCGACCTGTTCGAGCGACAGGATGTCGACCTTGTTGTCGTTGACGCCGAGAATCACGACAATCTCACCGGCCTGGTTATAATCGTCGAAGGAGATCGTCTTGCCCATCACCGTGGTGAACTCGATTTTTTCGAGCGCATCGCGGATGGCGGCCGGTTCGGCGCTACCGGCTTCCTTGATCGCCTGAGCGATGATGTTGACGGAATCGTAGCCCGCCCAGGTCTGCAGCACCGGCGAGATCTCGTGCTTCGCCTTAATCTTTTCGGCGAAGGACTTGTTCTCCGGCGTGTCGATCTCCGGCGAATAGGTCCAGGCGCTGACGGATCCTTCCATGCCGCCGGCGCTGATCAACTCTTCATTCTGGCCGCCAAGTTCGGCGCGGCCCGTATAGGGAATGGTCAGACCAAGCTGCATGGCGTTGCGCAGCAGGGTCAGCTGGTCGGAGCCTAGCTGGAAGAGAGCGATTGCGTCGGGTTTCGAGCGCGACACCTTGGTCAGGACCGGCGTGAAGTCGGGCATGCCCTGAGGCGCGAAATCGGTGGAGATGATCTCGACGCCGGCTTCCTTGGCGAAGGCCGCAAAGGATTCTGCGCCGCCGCGTCCGAAATCGGTGTCCTCACCGAGAATTGCGACCTTCTTGAAGTCGCCGGATTTGGCGAGATATCCGGCGAGCGTCTTCATCATCGCCGCGTCGGACGGATTGATGCGGAATTCCCACTTGTTGCCGCCAACGCCGGACTGGTCGGTGATGGCGGGGCTGGTCGACACGGCGGTGACCATCGGAATGCCGGCCTTCTCGATGATCGGCATGGTCGCCAGCGTCGCCGAACTGCAGTGGGCGCCGATGATGACGTTGACCTTCGCTTCGACCAGCTTGTTCGCGACGTTCACGGCCTCCGATGGATTGCACTTGTTGTCCATCGGCAGGAGTTCGATCTGCATGCCGAGCAGACCTCCGGCCTCGTTGATTTCCTCTACGGCGAGGTCGATTCCCCATTTTTCCCGCTCAGCGGCGATAGCCGCCGGACCAGTGTAGGGATTGGTGATGCCTATCAGGATGCTTTCGGCTTGGGCGGCCACAGACGCGCCCAAGATTGAGGCAACTGATAGAATAACAGGCAGTATTTTCATGTGTTCCTCCTATCGGGACAAGAATAAAGAAGTTGATCCAATTTTTCGATTGACAATAAATCCAATCAGAGCCCATCATATGACAAGTTACAGCGCTAGCAAGCCCGTTTTTTAGGCATAAGGTGAAAAACAATGGTTATAGAAACTTTAGTTTCATTTGATCTCTATATCTTATACTTTAAGAAATACATTATGACTATAAGTACTTCTTGAGAAGAAATCAGAAGTAAATGTGAAGTAATCCTCGAATTGATACATCCCTCCCGCCTCTGAACCTCTACAAACAGGCATACGCCGCCGGCGAACAGAACATGGACTACATCTACTTTTTGCAACTAACCGCGAACGGACTTGTGATCGGGCTGATCTACGCTTTGATCGCGGTCGGACTCGCCCTGCTCTTCGGCGTCCTGGGGATCGTCAACTTCGCCCATGGCGAATTGCTGCTCATTGGCGCATACGCGATGGCGATTGCGCTCCCCGCTTTCGGACTGGCCTACATTCCCGGAGCCATCGTCGCCGTGCTGACGGCGATCATCGCCGGCTGGTTCATCTATGAGATATTCCTGTCCAGGCTCGGGCATGGCGAATTCGAACGCAGCATCCTGATTACGATGGGGCTGTCGATCGTTATTCTCAATGGCATCCAGTACATCTTCACCGCCACCCCGCTGCTGGTGAACACCGAGTTCGGCTACGCTGGCGTCAACATCGGCGATATACGCGTCGCATGGACGCGCATCGCCGCAGCGGTCCTGTCGGCCGTCACCTTCGCCGCATTGTATGTATTGCTCAATTATACCCAGATCGGCCGGGCCATGCGCGCCGTCTCGCAAAACCGCGACGCCGCCCTGATGGTTGGCATGCAGCCGCGCAAGATTGGCCGCAATGCAGTTATTCTGGCGGCTTCACTCTGTGGCCTTGCCGGCGCCGCGGTCGCCCCGGTTCAACTCGTCCAACCCTATCTCGGCCAGTTTCTCGTCTTCAAGGCGTTCGCAATCATAATTATCGGCGGCATGGGCAGCATCGAAGGCGCCGTGTTCGCCGCCATTGCGCTTGGCATAATCGAGAGCTGGATCGGCGGCTTCTTTCCCGTTGTCTGGCAGGAAGCCGCAGGCTTTCTCATTATGATCACGGTGCTGCTGCTGAAACCCAGTGGCCTGTTTTCCCGAGGCGGGATGCGGGTCGGATGATAATGCCGTTGCTTGCAATCATCGTCGTCGCCGTAGCCGCGTTGCTGCCGTTGGTCGTTTCCAGCAGCTACATACTTAGCGTCGGCGTCACCATGTTCCTGTATCTCGTCGCGGCGATGTCTCTGAACGTCATTTACGGTCTGCTCGGGTTGCTGTCGCTCGCCCATATCGCCTTCTGGGGCATCGGCGGGTATTTCACGGTGATCGCCGTCATGGATCTGGGGTTGAGCTTCTGGCTGGCGTTGCCGCTCTCCGGCCTGTTCGCCGGCGTCCTGTCAATCGCAGTCGGGTTTCCGGCGCTGCGCCTCAATCGGCATTCCTTCGTGGTCGTCACGCTGATCTTCGCCCTGCTCACCACCCTGGTGGCGCGCGACTGGGTGTCTCTGACGCGCGGACCGATGGGCATTCCGGGTATTCCCTCGCCGTATTTCTTCGGTCACGAGGTCGCCGGCGCATACAGCTTCTATTACCTTGCCGGCGTTTTCGCCCTGATCAGCCTGCTTCTGCTGCACCTCTTCTTCACGTCTCGGATTGCCGACACCATGCGCGCGATCAACCAGAGCGAGGATCTTGCCCGCTCGCAGGGCGTCAATCCCACCGCCTACAAACTTCTCGCCTTCTTCCTGTCCGCATTCTTCACAGCCATGGCCGGCGGCATTTTGGCCTTTAACCAGAGGGTAATCGATCCGCTGATCTTCGATTTCTTCTTCATGCAGGCCTTCCTCATCATGGTTATCGTCGGCGGCAGGGGCAGCTTCGTCGGCGTGCTTGTCGCCGGCGCCGTGATGTCGATCCTGCCGGAGGTCCTGCGCTTCTCTGTCGATCTGCGCATGGTGCTCTACGGTCTGGCTCTGCTCGCCTTCGTCACATGGGCGCCGAACGGGCTTGCCGGATGGATCCGGGAGCGACGCGAAGAACGTCTGCGTTCGGAGTTGCAGCAATGAACAGCAAAACTCCGCTTCTCGAAGTCGAAGGACTTCGCAAGAGCTTTGCCGGCGTGCACGCCGTGGACAACATGTCCTTTTCGGTCGCGCACAACACCATCACAGGCATCATCGGCCCCAACGGATCGGGCAAGAGCACCACCATCGACTGCATCTCCGGTTTCCAGCGGCCGAACGCGGGTCGCGTCAAGCTGGACGGGCGCGACATCACCCGCCTGACGCCGCAGAAAATCGCCAAGTCCGGACTGATCCGCACCTTCCAGACCGTACACATCTACGAGTCGATGACGTTGAGGGAAAACCTGCTTCAGGCCGCTCGCCCCTTTCAGGCGGCCGGCTGGGTCGCAGACTTACTGCGCCTGCCCGGCATGCGCCGCGAGGTCGACGCCGCTATGGTGCGCGCCGACGAGTTGGTCGACATGATAGGCTTGCGCAAATATTACGATGCGCCGACGCGTATTCTGTCCTACGGCCAGAAAAAACTTGTGGCTCTTGCCGCCGGGCTGGTGCCGAAACCGCGACTGCTCGTCCTCGACGAACCGGTCGCCGGCGTCAATCCGACGCGCATACGCGAGGTGGAGGAAGTCATCCTCAACCTGCACGCCGCCGGCGAGAGCTTTATCATCGTCGAACACAATGTAGAATTTGTCATGCGCCTGTGCGAACGCGTCATCGTGTTCGTCGGCGGGAGCAAGATGACCGAAGGCGACCCGAAATCCGTGCAGCAGGACGCGCGCGTACTGGAGGCCTATCTTGGAATACCTGCTTGAGCTGACCGGCCTGACCGCCGGCTACGCCGGCAAGCCGATCATCCACGACGTGTCCTTTCGCCTCGAAAAGGGCACCATCACGACTTTCGTCGGCGGCAATGGCGCCGGTAAATCCACGCTGATGCGCGCAATCTACGGATCGTGCGATCATCTCGGCGGTGGAATCTTGTTTGACGGACGGCAAATCGAGGAAAAGACGCCCTGGGAGCGCTACGAACTGGGCATCGGCTTCGTGCCGCAGGGGCGTTGCAACTTTCCGGACATGACGGTGGCCGAAAACCTCAAAATGGGCTGCTACACCCTACCGCGCAACGAACACCGCGATCGTATCGACGCGATGCTCGAAAGCTTTCCGATGCTTGCGAGGAAGATTCGCGAAAAGGCGGGCAATCTGTCCGGCGGCGAACAGCAGGTGCTCGAGACCGCCATGGTGCTGCTGTCGGAACCCTCTCTCCTGCTGCTTGACGAGCCATCGCTCGGACTTGCGCCGAAAACCCAGGGCGAGGTCTTCGAGTTCGTCAAACGCATCGCCGCCGACGGCGTGACAGTGCTGGTCGTCGAGCAGAATGTCCACGGCGCCTTGCTGATTTCCGACAAGGCCATCGTGCTTGAAATGGGCCGGAAGTTCCTTGAGGGAACCGCGGAAGAGGTCCGAAACAACCCGAATATCCGCCACGCGTATCTCGGCGGCAACCTGAGCGAGGAGGAAATTTCCGAATGACGAATGCGGCGCGTCTGGCGGTCGATATCGGCGGGACGTTTACAGATCTTGCGCTGACCCGGGACGGGCAGCGCGTGACGGCAAAGGTGCTCACTACGTCGTCGGCGCCCGAACAGGGCGTGCTGACCGGCGTCAAGGTTATCCTCGAGAAGGCTGGACTGGCGCCGTCCGATGTCGGAATCGTCATTCACGGAACGACCCTCGCGACCAACGCGATCATCGAGCGCAAGGGCGCAAAGACGGCGATGATCGTCACCGACGGTTTTCGCGATTCCATCGACATGGCGTATGAGAACCGCTTCGAGCAGTACGACATCATGATGGACCGCCCCGCGCCGCTCGTGCCGCAGGCGATGCGCTTTCAGGCCGCCGGACGGATCGACGCGCAAGGCAATGAAATCCAGCCCCTCGACGAGGCGAAAATCGTTGAAATCTGCGACCGCCTGGCTGCGGAAGAGGTCAAATCGGTCGCCGTCTGCTTCATGCACCCCTACGCCAACATGGCTCACGAGGAACGCGCGCGCGAAATCATCTCTGCCCGTCTGCCCGACATCGCGATCACGCTCTCGGGCGAGGTCTGCCCGGAAATCCGCGAATATGACCGGTGGTCCACGGCGCTTGCCAACGCCTATATCCAGCCGGTCATGGACACCTATCTGCGCAAGCTTTCGGTCGAGCTTGAAAAGATGGGCGTCGACTGCCCATTCTTCATGATCACCTCCGCCGGCGGCTTGACCGAGGTCGAGATGGCCCGCCGCTTTCCCGTGCGTCTGGTCGAATCCGGACCGGCGGGCGGCGCGATCCTCGCCGCCCACGTGGCCGCCCAGTCCGACTACGAGGAGATCCTGTCCTTCGACATGGGCGGCACCACCGCCAAGATCTGTCTGATCGAGAAAGGCCAGCCGCATTATTCCCGCACGTTCGAGGTTGCGCGCGAATACCGCTTCCTGAAAGGCAGCGGCCTGCCGTTGCGCATACCCGTCATCGACATGGTGGAGATCGGCGCCGGCGGCGGTTCGATCGCCCGTATCGACGAGTTGTCGCGCATCCAGATCGGCCCGGACAGCATGGGTTCGGAACCGGGGCCTGCGAGCTATGGCCGCGGCGGCACTGCGGCGACTGTCACCGACGCGAATGTCGTGCTCGGCCGGCTCGACCCGGAAACCTTTGCAGGCGGATCGATCCCGCTGCTTCCCGAACGCGCCGAAACAGCGGTGATGGACCATATCGGCGCGCAGCTCGAACTCGATCCGCTCAATGCGGCGATCGGGATATCGGAAGTGGTCGAGGAAAACATGGCGAACGCCTCGCGCGTTCACGCCGTAGAACTCGGACGCAATCTCGGCGGCCGTACGATGATCGCCTTCGGCGGCGCTGCGCCGCTGCACGCCGCCCGGCTGGCCGACAAGCTGGGCATTCGGCGCGTCGTCGTTCCGGCAAGCGCCGGCGTGGGCTCGGCCGTCGGATTTCTCCTTGCCCCGATCGCCTACGAGATCAACCAGTCGCGCTTTGCAACGCTCGACGATACGTTCGACAACGAGGCGATCAACGCGTTGCGCAAGGACATGTACGCGAAGGCCTTCGAGGTCGTGTCGGCCGGCGCAGGCGACCAGCCGCTGATCGAAACCTGGACAGCCGACATGCGCTATGTCGGCCAGGGCCACGAAGTCACCGTCGACATCCCTGCAACGCCTTTCGAGGCGGAGGCCCACAAGGCGCTGCACGACCTGTTCGTGTCCTATTACACAAACACCTTCGGACGCTCGATACCGGGACTGGTGTCGGAGATCACGGGCTGGTCGCTGAGACTGGCGACGCCGGCGCCCGCGCCTGAAAAGGCCTGTCACGAGAAAACCGGCAAAACCGTCTGCCCGGCCGGCGCCCGTCGCATGGTGGACGCGGCGACCGGAAACATGATCGAGGCGCCGGTCTATAGGCGCACAGAGCTCGAACCCGGCGTCACGCTCGCCGGCCCCTGCATCATCACCGAGGAAGAGACGACCACCATCGTTACCTCCCGTTTCGACGCGGGCGTCAACTCGCTCGGGCACATCGTTCTGGACTGGAATGAGGCATGACTGACACATCGATCCTTTCCGTCATCCACTACCAGGTCATGTGGGACCGGCTGATTTCGGTCGTTGAAGAACAGGCGCAGGCGCTCATTCGCACCGGGTTTTCGACGTCGACGCGCGAAGCGGGCGACGTCTCCGCCGGCATCTTCGACACGAACGGCGACATGCTTGCACAGGCCGTGACCGGAACGCCCGGCCACGTCAACTCCATGGCCCGCGCGGTAAGACACTTCATCGACCGCTTCCCGGTCGACACGATGAAGCCGGGCGATGTCTTTATTACCAACGACCCGTGGAAGGGCACCGGCCACCTGCACGACTTCACAGTCGTCACGCCGGCGTTGCACAACGGCGCCTGCGTCGGCCTGTTCGCCTGCACCTGCCATGTCGTCGACGTCGGTGGCCGCGGCATCGGTCCGGACGGACGCCAGGTCTACGAAGAGGGCATTTACATCCCGTTGATGTACTTCGCCCGCGAGGGCAAGGTCGACGAAACCATGATCGAGATCGTGCGCGGCAATGTGCGCGAACCGGTGCAGGTGATCGGCGACATCTACTCGCTCGCCGCCTGCAATGACATCGGCTGCGAGCGGCTGGTGGAGATGATGAGCGAATTCGGCATCGAAACCCTCGACGCCCTCGGCGAACACATCCTAGACAAGACCGCCCGCGCGATGAAGGAAGCCATAGCGGACATTGCGCCGGGCACTTTCCACAACACCATGCGGGTCGACGGCTACGAACGGCCGCTCGATCTGGTCGCCGCGCTGACCGTTCACGAGGACCACATATCCGTCGATTTCGAGGGCACGTCCGCTCCTTCGCCTTTCGGCATCAACGTGCCCTTCTGTTACACGGAAGCCTACGCGACCTTTGGCGTCAAATGCGTCGTCGCGCCGAAGGTGCCCAATAACGCCGCTTCGCTTGCGGCGATCCGCATATCGACGCCGGAAAACTGCATTCTCAACGCCAAGCACCCCTTGCCCGTCGCCACACGGCACATTACGGGTCAGTTGTTGCCAGACGTCATGTTCGGTTGCCTGTCGCAGGTACGAACGCAGGCAGGAGATCCTCTCGCAGTCCCGGCGGAAGGGTCTTCGTGCCTGTGGAATCTCTTTGCGATGGGCGGCGCCGGCCGCGTCGACGCCGAACCCGAAACGCTTGCCGACGCCCGAGTATTCAACGTGATGAGCTTCCATTCCGGCGGCGCCGGCGCCCGCGCCGGCAAGGACGGGCTGTCTGCGACCGCTTTTCCGTCCGGCGTGCGAAACGTGCCAATCGAAATCACCGAGGCAGGCTCGCCCATGATCGTCTGGCGCAAGGAATACCGCACGGATTCGGGCGGCGCAGGCTATTACCGCGGCGGCCTCGGCCAGGTCATGGAAGTCGACACGCTGGATACGGCGCCCTTCGCCGTCAGCGCCAATTACGACCGGGTTGTGTTCCCGCCCCGGGGCCGTGACGGCGGGCATGACGGCGCAGCCGGCGTCGTTCGTCTTAAATCGGGCGAACACCTGCGCGGCAAGGGTCAGCAGACGGTGCCCTATGGCGAGCGGCTGCTCATCGAAATGCCGGGCGGCGGCGGCATCGGCGATCCACTACAGCGTCCCGCCGAAATGGTCGCAAAAGATGTCCGCGAAGGCATGGTGTCGGCCGAAAAGGCGCGCAGCGTCTACGGCGTCGCGCTCGATGACGACCATGCGGTGATTACCGATCAAACCAAAGCCCTGAGAACACAATTGAGGGCGAAAATGAAACAGGACACGGCAGAGGACCGGTCCGTGGAGATGGAGACAAGCAAATGATAGTAAGCGCTGGACTGCCAACTGGAATGGAGGGCCTGACCTATCCAATCCCCTTTTCTTCGACGGAAAACGTCCTGAAGATCGCTACTCATGCGGAAGATCTCGGATACCATTCGGTCTGGGGCAACGACCACATGACCACGCAGGCCTATGTTCGCGACGAATTCCCGGAGCCGCCGCGCTTCTGGGAGCCTCTGATCACCTACGCCTTCATCGCCGCGGCCACCACCAAGCTGCGCTTTGGCACCGGCATTCTGGTTCTACCGATGCGCCGAGACATCGTCGTCACGGCCAAGCAGATCGCCACGCTCGATCATTTCAGCGGCGGCCGCCTGGAAATCGGCGTCGGCGTTGGCGCCTACCGCGAGGAGTTCGAGGCGCTGTGGCCTGATTCCGGCGCAAACCGCGGCGCAATGGTGGAAGAAGGCGTGGAAGCGCTCAACAAGCTTTTTTCCGACCGCGTTTCCAGCTTCGACGGAAAATACTACCAGTATCGCGATGTCGAGCTGGCGCCCAAGACCCTGCAGAAGAAGCTGCCGATCTATTTCGGCGGCAACAGCCCAAAACATCTTCCGCGCGTCGCGCGGCTCGCCGACGGTTGGATTCCGGCCGGTATGGACGTCGGCAAGATGGGCGGCATGATCACCCATCTAAAGGAACTTGTCGAAAAGGAAGGCCGCGATCCTTCAGCCATCCAGATCGCCCCGCAGTTTACATGCTATGTCGGCAAGACCCGTGAAGAGGCGCGTGAGCGCTTCAGCCAGAGCCAGATGTACAAACATATGGTTTCGCTGAAGAAATCAACGCTTAAGAGCGAAGGCGAGCAGGATCTTTCCGACGTCAATCTCGTCGGCTCCGTCGACGAAGTGGTGGAAAAGGCGATCGCGGCGCGCGAAGCCGGCGTCACCCATCTTCTCGGTCTTTACTTTGCCGCCAACGACGTTCAGGAATTGCTCGACCAGATGCAGCTGTTTGCGGAAGAAGTGACGCCGAAAATCACATGACCAGACTGAATTCCGGAATGCTGCCCGGTAGCGCGGCAATCGGGCAACGTTCGCTTGGCGATCCCTCCAGGAGCTTCCCGCTCCTGCCGGTGATCGTCGGCGGCTGTCCGGCGACATCCACCGACGCCATGCAGTATCCGCTGGAAATCGCCTATGACTACGACAAGGTCGACCGGGCGCTGTTCGACCAGGCGCCGTTGCCGGGCCTGTCGCGCTGGGCGCCGCTTCTGCCTCCGCTTGCCGACGGCCTGTCCATGGGCGAAGGCGGCACGCCCCTTGTCGACGCTGAAGACTTCGGCTGCGAGATCGGCGTCAAGGGACGCCTCTGGCTGAAGGACGAAAGCCGCAACCCGACCTGGAGCCACAAGGATCGTCTGAACTACTGCGTTGTCAGCGCTGCGATCGCGTCGGAAGCGCGCGGTATTGCAGTGGCCTCATCGGGCAATCACGGCGCGGCGGCTGCGGCCTACGCGGCGCGCGCCGGGTTGCCCTGCGCCGTCATCGTCGCCGAAAACATGCCGGACGCCTATCTGCGTCTCATCACCGGCCTGGGCGCCCATGTCATCGCCAGCCCCACCGAAAGTCGCTGGACCGTGCTGCGTCGCATCGTCGACGAAGCGGGCTTCATGCCCGCCAGCAACCTGACCCGTTTCCATACGGGCAATCCCTACGGCCCGGAAGGCTACAAGACCATTGCTTACGAACTGTTTCTCCAGCTTGGACGCCGCGTGCCGAGTACGGTGCTGGCGCCCACCGGCTACGCCGAAATGCTGTTCGGCGTATGGAAGGGATTCCAGGAGCTCAAAACTCTCGGCCTGACCGATCATGTGCCGCGGATCTTGTCCGCCGAACCGGCCACGCGCGGACCTCTCGCACGCGCCGTCAGCAGCAACGAGCCTGCCACGGAAGTCAACGGACCGGCCTCGATCGCCATGGGCATTTCCTGCTCCGTCAGTTCCTGGCGCGGCGTGGTCGCGCTCGAAAACCAGAGGGATCGCGCGCTCACGTCGTCGGAAGAAACCTTCCAGGATATGCGCCGGCGGCTCGCCGCCAGGGGTCTGTACCAGGAATTCTCGGGCGTCGCGGGTCTCGCCGCCGCGAAGGAAGCGTCGGAGCGCGGCGTCGAACTCGACGGCGACGTGGTCGCGATCCTGACGTCCACCGGACTCAAGGACGCCGAACTCCTGGCTCCGCCCGAAAATCTCTACAATCTCGACTCGCTCGACACCCTCATCGCCGAGCTGCAGAGGACTTAGACCATGTCTTCAGAAATAGGCGTCGCGCTGAACGGCAACGAACCCTGGCCAGAAGTTCAGAAGATGGTCTCGCTGATGGACGCGACGGGGGTCGAAACCCTCTGGCTCGCGAGCCACCTTTTCCAGCGCGAGCCGGTCGCCAGCGCCGCAGCGATATTGAGCGCAACGAGCCGGCTGAAAATAGCGCTGATGGCCATGAGCCCCTTCAGCGTCCATCCGGTCTACATCGCCATGGCGGCCGCCACGCTCGATGAATTGTTTCCCGGCCGCGTTTCGCTCTGTCTCGGCGTCGGCGCGCCGCGCGATCTCGAAGCCGCGGGCATCGAGTCCGACAAGCCGCTTCTGGTCATGCGCGAAGCGCTCGAGCTCTGCCGCGCTCTGTTGAGCGGCGAGGTCGTCCAGTTCCAGGGCAATCGCTTCCAGGTGGAAGGGCGCGCGCTCGAGGCCGGCAAGCGCAACGTGCCGCTGATACTCGCCGCGTCCGGACCCAAGATGCTTAAGCTCGCCGGCTCGCACGCCGACGGCCTGCTCATCAGCGCCGCCGCGTCCGTCGCCTTCATTCAGTCCTGCCTCGCGGAAACCGCCGCAGGCGAAGCCGAATCCGGAAGCAAGATCCGTCGCATGGGTCTCGTCTACGCCGCGATCGACGAGGACGAGAAGCGCGCATTCGACAGCCTGCGCCGCAAGATGGCCTTCATCCTGCGCGGCATGCATCACAAGACCAACATCGAACTCGGCGGCGGGACGCTCGATCAGCCGGCGCTCGCAAAGGCCTATGCGAACAGCGACTGGCCGACCGTCGACAGTCTTGTGAGCGACGACATCGTGCGCAGACATGCAGTCGCCGGCAAGCCGGACGATGTGCGCAAACGCCTGTCTGAATATGAAGAGGTCGGGCTGGATCAGCTGATCGTCACCGGCGTCAGCAGCGCAGAAGAACTGGCCCCCCTTCTCAACAGCCTTGCAGCAATTCGCGACTGATGGCACGATGCTGGCCAGTAATTGGGCGTCCGGGGAGTGCGCTCAAAGTTTAGGCGCAAAGGACCGACACCATGACCAGACATCTCTCCGAACTCGACGCCAACCAGTCGCTTTCAAAAGCGCTGATGATCCTCAAGATGCTGAGCTCCACACAGGGCGATATCGGCGTTCGTGAACTTGGCCGAAGACTGGCGATCCCGCCCAGCGTCGTCCACCGTTTGCTGGCGACCCTGAAGAACCACGATTTTGTCGAGCAGGATCCGCGCACCATGCGCTACCGCACCGGATACGGGCTTTACGAGGCGGGGCAATCCTATCTCGTACAGAGAACGCTCGCCGACGCCGCATTCGAGGAACTGCAGAAAGTCGCGAAAAACTGCAACATGGCCGCCTATCTCGGCGCAATGCACGACACCGAAATGGTGTATTTCCTCTCGTTGCCGAGCCCTCCGATACACGTCTATCCCCAGCCCGGCCGAACCGCTCCGTTGCATTCGACATCCATAGGCAAGATCGCACTCGCCCGTCTGGAAAACGACGAACTGGCGACGTTCCTGCAGACGCTGGACATGCCGCGACTGACTGGCAACACGATAGTCGAGCCGATACGTCTCTATGAAGAGGTGATCGAGATTCGCAAGAACGGCTATGCGGATTGCCTGGGCGAAAATATAGAAGGCATCTACGCCATCGGCGTTCCGGTTCTTGACAGCCGAGGCGACATCGTCGCCGGCATCAGCCTCGCCTCGCCCGGACCGGAGACCTTTCAGGACATAAGGGACAGTGCGCTCGAACAGCTGCGCCGCGCTTCCTCGATCATTACCGAGCGCCTGTCGCGGCTGGTCAGCATTCCCGACGCGGTTCCTGGTTCCAGCCGCCGCCAGCACGCTTAATTGCGCGCCAGAAATTCCGATATGGCGGGAACAAGGTCCGGGTGCAGTGGATGCGAGGGATCGGTGTAGGTCGCTAGCGGCTGGTCCGGAACGTCGACTTTCAGCATGTGTGTGGCGCCCTCAAGGACCACCTTCTCGGCTTGCGGAAGCGCCTCGGCGAGCAGAATGGCGTCAATCTGCTTGACCTGTATGTCCGCATCCCCCTGTACGATCAGCGCCGGCCCCTGCCAGTCATGCGCCAGGGCAACGGGATCGTGAGAGAACAGATCGATCATGTAGCGCTGCAGGCCGGGTGAGAACATCGCCTTCAGATGCGGCGGCAGTTCCTCGGGATCGGCAGTGCGGCCGGCCTCGAGACCTGTCACGATACGATCGATCGCCGGCATCGATGGCGCCATTCCCGGCATCGCGCGCAGCTGTTCCCGCAACAATTTACCCATCGGCCGCCCGGCGGTCGAAAGCAACAACAGTCCGCATAGCGCTTCGGGCGGCTTGCGGCTCGCGACGAGCGCAACCAGCCCGCCCTCCGAATGACCTGCGATCCAGACGCACGGGGCCATCTCCGCGGCGCGCTTCAACCAGTCGCGCGCATCCCCGGCATAGGCTTCGATCGTCACGTCGTTTGGATCGGCAATCGCGGCGCTGCTGCCGAAAAAGCCGCGCTTGTCGATCCTGATCGAGGCTATCCCTTCGTCTGCGAGCGTGTCCGCCAGCATCTTGTAAGCGTCTGTGGCCAGCCCGCCCTGCGGGCTGTTGCCGTCGCGGTCCACCGGACCGGAGCCGGGTATGATGACGATCACATGACGTGCGCCGTCGACGGCCGTTGCTTCCCCGGCCAATGGACCCTCCGGTCCGTCAATCATGATCGTTTTCGCCATCGACGAGCCCGTAAAGGTGAGCAACAAGGCCAGAAGCCAAGGCAATATGAATATCGATACGCGGACGTCGCCCAACGGCATTCACCTCTCCCAGCCTGCCGGATTGATGCGGCCTGTCGCCCGCTCAGGAACTGGCGCGGCGTCGATTGAGATATCTTTGCGACTCCGGCCGGGAATCACATGTACACCAACTGGGCGGCAAACCGCCAGCACTCAGCCCATCGAGCCGGCACTGATCGGCAAAAGGATTGGACACGCGTCAAGAGATTGATCAATAGAAGAGAGGTGCTGACGACAAGCGCCGTTGGAGAAAGACGGGTTCTGCGATATCCAGGTCGCCTTTCAGTATCCGGCGTCAGGACAAACCCCTTCATGCTCCATTGTCACATCCTCGAGCACGAGTATTCCGGAATGAAGACGGATTTCACCGTGTCCTGACCAATCGCCAGGGACGTCAGGTCACCGAAGCGGCGTCCCAGCGTATAACGATCTTTTCGATAACGGAAACGATCGCAAAGCCGGTGATTGCGATGAATGAGGCCGTCAAAATGCTGGCGAAGAGCCTCGGCGTGTCGAATTCGCGGAGTAGCACAAACCGGTTTCGTCACTCGGAAATGTGAACAAAAAAGGAACAAACAGGCTGAATTGTTCGGCAATTCGTGCTATGGTCGGTTCCGCTCTCAAATCGGCGTCATCGGTTGTCTGCGGCCGTGAGGAAAGTTGAAATTCCGGATTCCCGAAACGAAGCCAGATAGCGGAAAACCCGCAAAATCACCGATTCCCGAAACAAAGCCAAATCCAAGAAAGGTGGCGAAACGCAAATTCCCGAAACAAACCCAGATACCCGGAGGTCGCTGTGGTATTGATATAAGATATTGATTTTACATTATTATTTTACTATGATTATTTTCCGGATGCGTCACGCCAGCGATAATAGCGGATGGATTGGGACAGAAACCACGGATTCCCCGTATAGAACGGCCGGGTGGAAAAGCGGGTCTTGTCGAGCGGCGTATCGCCCTCAGGGCTGCCCAGCACCTTCTGGCCGGCTTTCATTCCCAGATAGGTCGCCGTCGCGATGCCCGAGCCGCAATAGCCCATGGCGTAATACATCCCGTCATGCTTGCCGACATGCGGCATGGAATCGAACGTGAAATCGACGAAACCCATCCAGGAATGGCTGATGCGGACATCGCTGATCTGCGGGAACAGGGAAATCAACTCCTTGCGAAGCAGAGGCGCGCTTGCCCGCGAGTTGGTCTCCGTCAAGGAGACGCGCCCGCCGAACAGCACCCTGCGTCCGTCCGGCGACGCGCGGTAATAGTAAACGACCTTGCGGGAATCCGTCACAATACGGTCGTGGGGAAACATCTCGCGAACCGTTTCCGGCGGCAACATTTCCGTAGCGATGACGTAGCTGCCGATCGGAATGACGCGCCGGCGCAGCCATGGCGTCACCGCCCCGGTATAACCACTCGTCGCGATAATCACATCGTCGGCGAACACCGGCCCTTTTGCCGTCTGCAGTCGAAACCCTTTGCCCTCGCGGCGAATGTTTTCGACGCGACAATGGGAGATGAAGCGCGCGCCGGCCGCCTTGGCGCGATCAACAAGCCCGTTCTGGAGCTTGGCCGGGTCGAGCGCCGCATTTTGCGGCAGAACAGCTCCCCCGTAATAGGCGTCCGATCCGATTTCGCTGCGCTGATCGGCCCGCGGCGCCATGTGCGCCTCGACCTCCAGCCCCTTGGTCTGATTGGCGTACTTCCTGGCCATCGCCTCGTATTGCGCGGGATTATGAGCGGCGAAGAATTTGCCGTTCTGCCGATAATCGCAATCGATCTCTTCCTGCTCGATGAACTCGCGCAGGAATTCCGTCGACCGCATGCCTTCCTGAAGTATTTTGAGGGCAAGGTCTGCGCCGTATTTTCGGGTCAGCGAAGACAGCGACGGCTTGAGCGTATTGCTGATCTGTCCGCCGTTGCGCGAACTGCAGCCCCAACCCGGCTGCTCCGCGTCCAGAACCAGCGTCTCGCGGCCGCCCCGGGCCGTGGCGATCGCCGCGCACGATCCAGTGTAGCCCCCGCCAACGATCGCCACTTCCGATCTGGAAGGAAGATCCTGCTTGGGCGCCTCCGGCGCGGGGCTGACGTCCCACCAATAGGGCGTGTCCTTGTACTCGTCGGTGAAGATTTGCTGCGTCGGCATTGTCGATGACACTCTCGTGGCCTTGCTCGGATTGCCTGGCGTTCATTGACGATTAGCCCTTCCCACCTGGGACAGCAATCGGATCCATGGAGGAAAACTCAAAACATGTTCAGTTGTTAAGGATAGTCAGCAACGAATACGCGGCGAGCGCCCCATCGGTCGCCACGGAAGCGTCAGCGCTGTTTGGTTTCCGCATAATGCAGGGGGAGCTCGGTCGTCGACTTGATCGTCTCCATGGCGAACATGCAGTTCACGTCGCTCATATCCACTTTTTCGATCAGGCGCTTGTAGAACGCGTCATAGGCCTTGATGTTCGGCAAGGCGACGCGGATCAGGTAGTCGATGTCGCCGCTCAACCGGAAGAAATCGACCACTTCATCCATGCCCGAGACGGCCTTCTCGAACTTGTCGAGCCAGGCCCTGTTATGCTGGTTGGTGCGCACGGCGATAAACGCGGTCACATCGACGTTCAGCTTCACGCTGTCCAGCAGCGCCACCCGGGAGCGGATGAATTTCTCTTCTTCGAGCTTCTGAATACGCCGCCAGCAGGGCGTCGCCGACAAGCCCACGCGGCTTGCGATCTCGGTCGCCGGAAGCGTGCAATCCTTCTGAAGCAGCCCCAGGATTTTTTTGTCGATATCGTCAATCATTGTGACGTCTCCTCCCATCCGGCGCGGCGTCGCCGGCCCTTCTCGTCAGAGTCGCTGGCCGCCCGAAGCGTCAACGCATTGCCCTGTAACCCAACCGCCAGCCGATGAACACAAAAACAGCGCCACGGTGGCGACATCCTGTGGGTATCCGACCCGACGAAGCGCAATCGTGTTCGCCGTCGCCTTTGCCTTTTCGGGATCTTCGTCAAGCCGGTTCATATCCGTGACTGTGGCGCCCGGCGCAATGGCGTTGACCGTGATCCCCCGCGGACCCAGGTGATTGGCCAGGAGCTCAGTCAGACTTTCCAGCGGCAGTTCTGCGGCGAAGAGCACACGGCGCGGATACTGATAGCTCGGCCCGTTCTTTAGAGTATAGTCTTTGACGTCCTGCACGGTCAGGGACGCGGCTTCAGCCTTCACGACGAATGCAACGGGTATCTGGCTGCATTCCTCATCGGCCCGCGGCACAACGACGGCCTGGCGGATATTCACCGGTTCCGTCCGGGCGTCGATAAGAGCAACGCGGTCCATTCCACCATTGTGATCGACGAGATCGTCAGGATTTGTCCAGTTCTTCATGCAGAGCCTCCCTCATCCGGTCCGCCAGGTCGAAATGGCAGGCGTTGCGGCGCCCGCCGGACAGGCGTCACGGTAGGGAGATTCTCCGACCGGCAGCGATCTTCGCAAAAGAGGCAGCGCGTGGAGATGGCGCAGCCCTTGGGCAGGTTCGCCGGACTGGGCAGATTCCCCTGCAGCACGAATTTCTTGCGTTTCCGCAATTCCCGCGGATCGGCGACCGGCGCCGCGGCCAGCAGCGCCTCGGTGTAGGTATGCGCCGCCTTTTTCCATATTGTCTCGGCGGGACCTGTCTCGACCACGCTGCCCAGATACATGACCAGCAGACGAGGGGCTTAATGCTGGACCATCGTCAGATCGTGCAAGACGTCTTGTCAGTCTTGTCATTTAGTTCCCCTTCAAGGTCTGTCGGACTAGAGTTGGGGCGGTTTCCCTGTCCGCCCTCGTTTCGGTTATTTGCCGGGAGGTATTGCATAGGTGCCGCGGCCGATGGCCACGAGGGCGCCGCTTTCGTTGAAGACGTCCACATCGGCCACCCCGA
This sequence comes from Hoeflea sp. CAU 1731, assembly GCF_039888615.1. Taxonomy (NCBI): domain Bacteria; kingdom Pseudomonadati; phylum Pseudomonadota; class Alphaproteobacteria; order Hyphomicrobiales; family Rhizobiaceae; genus Hoeflea; species Hoeflea sp. CAU 1731. The sequence continues at coordinate 7,334 of NZ_JBDQQS010000025.1, read as the reverse complement.
CCGCCCGCCCCAGACGTCGGACGGTTGCGGTCGATATCAAGGCGGTGTTGATCGCCGGCTTCAGGTAATCGACGCGGAAATTAATCGTCGGGATGCCGGTGTTCAAAAGCATGGCGAGCGCGAAGTCGCCGACGGTGTCGATGACAGATGCGATCGGTCCTCCGTGCCACTGGCCTGTGCCTGCGCCGAGCTCGAATTCCGGGCGCAGCGGCGCAATCATGGTGATTGTCTGCTTTTCGATATCGATCTCTGTTACCTTGAGGCCGCAGAAAGCGATGAAGGGAGAGCCGTCCAGGTATTTCTGGACCGTCGCCATATCCATGGTGGCGTTCGTCATGGCGCGATCACCAGCTTGCCATCCTCGACAGGATCAAAACCGGCGGTAGCCCCACAGGTGACCAGTCGGCCGCCCCTGACGCCTGGTCCGACCTCGACCACTTCGCCTGCAATGTCGAGGCCGACGATGAGCGGCATGGGGATCTTGATCCCGGGCATGCCTCGGCGGGTGAAAATGTCGTGGTAGTTATTCGAGCTGGCCTTGACCCGGATCACCACGTCGCCCTCTTCGGGAACGGGGTCAGGGAAGTCCTCGACATACGTCATCTTGTCGAGCCCGCCGTGCTCGTTCAATACTACTGCGCGCATATCGGTGTTCCTTTTTCTTTCAAATTTTTACGCAGCCAGGACGCGCCGCGCTTCGTGCGCCGGGTTTACTCGTGGAATTCAATCGCCAGTCCGAAGGCTGCATCCTCGCCAACGCGCAGCCGCGCGCCGAGATCTTCGAATGGCAGGCCGCCGTCCTTCAGCGCCTTCCGCGCCGCGTCGAGCGACTTGCAGCGAACGCTCAGCGCAATCATTCGCGCCTCGCCCTCTTCCGGAATAATCGAGACTGCTTCTCCGAAGCGCGCTTTGCCGGCCTCGGCGGTCAGCGCGACCACCTGCCCGGCGCCGGCCTCGATCGCCATGCCGCCGTCAACCGGCGTCATGACGCCGGGGCCGAAGAATGTGTCGAACATGGTCAGCGTCTCTTCAGGCGCGCCGCCAACGAAGACGTACTCCGAGACATCAAGCGCCGTGTTCGGATGGTTCTGCCATTCCTCGCGCCAGACATATTGCGGCGTCTTGTGATGGCAGAAGAAACTGCGCCCTTCGGCAAAACCCTTCGTCGGAAAATTGATCACCGCAAAGGCCGCGTCGAACGCGCCTTCGCCGGTCTCGACCGGGCCTACGAAATGGGTCGGATCTTCTATCTTCAGCCCGGTTTCGTCCAGGCGACTCACCACCGCGTCGAGATCCGGGCAGCGCCAGACCACAGCGGCAAGACCGCGCGGCGTGTCCATCAGTTCGGGGCGCAGAAGCTTCTTGCTTTCCTCAAATCCCAGAAGTTCAAGATAGTTGTTCTGGAAAATCGCCAAATTGTTCGACGAACCTAGCGAATGATGACCGCGTGGCGTCAAGTCGAAGCCCATGGCCTTGTATTGCTCGACCGAAGCGTCGAGGTCGCCATGCACCATGATCACAACGTGATCGAGTTCTGGAACCAGTGTTTCTTTGTCGGTCATGACCTTTGCCTTCATGCCTTGGAGATCAGGGCGAACTTTCGGAGGGAAGCAGAACGCCGAAGTGTTTCAAGCATCCGTCAATGTTTGACGGACCGATCGGCTGAATCGGGAATACTCGTTGGCAAGCGCTGCCTGACCAGGGTCGTCCAGAAGGAACAACCCCAGGGGATAACGTCGTCGTTGAAGTCGTATTTCGGGTGGTGGACCATGGCGCCCGGCCCGTTGCCGACCATGATCATCGCGCCGGGACGCTCGTTGAGCATGAAGGAGAAGTCTTCGCCGCCGAGCGCCGGCGGCATTTCTCCGGACGTGTTTTCCAAACCCGCCACTTCGGAGGCGGCGGCCAGCACATTCTCGACCGCCTCAGCGTTGTTGATCGTCACCGGATAGAGCCGCAGATATTCCAGTTCGCCTTTTGCGCCGAATGCTGCGGCGATATGTTCGACAGCGCGGCCAAGCTTCTCTTCGACCATGTCGCGCACATCTTCATCGAGGCAGCGCACTGTGCCGCGCAGGGTCACTGTTTGCGGGATCACGTTGAACGCGTCGCCGCCGTTTATCTGCGTTATCGACACCACCGCCGACTTGATCGGATCGAGGTTGCGCGACACGATGGTCTGCGCCGCCTGGACCAGCGCCGCCATCACCGGCATCGGATCGATCCCGTTATGCGGCGTGGCGGCATGGGCGCCGACGCCTTCGATTTTTATGTTGATTTCATCGACCGAGGCCAACATCGGGCCCGGGCGGGTCGTGAACTTGCCGACCTCAAGGTTGGGACGGTTGTGCATTCCGTAGAATTCCTGGATAGGGAACTTCTCCAGAAGTCCATCGTCGATCATGGCCTTGCCGCCGGCGCCGCCTTCCTCTGCAGGCTGAAAAATGACGCAGACAGTCCCATCGAAGGCGCGGCTTTCCGCCAACGCGCGGGCTGCGCCCAGGAGCATGGCTGTGTGACCATCATGCCCGCAGGCGTGCATCTTGCCCGGGATTGTGGAAGCCCATTCAGCTCCGGTGTCTTCCTTGATCGGCAGAGCGTCCATGTCCGCTCTCAACCCGATCGTGCGCCCGGATGTATTGCTCTGCCCCCGGATCACGCCGACCACGCCGGTCTGGCCGATGCCTTCGTGCACCTCATCGACCCCGGCTTCGCGCAGGAGCCGGGCCACTTCGTCTGCGGTGCGATGCACGTCGTAAAGCAATTCGGGATTGCGGTGCAGGTCGCGACGGAATTCCGTCAGTTCGCCAAGATACCTTGCAACCCAATTCTCAATAGCCATTCGCCAGGTTTCCTGTCCGTTGTTCGTGTCAGTTCAGGCCACGCCACGCAGTTGCCGGGATGCTTCCAACGGCATCCAGAACCACCGCAACTTTTTACTGTCTGCATCAAATTCAGGTCCGACATCCGGGGTATGGCGCTCGGCCAGGTCGGCAATTTCGTGGGCGATTGCCAGACAAGTCTCGAAGTCCGGCGCTGTCGTCGGCGCAGAGGCGTTTCCGAACCACATCTGGGCGAAATCCGGCGTCGCGTCTTCAACCGTCTCCACCATCCCGGGCAACGCCGCGGGATCCGGACGCCAGACGCCGCTCGCCGCGTCAAGACGATATGCAGGCAGAACCGACAGCCCGCGATGCGCGATGAATGCGATTGCGGCCTTGATCTGGTCCACCGTCTCTTCATCGAAGAACCAGCTCACCCCAAGCCGCGCCCAGCCGGGACGGAAGACCGAGTAACCGCGGGCGACGGCGCGCTCATGAGCCCAGGCGGTGGCGGAATCGATGCCCAGAAGATCGTGACCATAGGGCCCTGCGCACGAGCATCCGCCCCGCGCCTGAATGCCGAAGAGATCGTTCAGCAGAGCGACCACGAAATTATGGTGCAAAAGGCGCTCGCCAGCCCGGATATTGAAGGAATAAATGCCGAGCCGCCGCGATCGCGGCGGGCTCAGCAGTTCCACCGCCGGCTCCGACGCCAGCAGGTTGTCTAGCCGCTCGGTCAGGAATTCTTCCTGCGCCGCAACAACTTCGTCGCCCATTTGCGTCTTGAGATCGAAAACCATGCCGGCGCGAATATTGTCGATGATGGCTGGCGTTCCCGCTTCCTCGCGTCGCTCGGGATCCTCCACGTAGACATGCTTTTCGGCGGTGACGTAGGAGACTGTGCCGCCGCCCGTCATGGTTGGCCGCTTCTGGTCAAAAATCCGGCGATCAGCGACCAGGACGCCCGACGCGCCAGGACCACCGGGAAACTTGTGCGCCGAAAACAGCGCGGCGTCGATCCGGTCCGTCTCGCCGGGCGCGGATGCTCTCAGACGAACGGGAACATAGGGTCCGGCAGCCGCATAATCACAGATCAACAGACCATTGTAAGCATGGAGCAGGCGCGCCAGCGCTGGCAGGTCGGTAAGAACACCGGTCACATTGGACGCCGCCGAGAAAGCGCCGACGAATGGTCCGCCGCCCTGCCTTTCACGCAGTTCTTCCGCGAGGGTGTCAAGGCAGAGTTCGCCGGCCTGGTTCAGGGGAATGCGCACGATGCGCGCTTTGGTCTCGCGCCAGGTCAAATCGTTGGAGTGATGCTCGTACGGGCCGATAAAGACCGTTGCATCGGGTCCGAGGTCGAGCGCGCGCGCCAACTTGTCCGCCGCTGCGGTCGCGCCTGCCCCTGCGAATATCACCGCGTGGTCCTCATCGGCGCCGACGCTGGTTCTGATCGCCTGACGCGCCGCCTCGCGGACGCGTGTGGTCTGGCGTCCGCACCACGAAGTCTCGGTATGGGTGTTCCCATAGGCGGGCAGAATATGGTCGCGGATTGCATCCTCGATAAAACTCAAAGCCCGCCCAGACGCAATATGGTCTGCGTAGATCAACGAACGCGAACCAAACGGACCTCGCACCGGCATGGCGTCGCCAATCACCGAGCGGCGGATCGCTTCAAATGTCAAGGCAGGAATTTGCATCGAGAAGTCGGTTTCGCGTCTGGTTGCAGGTTTGTCGTATCAGCTTCCCCTTCATGAGGCACGCTTCCGATCAAATCGTCAAGACCAATTTGCGCGTTTTGCAGTTTTATTCTACTTTTCTTCCACATATCATCAAATTATTGGAATTCATTTGCTAAATATTCCTCAAATATAAAAAATGAAAACTAAAAGTTTCGACTGGAACATGGGCATCACTTAAACAACAGAATGCATTTTGCCGATAAAATAAACAGATACAGATCTGCGACCGCGCACATTCCAAAGCAATTTCCTCCCATTCCAGAAACGATAGGTTTCGACTCGTGAGTGGCGCCGCTACGGGCGAAAGATGTGTTGGAGGCACGCCGCCCGAACTTCGAAACCGCCGGATACCAAGGGGGTCCAAAACGCCGGCTGCGGCTGAGGCTTCTTCACCGGACAGACCCGACGCCACTCCTTGCCAAAACCGCCACAGGTTCTCACGCCGCCACACCGGTGGCCGCCCTGGCGAGGACAATTTGCGCCGTTTTGAGCATTCTGACTTCCGTTTCCCTGTAACCATCAACACCTCCTGGAGCGGGGTGTTGCGACGACCGTTTGAATCTGCCCAGTATGCCTGCAGCGACTATGTCGAACGCCTTCAAGCCGTCGGCATTTTGCCTTGCATGAGCAGTGCGGGGTGTCCCTACGTCAATGCTATGGCGGAAAGTTTCATGAAAACGCTGAAGGTGGAGGAGGTTCACGCCTCGAACTACAACAACCTGGAGTACGCCGGATCCGCCATCTGCACATTCATCGAGACTGTGTACAATCGCCAGCGACTGCACTCGGCATTGGCTTATCGGTCTCCAGACGAATTCGAAGCCTGTTCACTGGGCACAACCCAAAACGCGAACTCAGTGGACCAACTGAACTGTCACCAATTAACGTGACTCAAATTAGGGGTTCAATCCAGTACACCTTGAAATATGGTGGGCCCGGTAGGATGCAAAATTTTGTCAAGTTATTGATTTTATTATGTTATTTTTCTACTATTTCCCCGATACCCCCAAAAGTACCCCCATTTGCAGAAACCAAATTTCGACCGGATTTGCGCTTATAATCAGTTGATCGAATTATAAGGCGAGACTGCAATGATTGATGCAGCAAAGAAGGCCAGGGTCGAACAATTCATGCAGGCCTGGAGCCACAGGCTAAGGTTTGCAATCGAAGGACCAGAGGGGCGTTTCTCAACTCCGTGGGCAGTATGGGGGCACAAGGACACCGTTTATATTGCGTCCCGAAAACTCGGCGGGTCTATGAAGGTGAGTTTGCACCCGGAAGGTGGATATCGCTACGCATTTACGAAGCAATACCACCCAAAAATAGAGGGTAGGAGTTCGAAGCTAGAAAAGCGGGACATCGTAGTTTGGGACAAACCGGACATGTCCGACAAGATCACGGCTATGGTTGCCTGTGTCTACTTCCCAACTGATTTCCTGAGATCGGCTGCACCACCATCATCACCAAAGCGAAAATATCTGATCCTCCACGTTCCGAAATCAGGGTGGACCGCAAGAGTCGGATTTTTTCTATCTTACCAGCCCATTGAAATACTCGCACCCGCGCTCAAACTCATCGGACTGCTGTGCGGCCATTGGGAACTCAGTGACGGTTCGAGTATTTCAATGGTTGCGTCGGATATGTCCTTCGACCCATCGGTATTGCCATCTGGGCAGAATGGAGCGTTCACCCCTCTGAACAAGTCAGGTGTGATGGATCCAGCAAACTATGATGCTAATCTCACCGCTGTGATGTGCAACGACCCTGGCCCCGGTGAATATCTGCAAATGGTGGAAGTTGGAGGGGTAAGAATTAAGCCGCGAGAACGCTCCGAATGAGGAATTCCAGGGGGCTCATTTCAGCCGAATTATCATTTGAGACGGGCCATTCCTCACAGAAAATTCCGCACTCAATTCGCATGGTCTTCATTGGCCTACCAACGGCATCCGGCGGCAGCTCATCTAAGAACATTCTTTGCCCTTTGTAACGCACTAGGCGAACACCGAGTCGGCGTGATTGTTCAGATCGCCTCTTGAAAATTTCCGGATGCATTCGTCTCAGATGGTTCCAGTAGGTAGGACTCGTCGCTTTGACACAACCGAGACAGTTAGCGTTTGGGTACCCTAGACGATATACCAAGGGAAGCAGAATGCCGGCCGCACGAATAATCTCATAGCAATCGTCTTTCGTGATTCCAGCGTCAATGAGCACAGGCAAAACATTATCTCGTTCGGTCAGAACGAATCTCTCATGCCTTTTGCGCTCGTCTGCTGTGAACCCGAAGACATGCCAGCCGATCCGACGATGTTTTTCATAATCTTGCCGCGCCGCTTTTTTGAGCCTGTCTGTGCAAGGAGCACCGTGTGGGAACGCCATGGCATTACAATGATCCCAAACCTCTTCCGCGCTGGCGTTAGGAAATTTCGGGTTCTTCCAAAACACAATATCGGAACCGACCCATTTCGCGACATCTAATGCAAAGCGATGGTTGTCCGCGTCTTCTTCCTGAACCGGATTATTTACAGCAACGACTTCGCAAATGTCGCCATAACGAAGCACAGTCTCCATCCATGCAACTGCGCTGGCAGCACCGTTGGAGAACCACACGACAATTGTATCTCCGGCTTTTGGCTCTACCATCCGAGACTAGAGCAGCGGGCGATTAGTATGCAACGCATCCTGTTGATCTGAAGTAGTTCCAGCATTCTTGCGGTGTGAACAGGCTGCAGACATGTCCGACGGCCTTCCAAAGGTCTTCATATGTTCGAGC
>NZ_JBDQQS010000024.1:0-63316 GCF_039888615.1 Hoeflea sp. CAU 1731 | reverse complement strand
GCAGCATTCGCATAGCCAACGAAACGTTACACCTCAATTGAGACTCAGGCCGCAAAAGTCTCAATTGAAGTGTAACGTTTTTCCAGAAATTGTCCGAGTCCCAGTTTGAAGTGTAAATCGACAATTCCACCTCGGCAGCGCCCGTTGATGTCGGCTACCTGGTTCTCAAAGACCGGCACATTCTCCGGGTTCTCGCGCCCGACGATGAGCTCATAGCTGCCGGATTGCTTCATTTCGACGGAGACGGTTTGGCCGTTGAGATCTGAACCTTCTTCGAGAAAGGAAAAATCTGCACAATTGATTTCGATTCGAAGCTCGTTCTCGAAACGATCCAGTACAGCAAAATTGAGGTCAACGTCTTCTCCGTCCAGCGTCGCCATCAAATCAACGAGCGGAGGTTCCCCAAGGAGTTTTGTACGGCTCCAATCATCGTCGAGCGATACGCCAATGACGGATCGAGGTTCGGGTGTCAGGACTTCATAAACCGTCAGGCCCGCGGCTAGTGAAACAACAATTCCAGCAATGAGTTCAACAAGCGACCGTTTTGAACCGCCTGAATTCCAAATGACTTTCATGCGCTTGGAAAAGCGCCCGCGATGTTTGCGAGGGGTTTTGTTTTTCTCATTGGGCATGCGAAACTCTACTTCGGAGAGCGAGCATTTTGAAGCACCGACCAAAGTGGCTGGCTTTGCAACATCAGACCGGTATTTGGGACAAAGGCCCCATACGTCCATGTCCGCGCAATCTGCGGAGTCTGACATATGAAACACGCGCCGTGATCTGTACGAGGTCGTTGAACTGGACGGCTTGAGATAGACATTGTGAGTGGACAGAATTGGTCGAGAATGTCGGCAAGCCGCCCACCGATAGGTCTATAGGGTCTGGGACAATGAGCATCACTTGGAACGAAATCGTCGAGGTTTACCGGAGCCAGCCATGGTGGGTTTGGGCAGTCCGCCTCGGCTTCATCTGGTTTGGTCTCAAGTGGTTGACGAGGGCAGCGACGGCTTACGTGGAACGGCCAATTGCTACACCCGGATTCTTCAAGCAACGTCGGGTAACCGTCGATTATCGCGCTGGCACGATCACCATGCCCAGGGGCAACGCCTATCCGGTTTCAAGCGTTCGCGGATTGCGTTGGGAGGACTTTTCAAGAACGGGATCCTTCCATGCCTATGTCGAGGTCGATGATTTGACCAGACCGACCCACCCCGTTTCGTTTTCGACCGCGGACGGACCGGAAACCTTCGTCGGTCGCCTCCGGACCGCAATCGAGAAGGCCGGTGGTGCACATTTCGTGGCAACGGCCACCGACCGGCTCGATCTCGTCGAACGCGATCTCAGCAACCCGATCACGGCTGCCACCGTTACGCGGGTCTATGGTCAAGGTCAGCGGGTTTCATATGGCCGACTGCTCAGCACCCTTCTTGTGCCAAAGCACGAAACGGAAGGAACAGCACTGGCAAGGAAGGAAGCCAAATGAGCGAAATCGAAATCAGCATCATAGGCGCCGAAGAACTGTCCGAAGAGATGGCAAGCGCTCTTGCGGGCTATGACTATTCCGAGGTTCAGGGAAATGAGATTACCGGCGTCGAGGGGGAACTCTCTTGGCTGATTGCGGCCATCCTCGGTAGCCCGGTAATTAGCAAGGTGCTCGATGTTTTGGAGAAGTCAGTTGCCCGCAAGAAGATCTCCAAAGTGACGATTGCCAAGGACGGAAAAGTGGAAATCGAAGGAGCAACTCCAGAAGAGGCAGCAAAGATTCTACGCTCGCTCCAGACCAAGGAGGAGGGGAGCAAGAGCGATTGATCATACCGCGTTGGGCCCGCACACGGTTGGATTTCGATCGCATTTGCAGGACCGAATCTGAAAGCGATGAGTATATTGACGATGTCAGGTCCGTTTTTTGCCAGGCCCTGCCTGACGGCATCGCTTCGATCATCGAGGTGTCCACGACCGCGTCTTCGGTTGAGGTTTTATTCGAGCGGCTCAGCGGACGGGCTGTGCTTGTTTGGGATACGGACTTCACGAACCGTCTGGACGGACTTCTGGCTCTCATTTTTTGTGGCGAGCAGGATGGCGATGAGAGCGTCCACCAGGCGTTAGGTCTAGCGGCTTACTCCAACCTCGCAGCTTCGATATTTCTCAAGAAGGATCCGGCAGTCGCACAGTTCATTCTGAGGCTGACAGACGATTTCATGCCGCAGTCGCTCTCAGTGATCGTTGACGACGACCAACGAATGGACCGCTACCGGCGCGTGATCCGAGTTTACGTCGCCCTCCATGAACTGGCACACATTCTCTATCGCGTCTTGCCCAATATGATCCCTAAGATAGACAAGCGGATCCAATCAACGATCGCGAATATCCATCCATCCCGTTCAGACCAACGAAAACGAGAACTCACGCCCGTTGATCAGGAGCTTCAAGAAAAGGGGCTGCTGGTCAAAGACCATGAGTTAGGAGACGTGGTGGCGCAAATTCGCAAACACCTCCAACGCCCAAACGACTACGAAGAAATTTGGTGCGATGTCTTTGCAAGCGAGCACTTGCTCGGTTGGGCGCACGAGCAGGGCTACAAGGCACAGGAGTGTGTTGTCGCGGACGATCTGTTGCACCTGATGCTGGCGGGGCGCATGCAATGGTTCTGCTTTTGGGATCGATCGGTCAAGATCCAGGACTGGCGTCAAAGTGGTAGACTAAGCAATCACGAAAACCGTGCGAACATCCGCGGTCTACTTATGGCGGCCAACGCCGCTCAATCCTGGGGAGCGACCCAATCCGGACTTGAAGCTCACGAAGTTGGTCCCGCTTTCGCCGCTCTCGTGTCTGCCGAGGGAGATACGCTCAAGAAGCGATTCGTCGACAGGAACCATTTCTCGCTGGGACTTCTAGGTGGTCTCGATCGCGAAGAAATGTTCGAACGAGCGGACCGCGGGTGGCGCCAACTCTCTGAAACGGAGCAAAACAGCGCCATTGGCGAAATGCTCAATGCATTGTCGTGAAGGATGCGTCCTCAGCTTAGCCGCCGTAGCTGTATCGGTTACGGGCAGACCGTCGCTGAGATCGCGGCAATTGCCCTACATGAATCTTGGGACGTCTCCAACGACCGCTCGATTGCGGGACCGGGCCTAGTAAACCCTCTCGTCCGCCTCAAGCCGGCCAGTTCTTGGGTTGCCCCCTCCATTCTTGCCTCTGCGGGCCGTCCGTTATCCTAATTATTTTATAGGGTAACCTTGTAACCCTGTCTATTTTGTACTATTATATGACCGTCCCAGTGATCTCCAAGTTGCAAATGGGGATCACTGGGGCTCCAACCGCCCGATGGCGATCGGAGAGCGTCAACTCCCCGAGCGCCATGGGCATCAACCCAACGAGTGGCTCGATCTTGAGTTCATTGTCATCCTTGCAACCTACCGAAGAACGGTAGCCGATGAGATCGAACCACTCCTCATCGATAGGAGATGCCAATTGGCAAAATGCTCGAACAACATGGAGGTGAATACCTCCAGATAGATGCGGTGTTACCCGAGAAGGTTCCCGGTGGTGCCTTTGGGATGTTCATTCTTGCGGCGGTCAATCGCCTTAAGGAAGACGCCTATGGCGCACGGATCGCGAAGCTTCTTGATGAACATGGAAGGAAGGCGCCGACGCCTCGGGTTTACCAGAACCTGTCGCAACTTGAAGACGCCGGCTTTCTGACATCGCAAGTCATAACCGAGGGTGGACCCCGTGTCCGCGGAATGCCTGCAAAGGTGTACAGTCTGACAGACTCCGCAAGATCCATCATTCGGTTTTTTCTGGCGGACGCGGGATAGCGATGAGAGTCGCGGGCGCAGCAGCGGGAGGTCGCAATGGCTTCTGGCGAACCGCCACAAAACGAAGACGTCCGCCCTCCGGGGCTGGCCAGGTGGATGGTCAAACATTCACTGCGGACAAGCGTCCGTGAAGAGGGGCTGGCAGCGCTCGACGCTGAGTTTGCCGAACGGTATCAGGCAACGGGAGACCTTGCTGAAAGTCGTTCATGGGCACTTCGTGTCGGATGGGACAGCCTTCAACAGGCCTACAAGCCGGCTATCGATGTTACGATGTACGCATTGGCGATAATCGGCGTTGTATTAGGACTGGCAGCGATTCTGATGATGTAGCGTTGGCGCGCGGCACAAAGTTTACAAGTCTGCGGCAAGAAGCCGCTGGTCTGGCACCAGCGGCTTCTTGTGTTTGCATTCCCGGCGGCAACATCACTGGATATTTAGCAGACTCCTGATGATCGGTTCGCTGACAAGCATTGGCATTGGAACGGCCTCACGGGGCGGCAAGTGCTTGAGCAGTCTGGCCTCCGCCATATGAATCGTCATTCCCTCCGGCGCCGGCGGTCCAGCCCACGCATTTGACAAGTCAGCCACTTGGCCGGTTGCTGCCTCCCAATCGGCGATGCGTTCATCAATCCAGCCATGAAGCTTCCAGAAGGTGCTGCTCACGTGAGAGGACCAGGGAAGGAAAAGCCAATCATTGTCTGGATCCGATGAAAAAGCATCATTGGCCGGAGCACCGCTCCATCTCATATGCATCCAGCCATGAATACTCCACTCCATTTGAATACCAAGCTCGTCGAGACTCATTGCGGAAAGCCGGCCGGAGTCCCTGAAGATCGCGGCGATTGATTTCATTTCGTTGACCCGTGCATCACTGCGGGCCTGATCAGCAAGATCGGTAAAGTTCTGCCACAGTGCAGCGTCTGCCCAAGGCGGGGGAGCTGCCTGCCACTGCGGCACGGGCCAATCGGAGTTGTTGTCTTCAAACGGTATGGGGTTCCATCCGGTAACGTTTGGCCAATTTGAATCGCCTGCAGCGGCCAAAGCGGTGTTCGTCATGTGGATCATCTGCCGGTGCATGCCGAGGAAATCGAGGCCGGATCCCGGCTCCTGGTTAAATCGAGGCGCTGCCCATCCGTCAGCGGTCAGGCTGTCCTTGTCGGCTTGCGACAAGCCGTTCCAGTTTTCTTCGCTTCGGACGAAGTGCCAGAGATGGTGATGCACGCGATGGCCTTCACTCGCCAACATGGCCTTCACGGTTGGGGGCAAATCTGGATGGCTCAATTTTTGGCTCCTTCCATCACTCCCTTGCGGGGCGTCGGTTCTCCCAAGTTTCTGCAACCAGTCCGTGACGCAAAACAGACGAGCGGGCGGCAGAGGACAACTATATCATGAGCCGCGATCGCGATCCCAGAAGTCGCAACTGAAGTTGTTCAGATGCTCGCGGTCGCCGGTCTTGACCTCGAACTCGTCAGGAATGCCAGCACCATCATGACCTGCGCGAAAATAATCTCGCACTGACCAATGCGCCAGTTGCTCAAGATGCTCCCACTCTCGGCGCAGGTCATTCTCACGGTCCTCTGCTAGTTTTCTAGCGCTTGGCTTTCGCTTCGGCTTCGGCTGCGAAAATGCATAGGGGTCAACGCGAGGCCGGACCTTGTATTTGAACAGAATAGAACCAGAGTTCCAGTCGTCCCCAGCGCTCCGACGCCACCGATAGCTGACACGAACCTGCATGTTCTCCGTTAGACTGAAGGGGGGGATCGATGGGTCGAAAACACGAAAAAGAAGGCCCTCACGCTCCTCGACCTCCACTCGCTGCTTCATCTGCCCGACCGCAAAGCTCAGATCGTGACCGGCCTTACGCGCAGAGTAAAGTGTCTCGTCGCGCTTCTTGGCAGACTTTGCTTTCCGGTACTCGGTAAGCGCCTGATCGAAGGATCGCAGTCTGCCAGACACGTAATCCCCACATTCATGGAGCGGCAGGTTATTTAGTTTGCCATGTTGCTCATAGGTGATGGCCTCATCGATCAACCGATCGAGCTCACTAGTGTCGATAGCAGCGATGGCGCGTGTCCGCCGGTCTTCAAGGTTTATCAGGCCCATCGAATCCTCCGTTCCTCCGTCGACCTCCAGACTTTGTGTCAATCATAGTATCCCCCACGCACGATAGCGTCCCCTCCCCGTCATCTCGCGCACACCGAGCTCTCCCACCAGGTTCAAGGCTCCGCGGGGCGTGATCTTCGCAGCCTTCGCAATCATCTGCGCCGACACGATCGGCCGCGACATCAGCAGATCAACGGCGACCGGAAGGCTGCTCGTCGTCCGCCGGCCTTCAACCTTCCGTTCAAGCTGCCGCTTCGCGAGCGTCAGTCTGTCAATGTCCTTCACTCCCATGCCGGCCGCCGCGCTCATCGCATCGAGAGATGCTATCAGCCTCGTCGTTCGATCGCGAGCACGGCGGCGCTCGCGTGGAATTTCTCGCTGGCCAACCGCATAGGCCAGCAGGTGCGAACGAACCTTTCCGCGCGATCGCAGGAAATCCGAAACGAGGACCTGACCAAGCCAGTGCTGGCGCTGCAATGGTTCGAGATGCTCCCAGGCATCCCACAGTACCGCTGCGGCCAGTGTGGCCGGAAGCCGTTCGACTTGCTTAGCCAGCTCAAGCCACTCGCCAATCCGCTCGCCTTCATCCCAATCCGGATCGCGAATGAGCAGTTCGCCGACACTGATCTCGGGTTCTCGCTTCCTTTGCTCGACAGCCGCATTGCTATCGACCAGCCATTGGGTCCGCGCGAGGACCTCGTCGATCTCGGCGAGCTCGGGCGACAGTGCATCATGACCGACCAGGTCGAGCTCCACCCCCTCCCCTCCCCGATCGACCGCTTCGGTCTCAACTGAAGGTTCCTCGGCGATGCCGGCAAGCGCCATGATCCCCGACCGCGAAACCGCCCAACCGGCATTGTTCCTCAAGATCCGGCGCCGGGCCCGGACAATGCGGTGTGCAATGACCAGCTCATGGCTCGGCGCCCGAATGTCCATCTGCGCGTCGTGGAGAACCAAATCCTCGAGATGGACGAGTTCGCCGCCGACCCACATACTGGAGACGGAATCGAAGAAATCGGCCCGCTCGGCAAAGCCGGATCCCACCTCGGACCGGGCGACCCGCTCATCGAGCCGCGCAAGCGCGTCCTCAGCGGCCGCCACCGGTCCCAGAAGGGGCTCGTGGTTCAATTTTCTGATTTCATAAGTCATTGATAACAGGGCGCTTCGTTTTCCATACGGATGCTATCACGCTTTTCATTTCCGTCACACCGGTATTTCCTACGCCCCTCTATATATAATGAGCGCTGCGGCCTTCGGGATTGAACAGAGGCCCGGCAATCGATGCTCAGATCGACGAGAGAGCCCTTTTTTCCGGGGTTTTTGGCACTTTCGGATGTGAGAAAGGCACTCAAGAGACGTTTACAAACGATCAGTTATCCGTATCTTCTATGTTTGGAATGCCGGCATTCATTGATCTCTCAGGCGCTGCAAATGGCCGCTGATACGCATAATCGCATCTCGCGTCGACCACAGGGCCGGCTTATCGGCTATGCGCGCGTCTCTACGGACGAACAGGCAACCCAGGCGCAGGAAATGGAGCTGCGGTCGGCCGGCTGTGAGATGATCGTCGAGGAACATGGATCCGGCGCCTCTCGCGCCCGCCCTGTACTGTCGAGGCTTGTTCAGGACATCGGCGTCGGCGACACGCTCGTCGTAGTGCGGCTCGATCGTCTGGCGCGCTCCGTTAGCCATCTTCTCGAAGTCATCGAGGACCTGACGGCAAAGGGCGCGCATTTCCGGTCGCTCAGGGATCCGATCGACACCAGCACACCCCAGGGCATGTTCTCGCTGCAGGTGCTCGGCGCCGTGGCCCAGCTCGAGCGTGCCTTGATCTCCGAACGAACCAAGGCCGGGATCGCAGCGGCAAAGGCCAAGGGACGCCTACCTGGCAATCCGGGGATTCGCGAGCGGCGGCCAGAGATGCTCTCGAAGATGAAGCTGGCGCAACAAGCGGCCTATGGCGAACGTCTTCAGGCAACAGCGTCGCAATGGCTTCCGACCGTAAAGCGGATGCGCCCGGACCACACATGGGATGACATTGCCCGTTTCCTGAAACAGCGCGGCTTCGACTGGACGCCGGAACGGCTGCGACGGGCGGTCAAATGGATGGTTTCGGAAGGCATGGCTGATGCGTCGCTTCTGCGAAAGTCGCCGCCGCGGACGCCGGAGCATCGTCTCATGACGCTCGTGGCGGGGATCCATTCCTCCAATCCGGAGCTCACACTGCGCGAGATTGGCTCTCAACTCGAACGGCTGCATGAGCGCACGCCGCGCGGAGGTACGAAATGGGCGCCCTCTTCCGTCAAAAACCTGATCGACCGTGCGAAACGCAGTGGCCTGATCGACGATGCCGTGGCAGAAGTGCCGGGGTGAACAATTGGCGCGAACGCAGTACAAATCGCGCGCCTCGACCGTAGGCGAAACATGGCAAACAAACCGTAAAGCCGGGAGCACAATCATGGATACGATGGTCATCAACAATCGCGAGGAATTCGCGCAATGGGCCATTGAGCGCGCCAACACGATCATCGTTGAGCAAGGCTCTGCGCTTGCCACGGCCGCCCGATCCGGTGACGAAACGCAACTCTCCGGCGCGGCCAATTCTCTTGGCCAGACGATCGTCGACACCCTCCTCGATGCTTTTGACAGCCTCGTCGACAGCCAGTGACGCACGGTTCTGGCGAGAACCGGCTCTCCCCCCGATCTGCGTCATGAATCCCACTTTTTCATCGACTGACGAAGAGCATCAGACACCTCGAATCCCCCTTCCCGGCCCTCCGGTGTTTGCTGGGCCTGAGAAGACGCCTGGGCCGCGGCCTTGTCCGCCTCGAGCTTGGCGTTCAGCAGAGCCATGATCATCGGCCAGGCCGAGAATTTGCCTTCCCGCGCCTTGTCGGTCAGGCTGCGCAGATAGCCGCCGGGATTGTTGATCTGATCGGTCCGCTGATAGATCGCAGCGAGCGTAATCGTCGCGTGCTTATCGCCGAGAACCTCGCAGGCCTCGCGCCAGGCGCTTGGACTGACCCCCAGCATCACGCGGCCAACCTCCGCCGCCGCCAGAAAGTCCCGCCAGTTTCGGATTTCCCCGTCTTTGGCCAGATCGCGCCAGCCCTTGCACGCATCCAGCACGATACCCAATGGCAATTCCCGCTTCGGCAAGGTCCGCAGGTTGTCGTTTTCCGTGGGCGTGCCGCTCGCTTCATCTTTTTTTCTAGAGCCTCTTTCAGATTCAGATATGGAGTCTGGGTTTGAATTCTGTATGTGGCGCTCAGAATGAGACTCATTGGCGCTCATGTTTTCTGATTTCGCAAATGATTCCAAGGTTTCATGCACTTCCACCCAGAGCAATTCGAGATCCTCGCAGATGTCCTCGAGAACCTGACGGGGTGCCGTCCGGGGAAGCTTGGACATGATTTCCTGATAGGTTCGTGTCATCAGGCCCCAATCGCCCGGTACGCCCTCCTCGATGCCGGCGTCGATCATCTTGACGATGTCCCGCCGCAACAAGGTCAGTCGCTCTCTGACGGCCTTGTAGGCGCGCTTCTCGGCCTGGACTGCCTCTGCAAGCTCCGCGAACTCGTCGGCGCGAGCGACGATCGGCGAGAGATCGAAGCCATAGGCCTGTTCGACCTGACCACCCCTGCCCTTGCGCGCGAACCGCTTTCCGTTCGGGCTGTCGCGGCGGATGATCAGCCCGCAGTCGACCAGACAGGCCAGATGACGTCTAAGCGTCGCCGGCGACATGCCGTTGGCTCGAGCGGTCAGTTGCTCGTTGGAAGGCCAAACGATCAGTTCACCTTCAGATGTCAGTTCACTCTCCGGATGGAACGACAACAGCGCGTTGAGGATTGCCAAAGCACGATCTGTGGTGCCAAGCGGCTCCTTGGCATCCCGGATCGCGTGAAAGGTCTTCCACTTTTCGACCCTGGCGCCTTGCGGCATGGATTTGGCGGCGACTTGACTTGCCATCAGGCCAAGCGTCATCGGCCGCCGCCCAAAGGGCGTCGTTGTGTTATGCGTCTGCATTTTCTTTCACCTATCGCTAGGCAATAGAAAACTGCTCGCCGAATCGACGTATCTGACTCAAGAAGAGCCTTGACTGTGATTCCGGGAAGTGCGATTCTCTAGCTGCTAAACCTTTGAGAAGGGCTTCCGGGATGTCGTTTCGGGGGCCTTTTTCTTTTTGCCGTTGGTCCTTTCCTTCCATTCACCTCTAGTCAGCCGCGACGCGGCACCGCCGATCAACCTTGTCAGCTGACAGGGTTGATCGGCGATCTCATGAGTCGCCACCATCATTGTGGAAGCGCTCAACCAGTTTTGGTAACTCCGCCTGCATGAACTCACCGAAGGCATCGGCGCTATCTTTGGACAGCTTCAGCCGTATGTCACGATCTCGAAAAGTAGCCTTGGCCAGAACCGCGCCTGCAGCGTCACGCAAATCCAATTCGGTCTGCTTGCTTTCTGCCGCACTCTGATCGAGAGCAGAGGCAAGCGCGGCCTGAAATCGCTCGTCAGACGAACAGACCTTGTCAGCTGACAAGGTTTCTCGCACGCGCGCCACTGCCTTACTGTCCTTCTGAACTGCTTGGGCAAACGATACCCAACGCGGTCGCCCGATCTTCGGTGCCCGGCCAATTGACTCAATGACATCGATTGGAACAGAGCGGTGAACTTGGCGAAGTCTCGCCAGCTCTGCGTCATCAATTGACAGTGCAGCCTTGATATCACGCGGCTTGATGCCCTGTTCATCCATACGCATGGCAAACAAGGCGCGTTCGATCCACGTGAGATCTTGCCGATCGGAATTCTCAATGCCCTGCGCAATGACGAGCTCAGAGTCCGTCAGTGTCGTAACGACGGCCTTGAGGCTCCGACCGAGTTCTCTTGCCGCCCTCCACCGTCTGTGGCCAAATATGACCTGGTACTTCCCATCATCCAAAGGATGAGGCCTTAGCTGAACGGGGACCTTCTGACCCTCAGTGTCGAAGCGCTTCTTAAATTCCTCGAAGCTTTCGGCGTCGTCGTCCTCAAGCCGATCCGGAAAAGGTGAGGGCTCGATAAGGTCGGGGCTAATTTCCTGGATCGCGCCACCACTTTCGACGAGCGTAAGGAGCCGATCCCGTTCCTCGCGAATTTCAGCCATAGAACGCTGTGTCGCCCCGATAATTCCTGCGCCGACCCTTGGCGACGTTCTCTGGGGTGCTTTATGACCGTCCACCGCAGGTTCTGGTTCATCCGGAGCCGCTGACGATAGTGCTCCGAAATTGGCGATAATAGACTTTGAATTGGGTTTCTTGGTCATGTCCGTCCCCAACTCTGGCGAACAAGTTCGAGTATCCGATCATTCACAGCGTCGATCGAATCCTTGGCACGTCGGAAAGTATCCCTGCCCACGTTCCCGGACTCCAGCTCATAGAGCGTCCTCTTGGCCAGTCCCGCACTCTCAATCGCCGTGCTTTCGACCGCGGTCGGAGCAAGCACATCTTCGGCGAACAAATGGCGCAACATAGACACGACCTGAGCCTGCGGTTGGTCATTGGGATCGTGCCGGGTAATCAGGTAGTGGAAAAAATCCTGCTTGAGTTCTCCGCCTTCCGCATGAATCGCACCTATGAGCCCATCCATCATTAGGAGGAACTGGCTCATCGACATGACATCCAGCATTGCTGGATGCACTGTCACGATAATGCCCGTTGCTGCGTAGATTGCACCAAGGGTCAGGAACCCGAGGGAAGGGGGGGTATCAAGAACAACCACATCGTAGTTGTCCTCAACTTCTCCAATTGCGAGCCGGAGGCGTTCAAAGAATATGGTTTCTCGAGAGGCCGATTTGTTGGCAAGTACGTGAGGCGTCTCGTGCTCGTATTCCATAACCTCGATATTGCCCGGAACGAGATCAATCCCGGGAAAATAAGTCTCGCGGACGATCTCCCGCATTGGCCGGCGCTCCGAGCCATAGCGAAGAGCCGCGTAAATGGTCTCGTTCTCACCAACATCCATTTCCGGCTGGGCACCGAACATCGCGGATAGCGATGCCTGCGGGTCAAGGTCGATCGCCAAAACGCGATAGCCCTGAAAGGCCAAGTAGTGAGCCAAATGCGCAGCAGTCGTCGTTTTGGCGCTACCACCTTTGAAGTTAATGACGCCGAGGATCTGCAGATGCTCGTTCGGCCGGCGGTGAGGAAGATAGCGAAGCGCATCTGCCGGCTTTTGTTCAGCGAATAAGCGGCGCAGTTCATTGACCTGGTCTAGTGTATAGACCCGATAGTTGTTGTCTAGCCGATCCGGTACCGGACCCTTTCCCTCATTTGACAATGATCGTAGGGTAGGTTCGGGAATGGTCGTCAGTTTTGATACCTCGTGGGTCATCAACCGCCTGAGAGACTTCTGTGCTTCCGGGGGATACATCCGTTCCCGAATCGATTGTAGCTGACCTGAGAGGAGGCCAGCGTGTCGCATGATCTTCTCTTCCGGTGTCTCTGGTCCGCTCTGAACGTGCGACATCGCAATCATCTGGTGCATTTATCCCTATCGGGTTAGGTGCGTTATTCTGCGTATAACCCGATTTACACCATCCACGATTCTAAGCTTGCGTCCAGCCATTTTTGGTTAATGAACCCTTAACAGTCCACAGCGATCCGAGAGAGCTCAAACGTCGCTCTTCCGCTTTTTATATATTTTTCAGTATTTTACCGCAACAACGGACCTGAATGTCTCCTGCAATTTCCCCGGCAGTTTTGCCGGGACCAAAACATGGCGACAAATTCGAGAAACCGGCTCTGGCAAAAAAATCTGCAGAAATCCGCCAATTTGACCCCGACTCAGCAAAGTGAGTCGCCTCAATGCCCCGGCAAGGACGGTTCCATCACCAATTAGGACACAGCCCCGGCAGAACTGCCGGGATGACCGAATCCGCTTCCTGCGGCAAAAGCCGGAACTCACCTTTGAGTAGCAGCGGCGGATGTAATGCAAACCTTGTTTGGTCGTAACGATGGTGCCGAGGTTGCACCGAGAGGAGGAACGCAATGACCGCGTCGTCCTCCCGGTCACGGCTGATCCGTAAGCTGCGTGATGCGCTTGGTGAGACGATCTGTGCCGCGCTCGAAGACGCCGATGTCGTCGAGGTGATGCTCAATCCGGACGGACGTCTTTTCATCGAACGGCTCGGGGAGGGGATCGAGCCCATCGGTGAGCTCAAGCCTGCCGCAGCCGAAATCATAATCGGCAGCGTTGCCCATGCCCTGCAAACGGAGGTCGATGAGGAACAACCCATTATCTCCGGTGAGTTGCCGATCGACGGTCATCGCTTCGAAGGACTTTTGCCGCCGGTCGTGAGCGCACCGAGCTTCACGATCCGCCGGCGCGCGTCCCGCCTGATCCCGCTGTCGGACTATGTGTCCAGCGGTGTCATGACCAAAATGCAGGCCAGCCTGATTCGCCACGCAGTCCACGATCGCCTGAACATTGTCGTTTCGGGTGGAACCGGCTCGGGCAAAACGACCCTGGCCAATGCGGTGATTGCCGAGATCGTCTGCGAAACACCCGCACACCGTTTGCTTATTCTCGAAGACACCGCCGAGATCCAGTGCGCCGCGGAGAACGCGGTTTGCCTGCACACGACGGACACAGTCGACATGGCGCGCCTGCTCAAGAGCACCATGCGTCTTCGACCGGACCGCATCATCGTCGGCGAGGTTCGGGACGGCGCCGCGCTGACGCTCCTGAAGGCTTGGAACACCGGTCACCCGGGCGGGATCACGACAATCCACGCAAACAACGCGCATTCCGCTCTGAGGCGCCTCGAGCAGCTCACCGCAGAAGCAAGCCAGCAGCCAATGCGCGAGGTCATCGCGGAAGCGGTCGATCTCGTCGTTTCCATCGAACGCACCGCCACCGGTCGCCGTGTCCGCGACGTAATGCGGCTCAGAGGCTTCGACGGCGCGACCTACGAAACCGACCATCACGCACAGATCGATGAGGACAGCCATGCCGCATAAATTCCGCCGCCCCGCGACTTTGGGGCTCATGATAGCCGTCGTTTGGGTCGCCGCGTCGCCGGCGCTTGCCAGTTCCGGCGGCAGCCTACCATGGGAAGGTCCCCTCGAGCAGATCCAGGAATCCATCACCGGCCCCGTGGCTGGCTTCATCGCCCTTGCCGCCGTCGCTGTCGCCGGCGGCATGCTGATCTTTGGTGGCGAACTCAACGACTTCGCGCGCAGGCTGATGTATGTCGTGCTTGTTGCCGGTATATTGCTCGGAGCCACACAGATCGTTGGCCTGTTCGGCGCATCGGGCGCCTCGATTGATCTCCCTGGTCAGGCGGACCTGAGTGCGGCGGGGGAGGGGAGCGATGGCTGAAACCGTTGCTCCCCTCGCAACCGCGCGGATCCATCGCGCGCTGTCGCGGCCGAACCATCTGATGGGCGCCGACCGCGAACTGGTGCTTTTGACCGGGCTTGCGACGGTCATTCTGATCTTCGTCGTCTTGACCTGGTTCTCGGTGTTGCTGGGCATTGCGATCTGGATCGGCGTTGTCGGCGTGCTGCGCATCATGGCGAAAGCCGACCCGATGATGCGGCAGGTCTATCTGCGCCATATCGGATACCGCCCGAACTATCGGCCAACCTCGTCGCCCTGGCGGAGGTACTGACCGACCATGGTGACGCTCAAACAGTTCCGAAACTCAAAGCCGTCCTTTTCCGACCTGTTGCCGTACGCCGGTCTGGTCGCCAACGGTGTCATCCTGCTGAAGGACGGCTCGCTGATGGCCGGATGGTACTTTGCCGGGCCGGATTCGGAGAGTTCCACCAATATCGAGCGCAACGAGGTCTCGCGACAAATCAACGCCGTCCTCTCGCGGCTCGGGTCCGGCTGGATGATCCAGGTCGAGGCGGTTCGCGTGCCCACGACGGCCTATCCCGCGCGCGAGGACTGCCACTTTCCCGACCCGGTGACCCGCGCGATCGACGATCAGCGGCGCGACCATTTCATGGCCGAGCGCGGCCACTATGAAAGCCAGCATGCACTGATCCTGACCTATCGGCCGCCGGAACCGCGCCGTTCGGCCATGGCCCGTTACATCTATTCCGACGAGGGTAGCCGCTCGCAAACCTATGCCGATGGGGTGCTCACTTCCTTCCAGACCTCGATCCGCGAGGTCGAGCAATATCTCGGCAATGTTCTGATGATCCGCCGCATGGTCACGCGGACGGTTGTTCATCCCGAGAGCGGCGACGAGGCGCGTTACGACGAACTCTTCCAGTTCATCCGGTTCTGCATCCTCGGGGAAAACCATCCGGTCAGACTGCCGGCGATCCCGATGTATCTCGATTGGCTGGTGACGGCCGAGTTTCATCACGGGCTCTCGCCCATGGTCGACGGCAGCTACCTCGCCGTTGTCGGGATCGACGGGTTTCCGGCCGAGAGCTGGCCCGGCATCCTCAATTCGCTCGACCTGATGCCGCTGACCTATCGCTGGTCATCCCGCTTCATCTTCCTCGACGACCAGGAAGCGCGGCAAAAGCTCGAGCGGACGCGAAAGAAGTGGCAGCAGAAAGTGCGACCCTTCTTCGATCAGCTTTTCCAGACCCAGAGCCGTTCGGTCGACCAGGACGCCATGACCATGGTTGCCGAAACCGAAGACGCGATCGCCGAGGCCTCGTCCCAGCTCGTCGCTTACGGTTATTACACGCCCGTTATCGTGATGTTCGACACGGATGAAGCCCGGCTTCGCGATCAGGCAGAGGCTGTCCGGAGGCTCATCCAGGCCGAGGGCTTCGGCGCCCGCATCGAAACCCTCAACGCCACCGAGGCCTATCTCGGCAGCCTGCCGGGCAACACTTACGCCAATGTGCGCGAACCGCTGATCAACACGCGCAACCTTGCCGATCTCATTCCGGTCAACTCCGTCTGGGCCGGCAGCGCGACAGCGCCGTGTCCCTTCTATCCGCCCAACGCTCCGCCGCTGATGCAGGTCGCAAGTGGCTCATCTCCCTTCCGGTTGAACCTTCACGTCGACGATGTCGGCCACACGCTGATCTTCGGCCCGACGGGATCGGGCAAGTCGACATTGTTGGCGCTGATCGCCGCGCAGTTCCGGCGTTATGAGCATGCGCAGATCTTCGCCTTCGATAAGGGCAAGTCGCTTTATCCGCTGACCAGGGCCGCGGGCGGAGATCACTACGAGATCGGAGCGGGGGAGGGGACAGCGCTCGCCTTCTGCCCGCTGGCCGAGCTCTTGACAGACGGTGACCGCGCGTGGGCGGCCGAGTGGGTCGAGACGCTCGTCGCCATGCAGGGCGTGACCATTACGCCGGACCACCGCAACGCGATTGCGCGGCAGATCGGTCTGCTTGCCGACGCCCGCGGGCGCTCGCTGTCCGATTTCGTCAGCGGCGTTCAGATGCGCGAGATCAAGACGGCCCTGCAGCACTACACGGTCGACGGGCCGATGGGGCAGCTCCTCGACGCGGAAGAGGACGGGCTGACTCTCGGGTTCTTCCAGACCTTCGAAGTCGAGGAACTCATGAATATGGGCGAGCGCAATCTCGTGCCCGTATTGCTCTATCTCTTCCGCCGCATCGAAAAACGCCTCACCGGCGCACCGAGTCTCATCATCCTCGACGAGGCCTGGCTGATGCTCGGCCATCCGATGTTCCGCGACAAGATCCGCGAATGGCTGAAGGTGCTGCGCAAGGCCAATTGCGCGGTCGTTCTGGCCACGCAGTCGATCTCGGATGCGGAGCAGTCCGGCATCATAGACGTGCTCAAGGAAAGCTGCCCGACCAAGATTTGCCTGCCCAATGGCGCGGCGCGGGAATCGGGCACACGCGAGTTCTACGAGCGCATTGGCTTCAACGACCGGCAGATCGAAATCGTCGCGACGGCTGTTCCCAAGCGCGAATACTACGTCGCCTCGCCCGAAGGCCGGCGGCTCTTTGATATGGCGCTCGGACCCGTGGCGCTCGCCTTCGTAGGCGCGTCCGGAAAGGACAATCTCAAACGCATTGATCAGCTCAGCGAGGCGCATGGCGAGGAATGGCCAGCGGCCTGGCTGGAGGAAAGGGGAGTGGATGATGCCAAGCGCATTCTCACGCACAGCTAGGATTGCGATAGCCGCAATCCTCTCAGCTACGTCGGCCACAAGTACCCATGCCGGCGGTGGCGGGTTCTTCGGAGCGACGGAATTCACGCAGATCCTCAACAATGGCGAACTGGTCGGTCTCGTCGGCCAATCGGCCGAGCAAATTCAGAACCAGGTCACCCAGATCACGCAGCTGGCCGAGCAGATCCAGAACCAGCTGAGGATCTACGAGAACATGCTGCAGAACACGCTGACGCTGCCGAGCCATGTCTGGGGTCAGGTCGAGAGCGATCTGATGCAGCTGCAGAGCCTCGTCCAGCAGGGTCAATCGATCGCCTTCTCGATGGGTAATGCCGATGACGTGCTGCGGCAGCGTTTCGAGAGCTTTGCCGATTTCAAGTCGGGCCTCGCCAACGGGCAGACTTTTTCGTCGAGCTATCAGGACTGGTCCGACACGAACCGTGACACGATTGGCGCGACGCTCAGGGCGGCGGGACTGACGGCCGACCAGTTCAGCTCCGAGGAATCGACGATGAGCCAGCTCCGGTCGATGTCGCAATCGTCCGTCGGCCAGATGCAGGCGCTGCAGGTCGGTCATGAGATCGCCGCCCAGCAGGTCGCCCAGGCCCAGAAGCTGCGCGGGCTCGTCTCACAGCAGGTGACGATGATGGGCACCTGGTATCAGTCCGAACAGGCCGCAAAAGACCTCGCACAGAACCGCCGTGAGGAATTCTTCAATTCAACCACGCCCTCGACATCGGGCGGGCAGACGATGGAGCCGCGCTGGTGACCAGGCTCTTCATCATTGCGATCTGCGCGGTCGTCGTTGTCGTCGTCGGCATCGTTGTCTGGAACACGACCACCGAACCGGACGCACCTGCGGCGACCGCCCCGGAACGGCAGCACTACGATCTCGAAGGCGGCCAGGAGATGCGACCGCGCTGGGGCAGGAACGAAGGCGGGGCCGATGGCACGTCCGGAAACTAGGCTCGCCCTCTTCGCAATCGCAAGCGTCGCCCTCTGGGCCAATCCCGCATTGGCTCAGGAAGGCACCTTACTGACGACGCTTGAAAACGAGATCGCGACGGCGGCTCAGGGGTGGGAAACGACGATCCTCGACGCGGCCAGATCGCTTTTCTGGATTCTCGCCGGCATTGAAGTCGGCATCGCCGCGGTCTGGCTGGTAATCTCGGCGGCCTCTCTCGACACCTGGTTCGCGGAGCTTGTCCGGCGCATCATGTTCATCGGCCTGTTCGTCTTCATTCTGGAAGAGGGTCCGGATTTTGCGAAGGCGGTCGTCGACAGCCTGTTCCAGATCGGAGCCGGCGGCGGGTCCGCCTCGCCAGCCAATGTCTTCAACGCCGGTCTTGAGGTCGCAAGCGCCATGTCGGCCAAGGCGCAGTTCGGGCTGTTCGAGGACAATGCACTGGCGATCGCCGCCGTGTTCGCCATGGTCATCACGGTCATCTGCTTCAGCCTCGTTGCAGCGATCTTCGTCTCGGTCATGGTCGAGATGTATGTCGGACTTCTGGCCGGCATGATCATGCTCGGGCTCGGCGGTTCGAGCTTCACCAAGGATTTCTCGGTCCGGTATCTCATTTATGCGTTCTCGGTCGGCATGAAGCTGATGGCGCTGGTGATGATCGCGCGGATCGGGTCGGAGGTTCTGATCAACCTCGCCAATTCGCCGACGACGGGCGACGAGTTTCTGGCGACGCTGGCGATCGCCGGCATCTCGGTCGTTGTGTTCGTCATTGCCATGTATGTCCCCAACATCGTGCAGGGCATGGTTCAGGGCGTCTCGGTCACGGGCGGAATGGAAACCATCCGCCATGGCGCCCAGGCGGCAAGCTTCGCGGCGGGCGGCGCAGCGCTTGCCGTGGGCGGGGCGAGGGCAGGGGCCGCGGCCTGGTCCGATGCCCGCGCCGCCGGCAGTTCCTTTGGCGGGGCAGCGCTCAAGGGCATGGCGAGCGGCATGGGCGCCGCCGGCGGCGCGGCCGCCTCTGCCGCCCGCGACAAGGCGATCGGGGTCCCGGGCACCTGGGGCGCATCCACGTTGGGCCTCGCCAACGCGAAACTGGACCAGTCCCAGGGCCGTCCCGCTGCCCGCCCGAACCGTGACGAGAAAGCGTGACAAAGACCATGGCCAGAACCAGTATCCCGGAAAATCCCTATCTCGCCGCGCGCCAGGAATGGAACGAGCGCTATGGCTCCTATGTGAAAGCGGCGGCCGCTTGGCGGATCGTCGGCATCACCGGCATGCTCATGGCGGTGATCGGCTTTTCCTACGCGCTTTATCAGAGCACGCAGGTCAAGCTGGTCCCCTATATCGTTGAAGTGGATAAGCTGGGCACGGCGGCGACCACAGGATTTCCGCAACAGATCGAATATGCGGATCCTCGCGTGGTGCGCGCGACGCTTGGAAGCTTCATCTCGAACTTCCGCTCGGTCACGCCCGACACTGTCGTCCAGAAGCAATACATCGATCGCGCCTATGCGCTGCTGAGGTCGTCCGATCCGGCGACCGAGAAGATCAATGCCTGGTTCCGGAGCAATTCGCCCTTCGATCGCGCGCGCGAAAAGACCGTGGCGATCGAGGTCACGAATATCGTGCCGCTCTCAAATCAGAGCTACCAGATCGACTGGACCGAATATGAGCGGGACCGGCAGGGCAAGGAAGTCGCCACCAGGCGGTTCCGTGGTGTCGCAACCGTGACCCTGACCCCGCCACAGGACGAGGCGGTGATCCGCCTCAACCCCATCGGACTTTATTTGAAGGATTTTGACTGGACGGCGCAGCTCTGAGCCGCGTTCGCGCCAGACTGCAACGTCTGGGACAAAGACACGCGGCCCAACTGAAAGTGCCCCGGAGGATAGGTGAATGAGAAAAGAGAATATCCGCGGCATCGCGCTTTGCGCCGGCGTGATGATTACGGTGGCGACGCTGCCCGCACAGGGACAACAGCTGACAAGCAACGAAGCGCGCGGCACCCAGCTCTCTGGCCAGTGGCAACATCGGCAAGGTGTGGTAACGCGCGGCGCCGACGGCAAGGTGATCTTCCTTTTTGGCGAGGTTCAGCCATCGGTCGTCTGCTCACCGCTGCAGGTCTGCGATATCGAGCTCCAGGGCGGGGAGGTGGTGCGCGACGTCCTTCTTGGCGACACCGTTCGCTGGAAGGTCGAACCGGCAACCTCGGGTGCGCCGAGCGGACAGGCGATCCACCTGATCGTCAAACCGTCCGAAGCTGGTCTCGTTACGTCAATGGTCGTGACCACGTCGCGGCGGACCTATCATATTCAGCTCAAATCGCATCACAGCCAGTACATGGCGCGCGTCGGCTTCGAGTATCCCGAAGACATCTATGCGCGCTTCGCGGAAATCAACGCGCGCATCGAGGCGAGCGTTGTGCCCGGCGCCGGAGTTCCGGCCGACCAGCTCGACTTCGCGTTCAATGTGAGCGGCTCGGCGCGCTGGCGGCCAACGCGGATCTACAGCGACGGGATGAAGACCTACATCCAGTTTCCGTCCTCCCTGTCGGGGCAGGAGACGCCCGTCCTGTTCGTCGTCTCCGGAGGCGAAAACCGGATCGTCAACTACCGCATGAACGGCACGATGATGGTCGTCGACTACAACATCGATCGGGCGGTTCTGGTCTCGGGCGTCGGCCGCCAGCAACAGAAGATCACCATCCGGCGGGGAGGGTAGGGGAATGCGCGCGATCAGAACCTTATTCCGTTTGCCAGCTGCCCTGGTGCTCCTGGCCCTGCTCGCCGCGTGCCAAACCATTAGCGGACCTGGCCTCATCCGGAGCGAAGTCACGGCCGAACTCACGCCGGAATCGGCGACTGCCATTGCCGGCGATATGATTGGTCGGCTGGCGGAGCATGTGGGGCCGGGCACGACCACGATCGAGCTGCGTGGCGATGATGACCTGTTTGGCCCGGCCCTGGAGGCGGCGCTCCGCGAATGGGGCTATGCCGTCGTCACAAATCAGGCGACCGATGGCGGCGCGGTGACGCCGCTGGCCTATTCGATCGATCCCTTTGAGGGTGACGTGCTGGTGCGGCTCTCGACCCTGCAGGTCGAGCTGACCCGCATGTACACGCTCAGCGCCACGGGCGCGACACCGGCCAGTCCCTTTTCTGTCATGCAGCGTGGATCGGAGGGCGCGTCATGACAGAGTCGCTGAAACTCGGCGGCGCCGGTCCGCAGGACGGGCCGAGCATCAGGCGCCTCAATCGCGTTCCGGTGATCGTCGCCATCCTGCTGGTCGTGACTTTCCTGGCGGTCATCTTCTATGGGCTGTCGTCGCGAGGCTTGCATTTCGGCGGAGACCCACAGATCGAGCCGTCGTCGGCGCGGCCCGCGTCCAACGACGCCGAGCGGCTGAAACAGGGCGTGCCGGACGGGATCATCGGCGAGCCGCAGCCCGTCGTGGTCCAACCGACGCCAAGTCCGGAGCCCGAGCGACCGAGGAACCCGTTTCAGCGGGAGCCTGAACCGACGCCGACCGTCGTAACCGCCCCTCAGCCGACGCTTGAGCCGGAAGAGGTGTGGCGGGCGCGCCTGCAGCGCGAACAGGACGAACAGATGCTCAGAGAATACCAGCGCCAGCGGATGGCGAGCATCCAGGCAGAGGGCGCGGCATTTGACTCTCCGATCGCAGTCAACCTGAAGGACCTCGAAAACACGAGTGTTGCGGCGACGCCGTCCTCTCCGCAAGCAGGGGTGACGACCGCGAACCGGCCGGCAAGCGCGCTCGATCTCTATAGCGCCGCTCTCCAGTCCGGCATCGGGCAGAACGCCGATCCGAACGGGCAGGCATCCAAACAGCAGTTTTTCAACCAGGACATCGCCGACCTCGGCTATCTGCCGAACTCCGTGGTGCCACAAATGTCGCCGTTCGAGCTGAAGCGCGGCTCGGTCATTCCGGCCACGCTCATCACCGGCATCAACTCCGATCTTCCCGGCCGCATCACCGCGCAGGTCTCGCAGAACGTCTATGACAGCGCGACGGGGCGGCGGTTGTTGATTCCGCAGGGCGCGAAGCTGTTCGGGCGTTACGACTCCGAGGTCACATTCGGCCAGAACCGGGTGCTGGTCGTTTGGACGGACATCATCTTTCCGAATGGCTCAACGCTCCAGATTGGCGGCATGGCTGGAACCGATGGGGCGGGCTATGGCGGTTTCCACGATCAGGTCGATAACCACTATCTGCGTACGTTCGGGTCGGCGATCCTGGTGGCGCTCATCGGCGCCGGCACCGACATGCTGCTCCCCGACGACAACAGCACGTCGACGACGGTGGACAGCGCCAGCGACGCGGCGAGGCGATCCTTCGCCGAGACGTTTGGCCAGATTTCGGAACAAACGGTGTCGAAGAACCTCAATGTGCAGCCAACCTTGGAGATCCGTCCCGGCTATCGGTTTAATATTCTGGTCGATCAGGATATCGTGTTTCCGCAAACCTATCGTTGAAGCTGACGCTTCTTCGCGATACGCCCCTTTGCACCAGGAGGATCTGCTTAATGCGGCGCATTGTGCTGGATGTACATAATATTGAATGAGCTGTTGTTGCATCTCATCGACGAACTGTCGCTGCCGCTCGACGAGCGCGCAACACGCCGTATCTTGCGCGAAATCGCGGCGGATGCCGGGTCCGACTCTTATTCCTATCTGCATCTAAGCGGCAGGAGAGGCCTAACCGACCTATCAATATGAGTGGCATGACCGGTACGTTGAGATGAATTTCCTTAACGTTGATCCGGTTGTGACAAGGACCAACGTGGACCGGCGATGTTCTCGTGATCGGGGCGGGCAACCCGCCGTATTCGGCGCAGAAACAAGATGCGGTTTCACAAGGATGCGGACCTCTTTGGCATTCAATCAGGGTCTTTGGTCTCCGTCCCGATCGGCTTCCGGTACCGTATGTTATTCACGCTGGCCTCTGACAAGCCGCACATATCGATCGAACCAGACCCCGATCCAATAACGACAGCGGTTGCGGTTACGTTCGTCCACGTGCGTCTCGGATCAGTGACTGCGGACACGTGCCTCGCTTGTGAAATCCGACTTTCTCCCAAGGAACCAGAATGCATGAGGTGGTTTGCCGATGGCATGTCGATGCCTGACATTGCCGCAACACCTCGGACTGGTGGTCCGCTGCTATCTCGATGAGGAGACGCGAAAACCTGGCGCTGCCAACTGCCCGGCAGGCTGCCTCGAACGCCATACGACTTGGCCTGATTTGAAAAGCAGGATTCCTGCACGTCGACTACCTGCCGGGTTCACGAAGCGGTGAAGAATCGATCTACGTGAGAAGTAGCAACCGTTCCCACGAACGATTGCGTGCTCACGTTTGTTTTTCGCGCCTATGTTACGACCGGCCTCACTGTCGTCGATGCAACTCGCCTGCGACAGCGTCCTGTCCCGCCATAAGCTCAACGGTGTCCTGCGTCCTTCAGACACCAAGCCGCACTACGGAACAGCCCCTGACGAGACATTCCCTACTAAGAGAAAAGCAATCAATGGTGTTAGCGGAACTATAATCTGCGCACCACATTTCTGACGAATTTCTTAAGGATATCATCATGGTACCAGAGATCCAGGGCAACCCACGCCAGACCAGAATGAAATTCGATCATCTGATCACTACAACCAATTCTTAAGCGATTATCGTTAGAAGCAATCCAAGTAGCATCCGTTCATGAATGAATTTGATAGTACCGCCCTGTCTGTTTCGCTTGCCGAAATTGCCGCGGCAACCGACCACCAAATGTTGGAGACAGCGATGAGTCGATTGGCGTCTCGCTACGACGTCAAGTCGGCGGCATATCTTGGTACGGGTCTGGCCGGAACCCGTCAAGCAGAGCCCTATCTCGCTGTAACCTACTCTTCAGACTGGGTCGAACACTACAAGCAGCGCAACTATGTTGACATCGATCCGGTCATTCACAGGGGAATGCGGCGGCTGCTTCCGATGGATTGGACCGAGTTCGGCAATCCTCAAGGAGTACTCAAGACATTTTTCGGCGAGGCATCGGAGTTCGGCCTCGGACGTCGCGGGTTGACTGTTCCGGTCCACGGACGCAGCGGTGACCATGGCCTGGTTACAATCACGTCTGATCTCTCTGAACGCGTTTGGAAAAAAGAAAAACTCGAAATTTCTCGCGACTTCCAGGTCCTTGCGGTGCACATCCACGATCGGGTCTTGCACCTTGCTGGGAACTCCCGGAATCGCCGCAAACTCTCACCGCGGGAGCTCGAATGCCTGCAATGGACGGCAGAAGGGAAGACTGCCTGGGCGTGTGCGATGATCCTGGGTCTTTCCGAACATACGGTCCGCTGTTATCTCGAGAGCGCGCGCTCGAAACTCAACGCCGCCAGCAATACGCATGCTGTCTCGATCGCGCACCGAGCCGGTTTGTTTCCTCCGGACCTCTAAAGCTCCCTTTACGTCCAAACACCTGTTTCCTGCTCACTCGACGCCTCCTCTTTCTTGAAAAAGGGGAAGAGAGCCTCGAACATCTGCCATTGGTTTGCGTTTGCAGTCGGTTCACCATTTTGACAGTTTCACAGATCGCGTGGACACGTGACAGATAACTGACGAACTATAAAGCTTTCTGCCCCGGTCCGTTGCATCTCCGTCATGGGGTGATGTGACTTCATGCATCGCCCTACAATTCGTCCGGTTTGGCTGGAAAGTCATGGTCGGGTGCAATATAGAAGGTCGCGAGGCGGTACGCGCCGACTCGGGGCTTGGAAACCCCTTCACAGCGGTTTGGTGCCGGCCGTTACGGCACCAAGGATCCTTCGGCCAACGGCCGGGGGCCTGCGACATATGTCCAGGTGCCTCGGTGCTAAAGGTCGCAGGGACCGTCTGTGACGGTTTTCCAATCCCCGGCTTGGGGTCGAGATCTTTAATTGTCGCGGGGGCGCACCGCGGCTCAAGCCACGGGAAGATGTATGCCAAACAATTTTGACGGTGAGATCAATGACCGGTCGATTGTCATGATTCTCGAAGATCTGACATCCGAAGAATTGTCGAAGCTCGTCACAGATTGCATTCGGGAGAACCATCAACACCTCGAGCGATCGCAATTGTTGTTTGACCAGATCGAGGCATGCCAGTCTTCATGTGCGTCAGAGGACGATTTGCGTGAGCTTCGCCATTCGTACCGCCACGCTTTGCTCAAACTGAAGATCCACCACGAGCTGGTCCGCATTGTCATTGATGCTTTGGGTTATGTGCCTAACATTCCTTCCGAATCGAAAGCCCACTAACACCTTTCGTATATGTGTCTCGCTGGCTTCCGGCTGAGCGCTCGAATGATGATTGGCCGAAGCGACCTGGCAAAGTCTGCATGCTTGACAACGGGCGGATCTGAAGGTGCTAGATCGCGATATTTGTCGAGAACCACTCAGAAATAGCCGCCAGAAGAAGTTCACAGAAAACGATGCGCTTTTGACGACTGAAAACCATTGCGATGCTTATGCCGTAGGCAAAGACGCGTCATATAATAACGCCCAGAGACGATTCATAATCTCTGGGCTGCTTGGAGCAATTTTAAGGTGAGTACATCGCCTGGTCAGCGTTGTATCAGTCCACAACAACAGCAACCAGGCCTCGGCATGCAGTGGCCGGCTTCGCAGACGCAAGAACTGGTGACGGAAAGGCGCCTGCAATTCCGAGCCTCGCCCGCATCTCATCGCTAATTTCGAAGAGGCCTGCATAGGTCATCGACTTGTCGATCCGGACAGGTCTGCCGATCGTCTCGAACCTGCATTCGATCGACCTGAAAATGCGTGCCATCCGCGCGTCGAATACGGAAACGACATGCTCCATACCGGCCGCTTGACAAACTTCCACGATTCCACATAGCAGTTCGACTGTTACGCGATTGACGATATGATTGGCATCCCTGCGTTCCCGGTCGGCCAGAATACCAGGATTGACAGCAAAACGTGAGCTTTCCCATATCAACGGGCTCTCGATGGTGCCGCCTGGCATCAACAACGGAAACACGTCGCGCAGCATGTTCGGCCCGGTCGTCGGCAGCAGCCGCACAGCACCGCGAAGTTCTCCGGACGCCTCGTCAAGGGAAAGCAGATAAAGCGGATTTTCATCATCGAAACGGTCGATTTCACGACCGTCGGAAACGGTAACGTTCCAGCCGAGCCGCCCTGAAAAGACTTCCGCACGCATGCGGTACATTTCATCAATTAGTTTGGGATGCTGGTCTCGATCGACGCTCTCGACAGTGATGATCATAGTTTTCTCCGTTCGTAATTTGACGACGGACAAACCTGGTATCGAGCATCGCTTCCTGCCGAAATCCGGCTGTTCAGCGGGGTTTACAGGATTGGATAGGGCCACTCGCCGCGTAAGCGAGGATATCCGACTAAAAATGACTGGCATCACTCGGTGTATACCTCGCTGCCGTGACTTGATGGCAATTGCAGGGACGAGACGCTTGTCAAAGCTGGTTAGAGACGCGACAGTTTCAGCCGGATAGAAATGCGACACGTCAAGGGTGCCACTTGCTCATATGATCAGCCCCCTGACGGGCCGGCTGGTCAGGGTTGCAAAGCCCGGCAGGGGGCGCGTACCGCCTCTGGGCCGAGTTTAATTCATCGGATCAGCGAACACCAATCGACAAACTGTAGGTTTGCATTGGAATTACTCGACAACAACCATTTGTTCGGCTGGATCCGTTGTCGCCGCCGCAACATCGGCAAGAACGAGCAACTGGAAGTTGCCAGCGGCGCCGAGTCGCGATCTCATATCGTCGTTCATTTCGAACAAACCAGCATGGGTCATAGTCCTGCTGATTCTAACAGGCGCGCCAAGCTGCTCGAAGCAACCATCGATCGATCTGATAATTCGTTCCATTCTCGCGTCAAAGGCAGACACAATGTGTTCGACACCCGCCCGCTGGGCGGTCTTAACCATCCCTACTACAGCTCCACCGTGGTTCGATTCAAGGTTTGATTTGCTTCGGCCCGGTCCTTCGGCTGGAGTATACGTGGATTGACCGCGAAGCGCGAGCTTTCCCAGATCAATGGGCTCTCGACGGCGCCGCCTGGCAAGAGCACGGAAAAGATATCCCTTAGTATGTTGGGGCCGGTCGTCGGCAAAAGTCGTACCGCCCCGCGCAGCTGTCCAGACTGTTCATCGAGAGTCAGGAGGTAAAGCGTATCTTCGGTATCGAAACTATCGATTTCGCGCCCGTTCTCGAGGCTGACTTCCCAGTCCAATCGGCCGGAAAAGACTTCCGCACGCATGCGGAACATTTCATCGATCAGTTCAGAGTATTTGTCCTGATCGGCGCTTTCGATTGTGAAAATTATAATTGTGGTCTCCGTTCGGTAATTGACAACGGAGACACCAGTTATCGGTAATACTTCGGCCCGGAAATCCGGCTCATCGGCAGGGTTTACAGCGGCAGGATAGGCAGACCAGCTCTGTATTCGATTGCAACGGCATGGGTGTTGCTGGAGGCGTTGAGCTTCTTGCTGGCGCTCTCACGATAGCAGCGAACGGTATGCTGCAACATTCTTAGGATGGCGGCACATTCCCAGGCTGTCTTGCCCTTCGCGATCCATTGCAAACACTCCAGTTCGCGAGGTGACAGGTTGACAGATTTAGACGCCGTTCTCCCGAAACGAAGGATCAGATCGTGAACATGAACTGCCAGCACATAGAAATCGCGATATTTCCCACCCATACTGCCTTTCTTACGCTATGAGGATTGAACCCAATATCCCCTCCATAACGATTTTTCACCTTATAGTAGCATATTCCGGCAACTTTTTGTCTAGTATCCTCGACAATGTCGTGGAATTCTTGTTCATCTGGGCCTTGAGAATTGCCTCGTCGCTGTTGTCCATCCGCAAAGCACTGATTTGAGTGCTGCAATCATGTTGGTTTGAAGCCGTGTAGTCATGGTTGCATGGAATACAGGAAGCTTTGGAGCGTTCTGTTGGCGGCAGGTGCGCTTTTGGTGACGATCGGAGGTGCGGGATCGTTTGCGGGGTTGATAACTCGGATTGTTGTCGCCGCTTATGCCGATTTGAGTCGGGCCATCAGGGCAAGATTGTAAGCCAGGACGGAAGACCAGACATAAGCCTTGAAGCGGTCAAGCCCTTTCCAGGTGCAGCGATCCAGACCATAGGCGCGCTTGAGGCAGGAGATGTCTGCTTCGATCCCGGCGCGGAAATTGCGCAGCTTTCGGTAGACCCAACCGCTTTTGACCATGTCTTCGATGGCGAAGCCGCGTTTCTTGTGGAAAGCGACATCGCGCACCCCCTTGCTTTTGGCCTGCTGCGGGTTGCCGTTGCTGGCATAGGCACCATCGGCGGCGATCTGCCGTGGCGGCTTGTTGTAGAGTTCGATATGTCGATCGAGAATGGGAAGGAAGCGCTCGGCATCCGCCGGATTGCCATCTTTGATGATCATGTCGAGGATCAAACCGCTGCGACCAGTGGTCAGTCTGAGCTTGTGGCCGTAGAAAACATCGCGGCCGCCCTTGCGGATGATGTCGGTATGAGATTCGATCAGGCTGACCAGCTTTTGCGGCGAAGGCGGCAGGTAGACCGGCCAGCCTGGTTTCGACCAGGTAAAGATCTTGCCGGCTGGCACGGCATGCGTTGATCAGGACTTTGTAGTGGTGCAACCGCCGGGTCTGGCCGCGGCTGTATTCGATGGCCCGATTGTGTTTCCTGGCCTGCCGGCTGCGATTGCGCCAGTGCATCTTCGGCACACCAGGCACGGTTTGCACACGCCGTAGCAACCGAACCATAAGCCGCATGGCGTCCCATAACAGGCTGTTGTCGGTCGGTTGGTGGATCGGGCAGAGGGTCACCGTGCTATCGAGCCGTATCACCCGACCGGTTTCAATCCGGTCAGTGGCGGCGGTCTTGAGCAGATGACGGTTGATGGCTTCCCACGTTTGCGATCGGATGGCGCTGATCGTCTTGTGCAGGGCCGACTTCTTGGGAACTAGTTTACCGGTAGTCTGGCGAAGGCGCGGAAGGACATCGAGTCGGACAGATAAAAGGCCAATTCCTCATAGCTGAGTTGCCGATATTGCTTCAGCACGGCACACCGCAGAACGCACTCGGCAGGGAGCCCTCGGCGACCGGTCGGCTTAACCTCGCGACGACGCAGATCGACTGCCACCAGGTCGGTCAAGGCGGCGGCTTCCAGCAACTCTGACATAATCATGAGTTCACGACCGATCAGGAAATATGGGCGCGATGGGGGCCTCGTTACAACGGGATCGAGGTTATGCAACCACCTCCGGCATTTCCCGAACACCATTTGAATAGACGATGAAGAGGTTGTAAACTCAACGTGAACGAAAAACCAAAACACCACTTGCAATGCGGTGTATGTTAGCATATCCCACCACTATGGGAAAACTGAGACTACAGCGTATTGGCTTGATTCGCGTGCTTGTAGCCGTAGCCTTTGTTACTGCTGTGGTTTTGCCACATTTTCCTGCTGCAATGGCCAGCACACAGTCTCACCATCATAATGCACTGTATGCTTCTGAAGTGAAGCACCAGACCGATTTAGGTGACTCTTCTGACGTTATTGAAATAGGTCAGATTCTTACTGTGTCACAGGATGGCCAGTCGGGATCTGGGAGCAACGATTGTTGTACGACGACCTGTAGCCCCACGCTTTTACCGAGCAATTCGACGAAAAGTGCATTTTTAGGACGTACTAAAGTCGGTCCTAACCCTGTTTTGTTCCCGCCTGATAGGCCTAAGCTGCCTTTGGAACGGCCTCCTCGATTCTGAAGCGGATAATTCCGCGCGCAAAGTGTGCGCGGGCTCAAATTAGCCACTGAAGATCAGAGGAAGTCTCATGCGCTTTCGAATACCGGCGGTGCTGTCACCGCTTATCTTGGCTGCGTGCGCCAGTACGCCGTTGCCACAAGTCCTTACCTACAATTCTCCAGAGTCAGACACCACAGCCACACCGGTTGTCGGGTACGTGAACCCGGTTGGCGACTATAATCCTCGCCTTCCCGTAGATCCCAAACCATGGCGCCAGCAGAACGACAGCCAGTCTCCTGTGAAAGGAGGCGAAGGATGAAGTTCAAAGTAATTGCAATTTTCGCAGTTGGTCTGACTGCTGCCGGCTGTGTTTCCAGTGAACAGATCGCTTCTTTTTCGGACGTGGAAGCAGGGTTTGACAACGTAACCACTGAAACCCGCATCGCCACCGGCGGAAAGCGTTCGGTCTGGATTCAAAACAGAAGCCAGGCGGAAGAGCTCGATGCCCAGGTGCACTCCCTTGTTCACAAGAAAACGATCAGCGCCGATACGGCGGTGCAGGTCGCGCTTTTGAACAATCGCGGACTGCAGGCGTCCTACGCAAATCTGGGTGTCAGCGCAGCAGAAGCCTGGCAACAGACCATGTTTGAAAATCCGGTTGTCTCCGTGGGCCTGTTTGGAATAGGCGCTCCGGAGCTTGAGGTGCTTCGGTCGGTGGAAGCGGTAGTCGCGGCCAACTTGCTTTCGCTTGCGACCCGTAAAAAGCGGGTCGATGTCGCAGAAGCGAGGTTTAGGCAGGCTCAGGCGGTGGCGGTAAATGACACACTGACCTTGGCCGCTAATACTCGACGCGCCTGGATTGACGCAGTGTCCGCGTTCGAAACGGTCGCATATCTCAATCAAGCGAAGACTGCGGCCGACGCCGCTTCGGAACTCGCGAAGAAGCTCGGAGAAAGCGGTGCTTTGCCCAAGGGAGGCCAGGCGAGGGAGCATGCGTTCTATGCAGAACTGACCGGTCAAAGGGCGGAAGCCCGCCTTGCAGCAAAGCTTGCCAAGGAGCGTTTGACGCGCCTCATGGGCCTATGGGGAGAAAAAGTTGAATACTTTGTCCCCGACAGTCTGCCGAAATTGCCCCGTGCGGTTCAAAAACGAGATAGTATCGAAGCCGAGGCGTTGAGCAACCGCGCCGATTTGCGTGTCGCAAAACTTGAACTTGAAGCCGTTGCAAGGAGCTTCAACCTGACGGAAGCGACGCGCTACGTCACGGATCTCGAGCTTGTCGCAGGAATTGAGGCCGAGCGGGAAATCGAGACCGAGTATGAGCTCGACGGCGACAGCCTTGAAGAACGTTCTTCCAAGAAGACGAGGTACACGCCACAATTCGAAATCGATTTTGCCATTCCCATTTTTGACAGTGGCAAAGCAAGAATGCGGAAGGCGGAACTTGCCTACATGCAAGCCGCCAACCAGCTTGCCGAGAAGGCGGTCAATGTCCGTTCGGAGGCGAGGTCCGCTTACACTGCCTATAGATCAAACTACGACATAGCTCGACACTACAGAAACTCCGTTGTGCCCTTGCGCACGACAGTCGAGGAGGAATCCCTCCTCACATACAACGGGATGATAACCAATACCTTCGAGTTGCTCGCCGATACACGAGCCAAGATCAACACACTGCTGCTTTCCGTCAACGCCAAGAAAGAATTCTGGCTGGCCGACGTCGACCTGTCGGCTGCGATTTATGGCGGAGGCGAAGCAGAAGCAGGTGGGGGCGGCTCGATATCGGTCGCCGACGCCGGCGGCGGCGGTCATTGAGGAAAGGATGCAGAAATGATGAATAGAAGACAATTGCTGGGCGCGGGCGCGGCAGGCGCCGCCATGGTCTCTACAACGGCCTGGTCGAAATCGACGAATGCCGGGCTTCCAGAAGCCGCACTGATGGACAACGCCGGGACGCAACCTCCCGTCATGCCGTCAACGGGACCCGATTACAATCCGGTGGTCACATTGAACGGGTGGACATTGCCGTTTCGAATGAACAACGGCGTGA
This sequence comes from Hoeflea sp. CAU 1731, assembly GCF_039888615.1. Taxonomy (NCBI): domain Bacteria; kingdom Pseudomonadati; phylum Pseudomonadota; class Alphaproteobacteria; order Hyphomicrobiales; family Rhizobiaceae; genus Hoeflea; species Hoeflea sp. CAU 1731. Next base: position 31,475 of record NZ_JBDQQS010000024.1, on the reverse strand, counting down.
AAGAATTCCATCTGGTGGCGGAACCCGTGGAGCGGGAGCTCGCAGAAGGAACAATCGCATATCTTTGGGGCTACAACGGCCAGTCCATCGGTCCAACGATAGAAGCCGTGGAAGGCGATCGCGTACGCATCTTCGTGACGAACAAACTGCCTGAACACACATCAGTTCATTGGCACGGAATGATCCTTCCGTCCGGGATGGATGGCGTGGGCGGATTGTCCCACCCCGCCATCCCTCCTGGCAAGACCTATGTCTATGAATTCGATCTCGTGAAATCCGGGACATTCATGTACCACCCGCACGCCGACGAGATGGTACAGATGGCCATGGGAATGATGGGTATGTTCATTATCCATCCCAAGGATCCTTCCTTCATGCCGGTCGACCGGGATTTCCTCATAATGCTGAACGCTTATGACATCGATCCCGGATCTTACGTGCCGAAAATAATGGAGATGACTGATTTCAATCTATGGACCTGGAACAGTCGTATATTTCCGGACATAGATCCCCTTGTTGTTTCCAGGAATGATCGTGTGCGTGTCAGGGTCGGAAATCTGACCATGACCAACCATCCAATTCACATGCATGGCTACGACTTCGAAGTGACCTGCACGGACGGGGGATGGGTGCGCCCCGAGGCGCGTTGGCCAGAAGTTTCGATAGACATTCCGGTTGGCGCGATGCGGGCGTACGAGTTCGACGCCGTTCATAAGGGAGACTGGGCGATTCACTGCCATAAGTCTCACCACACGATGAACGCCATGGGTCATGACGTGCCTACTTTTATCGGCGTCGACAAGTCTGCCCTTGCGCGAAAAATCAGGACCATCCAACCGGAATACATGCCGATGGGGACAACAGGCATGGCCGACATGGCGGAGATGGCCATGCCGCTTCCCGACAACACTGTGCCAATGATGACTGGTTGGGGACCGTACGGTCCAATTGAGATGGGCGGGATGTTTTCCGTTGTGAAAGTGCGCGAGGGCATATCCGCCGGGGATTACAGCGACCCCGGTTGGTATGAAAATCCCCCTGGCACCCAAGCGTACGAGTGGACTGGCGAATTGCCAAATGTCGAGAAGGCGGCCGATGCGAAAACGCGCCTCACAACACCGAACCCTATCGAACTCAGTTCCAAGTAAACCCAATCCAAAACAAGGAGACTAAAATGAAACGGACAACAATTTTGATGCTGACTGCACTCTTCTCGACAAACGCCGCACTCGCCGCCGGTTCTCACTCCGGCGGCCACGACGATGGCGAAGGCTCAAAAGATCATCACGAGAAGATGGCGGTCGGTGAGCCTGGAAACAAAAGCATGGTCAACAAGAGAATTAGCTTGACGATGAAGGAAACCGACGACGGTGAGATGGTTTTCCAGCCATCGTCCATATCCGTCGATGAAGGTCAGACCGTGCAATTCATCATCAAGAACAAGGGCGAACTCGTTCATGAGTTCGTTCTCGACAACCATGACAACGTTATGGAGCACAAAGCCGTCATGGAAAAATTCCCCGAGATGGAACACGACGACCCGAATTCCATCCGTCTCGAGCCAGGCAAGCGCGGCGAAGTCATATGGAAGTTTTCCAATGCCGGGGAGTTTGAGTTCGCTTGCCTGATACCCGGTCACTACGACGCAGGAATGAAGGGCGACCTGAAGGTTTCCGCGAAGTAGCCACATTTTTTTCTTGAGAGGAAGAAGACATGAAAATCATCATTAATGCCGCATTGGCGTTTCTAATGCTGATCGTAGCCGCAACCACATCCCTTGCAGAAGAGTACACCAAGGGAAAAATCAAGAAAATCGACGCCAAGGCTAAAAAGGTGACGATCATCCATGAAGAGCTGAAAAACCTCGATATGCCAGCCATGACAATGGTTTTTCGCACCGCTGACGATGGAATGCTGGACACGATCGAGGAGGGGCAGGACATCGAGTTCATCGCAGATCGTGTCAACGGCAAGCTGACTGTGATCGAGATCAAGAAGTAGTGTGCTAAAATTTTCAAGTGGCAGGCGAAATCTCGCCTGCCACCTGGTGTAGTGTCAAAGAACAGGAGCGTGATGATGATCGAAAGAATAAAGGGTGCAATTGTTGATATATGGAAAGGCGCATGTGTGGCCGTTGGGACCACAATTCTTCTGTTTCAGTCCAGTATTGCCTCAGCCGACATAACCACAGAACAATTGAACAATGTGTTGGTCGAGAACGCAGTCATTGAGCCTGGAAAATCAGGAGGCAATGCACGTCTCCGATTTAGAGTTGCGAATTTAGGAGCCAATAATCTCTACCTGGTGAAAATTAGCACGGATATTGCGAGCAGCGCCCAGATAAAGATGAGGATGCCAGAATCAGGTTATGAATCTGTATCCTATGTTCCTATCAAATTGGGAGAAACTTTTGACGCTGAGACTTCCCACCTTGTCGTAGAAGTGCAGGAATTGAGAAAGGATTTAGTCTCGGGAACTGAAATAAGCTTCAGTGTCGAATTTACCGACTTTACTGTTGCAGCTTTCGCGGACGTGCATTTTCGGTAGAACGCTGAATTGCATGTCTTTCAAGAGGCAAAATGAACCAGGATTCTCCCAGTAGATCTAGAGATAACGAATTCCCATGCTTCTATATCCTAATTGCCGTTTGAACGCGTGAATGCCGAAGATGCCTATGCCAATTCGTGTCCTGGCAAACGAGAACCGCGGTTTTTTCAGACAACCGCAAATAACCTCAGCATTCACAGCATGACGGGATTTGTCATCAACAAATTCCCAAACGAGGAACAAAGGGCGGTGCGCAAACTGCGTACATCATCTTTGCGCATTACTGCGATCTTGGCACTAACGCTCAACATTGTCCTCGGCCAAGGCGACTTTTGGATTCATATAGGCGTAACAATATCTTACGTCCTCGCCTGTGCATTGTATGCCGTCGTCTCGGCACTAATATTGTCGGACAGGGAATATAAAAGTTTAGTGGTAGTCGTAGATGCACTGTTTGTTGTTGCGGTGCTTTATCAACATATTCTTGCGACATCAGTGACAGATGACCATAGCGTGACGGCGACAGGATTGGTTATTGCGTTTATTCTGTTGATTCATACTGCATTAAATTTACAGAGGCGGCTTATTTTCATATACAGCGGTATAGTTGCAATTTCATGGGTTGCCATGATTGCGATTATGGCATGGCGTCATGAAAGTCTTCAAGCAGGCACATTCGTTTCTGCATTCTTGAACGTAGATTTGGCCTTGGCAATGAGTTTTGCTTTTACCGGATGGGCTGTCTGCATCCTTGTTTCTGAACAGGAAGAGGCCAAAAGGGAAGCTGCAGAGCTTGGGAAGCGCCGAAGTAATCTGTCGCGTTTTTTCTCTCCATTTGTAGTGTCGTATTTGGAAAACGACAGCGCACACCGAAGTCTCCAAAGAAGACACGCGGCAATCATGTTCGTTGATCTACGCGATTTCACGACTTACGCAGAGAGTGCCTCGGCTTCCCAGCTTGCCTCGGTTCTTGCAGAATATCGTGATTTGGTGGCAAATGTTATTTTTCAGTTTGGAGGAACAATCGACAAATTCGTTGGGGATGGCGTAATGGCCGTATTTGGTCAGCCTAAACCCTCGGACGGCGATGCAGCTAAAGCCTTAGCTTGCGCAATGCATCTAATTCAAGTGCTCAGCGATTGGAGGCATCGACGGCTGATTGGGCAACAAGTTGCTTTTGATGCGGTCATCGGACTACATTTTGGCCTCATTGTCGGCGGCGTCCTCAAGAGTGGCACTCAAGACGAATTTACTGTGGTCGGAGATGCTGTGAACGTTGCTCAGCGTCTTGAGGGTATCGCTAAGTCTATTGACGCCTCTCTTGTAGTGTCAACTTCCTTACTGGAGTCTGCGAGTATAGACGAATTGGATGGAAAATGGGTATTACAGCAAGATGTTTTGCTCCCCGGTCGCCGTAATCCAATAGATATTGCATATATTCCGCGCCTTCCGGCTAACTGTGACCTGCCACGGGTAATTTCCTCCAGATTGGATTAGAGTCCGGCCTCGTTTGCAGTGAGCCCATTGTTTGGACCGCCGGGAGTTGGAATTTTCCGGCTCTTTCACGATGGCGGACTGGTGACGCCATCGGGATTATGCAGCGCAATCGGGACGTTGTATCCGATTGCCGAATGAGGACGGTCCTCATTGTAGTGTCGACGCCAAAACTCCAACTTTTCACGGGCATCCGCAAGGGTCATGAACCAATTTGCGTTCAGACATTCCGCCCGGAGCTTGCTGTTGAAAGCCTCGATGAAGCCGTTGTCGGTGGGCTTTCCAGGCCGTGAGAAGTCCAATGTGACGTTGTTCACGTAGGCCCAGAGATCGAGGTCGCGGGAGATGAATTCGCTGCCGTTGTCGACCCGTATTGTCTTCGGATAGCCACTGCTTTTGCAGATCCGCTCGAGAGTCTGAACGACATCCTCACCACGATAGGTAAAGCGCGGATCCGTTGCCGGGCAATAGCGTGAATGCGTGTCAACAATCGTCAAAATCCGCAGTTTCTTACCTGTCGCCAACTGGTCGTGCACAAAATCCATCGCCCAGATATCGTTCGGCCCGACGGCCTCCTGACGGTCCTCTCGCAGTTTCGCCTTCACCCGGCGCTTGGGGTGCTTGTTCCTGAGCTGCAGTCCCAACTCCTTGTAAATCCTGCGCGTCTTCTTCATGTTGACCCTCCAGCCCTCACGGCGAAGCAGCACATGGACGCGCCGATAGCCGTAGCGCACCCTCGTCTCGCAGATCTCCCTGATCCGCAGTTCAAGGCCGGCCTGACCGGTGCGTCGGGACTTGTAATGGTAGGTTGAGGTATCGAACGTCAGGACCTTGCAGGCCCGTTTGATTGATACGCCCCAGTCCACCAGCATTCCGTCGACCAGCTTGCGCTTCCGGGCAGGCCTCAGAGCTTTCGCCGAATGACATCCTGCAGCATCTCGCGATCCAGCGTCAGGTCCGCCACGATCTTCTTGAGCCGATTGTTCTCGTCTTCCAGTTGCTTCAGCCGACGCATCTCGTCAGGCAGCAGACCCGCATACTTCTTTTTCCAGTTGAAGTACGTCGCCGGGCTGATCCCCGCCTTACGGCAGATCTCAGCAACAGGCACGCCATCATCACCCTGTTTCAATATGAACGCTTTCTGCGCGTCCGAAAACTTCGATGCTTTCATCGCTTCCGCTCCTTCTCCCAGCCAGGAAAATTACCGCGGAAAACTCCAATTAAAAACGATCCAGTTTTAAGGGCTCAGAGCATCAGCAAAGCGGGAAACAAGCAGGCTCGTGTCATGCTTATCGAACTGGCCTGGTGCTGGCTCAAATATCAACCACAAAGCCGGTTGACCCAATGGTACCAGTCTCATTCTCAGGACGCGGAAGCCGATCTGGAAATGTTGGTATTGTTGCGTTGACTCGCAAACTGGCTGTAGCGTTTTGAAGGTTCATCGAGGATGGCATTATCCCTGACGGAGCAAAAATAACCGCCAATTAAGACAGCTCATCTGCCGACAAGCAGTTGAATGCAAGTGCGGATACCGTGCGTAGAGAGGGCAACCAAACATACGCCGAGTTGTAGTTTGGTACAGCGCTTGCCAGCAGCCGTTTGGCGACCGTGAATCGGGATTATGGTGGGGAGCGAGGCTCCAACCGGATACAAGTGGAGCACCATCCTCTTGGGCCATCGCGTGCTGCCTTGGGCGCCTATTGGTCAGATAATACGAGCACACTACTTGGAAGGATCTAAACACCTCACCAGCCCGCCGTCGTGACAAGTTCGGAAAATTGCAACTCCCGGCGGTAAAAAATTGGCTCACTGCAGGAGCGCCACCATCGACATGTACTTTCAATAATGGACGAATCGTCATTCACGGACATTGTGGAGCGATCGACATTAGACCGCATGAGACCTGGGCCATATACCACGATACTTACACCGGTAGCCAGATAGACACCAGAAGACCGCCCGAATCACTTTCGTTTAGTGTGATTTTCGCTTCGTGAAGGTCGCAGATCGCCTTTACTAGGCTTAACCCTAGGCCGGCTCCTGGCTTTGTCCGAGACTTCTCAAGCCGATACATGCTCCTGAACACGTTCTCTCTTTCACGTTCGGGAATTCCGGGTCCGTTGTCATCCAAGTTCGCCGTGACAAAGCCATTCGCGTGACGCACCCGGCACTTGATGTTCGGCGCGCCGCCGGCATGTTTCAGGCAGTTTTCTATCAGATTCACGAAAAGCTGCGTAAGCAGCTCGTCATCACCTCTCACTGAGGGGATACCCGGTTCAATTTCAACTTCAATATGCCCCCCGGCTACTTCTGCATGGGTTGAGTAGAATTCCACTACATTGGACAGGACTTTGCCAATATCGGTAGATCGGAACCTGGATCGACGAGCGCCGGCTTCAATCTGCGATATCCTCTGAAGGGCGTCGAAAGTCGAGATTATGACCCGACAATCCTTCTCTATTTCCGAGAGCTCATCATCGTTCGCCTGACCTCGCAGGTGCGATTCCATTGCTTTTTCAACGCTAATCTTCAAGCGGTTCAGGGGCGTCTTGAGATCGTGGGCGATGTCTGTCGTAATGCGCCTGTTGATTTCCACAACCGTCCCCAATTTCTCGACAGTGGTGTTGATCAAAGCCGCGATACGGTCAACGTCATCTCCGCTTCCGGTCAGCGGCACTTTGGTCTGGAAATCACCATCTGCGACCTTGAGCATCGCGATCTGTATTTCCTGTATTCGACTGTTCATCCGGGATGAAAGAAGGACGCCGCCGGCCAATGAAATCGCAAGCAACACAAGGAAGGCCCAGCCGGCTCCCTGAAGGAAAACTTCCTCAACTTCGCTGATGTCCTCTGCGCTGCTTCCAACGGTCAGCGTGTATTCACCGACTTTTCCTGTTTTCAGAAAATAGCGAAAGTCCCTGTCCAGACCCAATTCCTGCGAGTCGACTTCGCCGGTCGATTGACTCTCTGATGGAGGACGAATATTGCCGATCACCTGTCCGCCGTCCGGATCGGACAGCGAGTAGACATAGTCAGCCCGACGCGACGACTGTGTCAAAACTCCGAGAGTTTCTATCAGGTCGTCCTCGCCGCTTCTTGAGTAGATGTTGCTCAGTACAGTGTATTCCCTGTCGACCATCCGCTCATGCCGTTGGGACAACTCTTCCTGGATAACGAAGAACGCGGCGGTTCCGGCAATCACAACGGCTGCCAGGACATACAGGAGAAAATAGAGTGCAAGCCTGAAACCGCTGCTTCTCAACCTACTCCGGAGCATGCAGCGTGTAACCTGTGTTGCGAACTGTATGCAGCAAGGGAATATCGAATGGGCGATCGATTTTTCCCCGCAGTCGGCTCACATGGGTCTCCAGAACACTCGTCTCGGGATCAAAATGAAAATCCCAGACTTTCTCGAGAAGCATCGTCCTCGTGAGCACCCGGCCTTCAGCTCGCATCAACGCTTCCAGGAGTGTGAATTCCTTTGGCAGGAGTTCGATTGTCGTACCCGCGCGCTTTACACGCCTTCGGACCAGATCCATCTCTAGATCATGAACCCTGAGAACGGTTTGCTCGACCTGGAGCGACGGGCGTCGCGTCAGCGCGCTGACGCGGGCGGACAGCTCCGAGAACGCGAATGGTTTGACCAGATAGTCGTCAGCGCCAGCCTCGAGGCCTTCGACGCGATCGTCCACGCCGCTGACTGAAGTAAGAAAAATAACCGGTGTCTGGTTTCCGGCAGCTCTCATCGCCTTGACGATCGCCATCCCGTCCATTCCGGGCAGCATGCGATCGACAACGACAACGTCATAGCTTTCGCGGACTGCCTGAAACAATCCGTCATGCCCATTCGACAGCACATCGCATACGTGACCGGCTTCTTCAAATCCGGACTTTACATAATTCGATGTCTTCAAGTCATCTTCCAGGATCAATATCCGCACTGACATAATTCCGAAACTTGACCGCCAGGCTCGATTGAGCCCGGCGATATGTTGGAGGTCAATAGCGATTTTCCAGCCGCTTCCTATAACGCACAGCGGCCACTATCAGCACTGCCATCAGCAACAGACAGATCGCCGATGCATTGTAGGTGCCCAGATCGAGGCCACCATGCGCGATTGGCTTGGTGAGGAAATCGCCGAATGTCGCGCCGAATGGCCGCGTGAATATGAAGGCTACCCAGAACAGGATGACGTCGTTCATAGCCTTTGTATGGTGCAGTACCAGCACAAGGCCGATTACACCTGTGCAGACCAATGCGGCATTGACGTAACCGAGGCCCGCGACGTCGACGAGGTAGTCACCGAACGCTGTTCCGAGACTGTTGGAAAACACCACGGCGATCCAGAACATCAGCTCTGCGTCTTTCCGGTTAATCGGATCGACTTTCAGGTTCCCGTCACGCATGTACCAAACGGCCAAAGTTATCAGCAATCCGGCGGTAAGGATCAGTGAGCCTGACGTGTAGCCAAGGCCCAGTGTCCGGTCCATGAGATCGGATACTTCCGTGCCGGCTGTTGTCGTTGCTACGATCGCAGCCCAGAAAAGAGCGGGATGAAAGCGATCCGCGCGGATCTGCGCAGCTAATATCAACACCAGCGCTACGCCGGTGATTCCAAGTCCGGCGACATATCCGAGATTCAATGTCTGGGAAATGAAATCACCAGTGGTTTCTCCCAGGGTCGTCGCGATTATCTTCAGGATCCAGAAGAGGATCGTGACCTCTGCGATCTTGTTGACGACGCTCGAGTTTTCAGGATTATTTTGCATAGGATTTTCCTCTGGTTGTGGAAATCTGGTCACTTGTCGAAGTTTTGTGTCCAGTTTCCTCACCGTCCCGTGACAGCATCATATACGTTATGAAGACAACGATCAGCCCAAGGAATATGGCGCTCGTGGTGATCGTGCCGAATCCCAGACCTGTGTCATCCACCGGTTGCGCCAGGTAATCGCCCAGAGACGCGCCCAACGGCCGGGTGAAGATGTATGCCAGCCAGAAGGCCAGAACACTGTTCATTCCGAACAGATAGTAACTACCGGCGATCACGGCGATTACCCCGAAATAGAGCAACATTGCGGGAAAATAACCCAATCCCAAACTCTCAGCGACAAGGTCGCCTGCTGCTGTGCCGACAGCAAATGTAAGCAGTATCGCAAGCCAATAGAAAGCTTCTCGCCGAAGAGTGTATATCGTATGGATTGAAAGCGTTTTTTCCACCGAATACCAGGCGTAGAATGTTGCAGCCAGCGCTATCGAGAAGGCAATGGTGGCGATTTCCAGAGAGACGCCAAAATCATCGACAAGCTTGTCCGTGAGCAAGGTGCCGACAACGCTCACTGCAACCACCGCAAGCCAGTAGATGGCCGGAACATAACGCCTCTGCGAGAACTGTATAATCAGTATCGCAATGAGGAAGCCAGTCATGATGGCCGACGTGGCGGACAGACCAAGACCGAGATCGACACTGAGCAGATCCGCTGCAGTTTCCCCGACTGTAACCGCTAGCAATTTGACTATCCAGAAATCAGTCGTAACCTTTGGAACCCGATTGTAAACCTTCTCGAGTGAAGGTTCTGCGGATGCTACGCTTTGCATGATCCATCTCCTTTTCAGAGCGCAGGCGACATGGCCATGTTCGGTTTTCGACATGGTCGTTGATACTTCGGGTTATGGAGTGACGGCTTTTCTAGAGGCTTTCGGCGACCTTACAAATTTGTAACCCGGATGAAAGGAAGCGGCGAACTGAGATTGCCATCTATCTCCGCATGAAATGACACGGTGTCATTCAGAAAAGGAGAAAAGACATGATTAAGCCCGCAATCATCGCAACTTGCGTCCTGGTCGGAGCTTCCAGCTTCGCCGCTATAACGGCGGCTACGGCTGAAACCTCTACGGTGACCCATGATGTTCAAGAAGCAAAGGCTCTTCTTTCGGCCAAACTGACTGCCGTCGACGCCATAAAGGCGGCTCAATCCATCCAGCCGGGAAAGGTTGGCGAAGTCCAGTTCGATGCAGAGGAGGGTAATAGTCTCTTCGATGTGACGATCATCGCTCAGGACGGTTCCGAGCATAAAGTCTATGTCGATGCATCGACGGGAAAGACCATGCAAATTCCCGAAGACAGTGACTACGACGGAGATGATGACTGAGTTTTGAATTCTCTCGTCACGTTGGCGCCGGTCAAACCGGCGCCAGCAAATTGAGACTCTAGCTGGATATTCGGTCGAAATGAAAAAGGTTTTAGCGAAGCTGATTGTTGTAGGTTTTGTCCTTCTCTTGGCGGGTGGAGGCTTCCTGGGCGCGCAGCGATTGTCCGGGAACTTTCACACAGTCGTTTCGGGACAGCTTTACCGATCCGCCCAGGTCACGCCTGAACGCCTGGCCGCGTACAAACAAAAATATGGCATCAAGTCAGTCATCAATCTCAGAGGCTCGCAAGAGGGAGCCCCCTGGTACGATAACGAAGTATCGTCATCCGAAAAGCTGGGTATCGAGCATTTCGATTTCCGGATGTCTGCCAGCCACCGACTCTCCAAAGCGCGCGCAACGGAACTTATCCAACTGATGGAGAACGCTCCAAAACCACTCTTGATCCATTGCAAAGCTGGCGCTGATCGTAGCGGACTGGTGTCCGCGCTCTACATGGCTGCAATCGCAAAATCCGGTGAGGAAAACGCGGAGAATGAGATCTCGATCGTTTTTGGGCACTTCGGCATACCCTACTTGTCGTCAACCTACGCAATGGATGAAACTTGGGAAGATTTTGAACCATGGCTTGGGTTTGGTGAGTCCTAATCTTGCGGCCACGGGACTGTCAGGAATTTTGTGCTTGAGGCCATGATGATGGAAAGGAGAATCATCACATGGCCATTGAGAAGGAATTACTGGATCGGCTTCTGGCGGGACGCGATCCGGGTAAGGTTTTTGCGAAGGACAGCCTGCTCGACGATTTGAAGAAGGCTCTGTCGGAGCGCATTTTGAACGCTGAACTGGATGAGCATCTCGACGAAGAACGCGGCGATGGTCGCACCAATCGCCGCAACGGCTTATCGAAGAAATCGGTTCTGACCGGCACGTCGAAGCTCAGCCTGGACATACCGCGTGATCGTTCCGACACGTTTAATCCGAAGCTGATCGCCAAATACCAGCGCCGCTTTCCCGATTTCGACGACTAAATCATCTCGATGTATGCACGCGGCATGACGGTTCGCGAGATCCGTGGACACGTGGAGGAACTCTACGGTATCGTCGTGTCACCCGATCTGATCTCGGCCGTCACCGATGCCGTCCTGTAGGAAGTTGGCGAATGGCAAAACAGGCCGCTAGATGTTTGCTATTCGCTGGTCTTCTTCGAAGCCATCCGCGTCAAGATCAGGGACGAAGGCTTTGTTCGAAACAAGGCCGTCTACATCGAACTCGGCATCCTGCCCGATGGCGCCAAGGAGATCCTGGGCATCTGGATCAAGCAGTCCGAAGGCGCCAAGTTCTGGCTGCGCGTTATGAACGCGGCGGTCTGGCGGCTCTGGCTCCGCGCCGCAAAGGGAGGCCGCGGAAGTTGGTGACGTCACGCAAGCCGCCTGGAGCGGAGAGCCCGGTGGACGACGAGGCCAAGAGCCGCGAGGAACTCCTGGCGGAACTGAACAATCTGCGCATGGAGAATGCCTACCTAAAAAAGCTGGAAGCCTTAACGCGGGAACAAGCGCCCAAAAAGCGCAAGTCGTCCAGGCGTTAAGGCCAATTTTTCCGCTTGCGGGGCTGTTGAAGCTTGCAGGACTGGCTCGCAGCACCTTCTACTATCAGCAAAAGGCCTCAACCCAGCCTGACCGGCATGCCGAGCTGAAGGGCAGGATCAGGTCGATCTTTGTGGCGCATAGGGGCCGTTACGGCTATCGCCGGGTGACGGCTGCATTGCGCGCAGCCGGAGAGACCGTCAATCACAAAACCGTCCAGCATTTGATGGGCGAACTCGGATTGCGATCGACCGTCAGGCCGAAGAAATATCGCTCCTACAAGGGCGAGGCGGGGCGCATCGCCCCCGATCTGGTCAAGCGGCAGTTCAAGGCCGAGAAAGCCAATCAGAAATGGGTGACCGACGTGACGGAGTTCAGCGTGGCCGGCCAAAAGCTCAATCTGTCCCCTGTCATGGATCTTTACAACGGCGAGATCATCGCCTTCGAAACCGCCAGACGGCCAATCTTCAAACTCGTAGAAACCATGCTCGTCAAAGCCGTGGGCCGATTACAGGACGATGATCGGCTGATCCTGCATTCCGACCAGGGATGCCACTACCAGATGCCGGCCTGGCAGCGCATCCTGCGCGCGCGCAACATAAGTCAGAGCATGTCACGCAAGGGAAATTGCCTCGACAACGCCGCCATGGAGAACTTCTTCGCAACCCTTAGCTCCGAGTTCTTCTATCAAAACCGCTTCGACAGTCTCATCGCGCTGCAAGCCGGAATTGAAGACTATATCCACTACTACAATCATGATCGTATCAAGCTGAAACTCAAAGGGCTGAGCCCTGTACAATACAGAAACTAGCCCTTAAACCACCACAGACAATCAACCGTCCAACTTTAAGGGGTCAGTTCATAATGCTCTGATCCCCGAAAACTGGATCGCCTTTATCGTCGTGGCGCTCCCATGAAGAACCTGGCCCATAGTGCCTCCTTTGATTCGGATGACAAGAATGAACCATCAATCCCTGGGATCAAACACTTAGCGTGCAAAGTCAGGAGAACGGCGGTTCGTTCCTGCCCGGCGGCTTAGGAGTAATCGCGGATGATTTGTGAGTTGCTCGGATTTTCGATCGATGGCTGCTGCCGAGTGCGGTTGGATTTACCTCATGTCACACGAAGCCAGGTCATCATCCCGCCGGCGGAATGTTCCAGCATGTGGCAGTGAAGCAGCCAATCGCCGGGATTGTCGGCGACGAAGGCAATCTCAACACTCTCGTCACGGTCCATCAGCAGCGTATCCCTCAGCGGACCTGTCGTGCCGTCGCGCATGACCTGCCTGAAATGATGCCCGTGCAGATGCATGGCGTGCGGCCAGGCCGTGTCATTGACGATGGCGACCTTGACTGTCTCTCCCGCGCGGGCTTCGAGAAGAGGACTATCGGGCATGTCCGCCATGCCGTTGAAAGCCCAGACCTTGCCGGCGCTCACCAGTTCGGACATTCCCATCATACGGCCGGACATCGTCGCGCCTCGCATTGATCCCATGGCGCCTCCTTCCATTCGCAATTCGATGCGGCGCGCCTCATTGACCGCACCGAGAGCAGACACCGGATTGGCGGGCAGGGCGTTGGGTGCAGGCAACCGTTCGGCATGCGCTTCGCCGTCGACATCGAAGGTCGCCAGTGCATAGCCTGAATTGCCCTCAAGCCCGACGAGATAGGCCTTCTCGTCAACGGTTGCGGTCATGTCGACAATGAGATCGGCGCGCTGCGCCGGGGCGAGAGTGATTTGGTCGAAGCGCCGGGGCGCGTCCAGCGGCATGCCGTCGAGCGCGACGACCCAGCCTTCGAGACCCTGAGCGGCGATATTGAAAATTCTGGCGTTTGCCGCATTGATGACGCGAAGGCGTATCCGCTCATTGCGTGCGACCATGCGGCGCCAGCCGCCCGTGCCATTGACGGTCACCCAGTTGCCGATGCGGCCCGCATGGGCCCAGTCATGCATGTCGTCGAAGCCGCCGGCGATCTGCCCGTCTTCGGAGAGGCGCCAGTCGTCGATCAGCAAGACCTCATCGAGATCAACCTCCGGCGCACCGCTTGCTTCTTCCACAATCAGGGCGCCAGACAGGCCGCGCGCCATCTGCTCCCAGGCCCTGTTATGCGGATGGTACCAGTAGGTGCCGGCATCCGGAAGCTCGAAGTCGTAGAGGTAGCTGTCACCCGGGGCGACGACGGGTTGGGTGAGGTCGGGAACGCCGTCCATCGCGTTGTCTAGGCGAATCCCGTGCCAATGGACAGTTCCAGGCTGGTCGAGTTCGTTGCGGAACAGCCGCCGCAGACGCTCTCCCTGGCGAAGCCGGATGGGAGCACCGGGAATGGCGCCGTTGTAGGACCACACCGCCGTATCCGGATAGTCGGCTGGCGCGATGCGTGCAGTCGCCGCATGCGCCGTGAGCGTTTCGGCCGCCTCCGTCTGCGCATGCAACGGGCGGGGAAGCGCCGCTGCGGCCGCGGTCGCGACAAGGCCGGAGAGCAAGGTTCTTCTTGTGATGTCCATTTCGTCATTCCGTTGTCTACTCGATGCCATTTGCCCGCTGCAGCGCGCGCACATAGGCGACGATCTTCTCGACGTCGTCTTGGCTTATCCCTTCGACGGGAGGCATATTTCCGAACCGCCAATGGTGGGCGCGCACGCCGTTCTGCACAGCCAGTTGGAAGGCCATGTCCGCATGGTGGTTGGGTTCATAGATGCGGTGGATGAATGGCGGGCCTTGATCCGTGCCGGCGGCGTTCTCGCCATGGCAGACGGCGCAGTTGGTCGCGAAAAGGTCCGCGCCATCGGCGGCAGCGCCTTCCAGATCGGGCAGGCGTACGGTCGTACCGGCTTGCGACGATCGAGCCGGCTCGTCCTGCGCGGGCAGGAACCAGGCTCCGACACCGCCCACGATCAGGACGATGGCTCCCACTGCCACGGTTCTCTTGTTCACTGCGTCGCCTCGCTTCCCGAAAGATCGTCGAGGATGGGGCAATCGGGACGATCGTCGCCGTGGCAGCGATGGATCAGCGTTTCGAGCGTGCGGCGGAGCGATTGAAGCTCTGCGATCTTGGACGTGATCCGGTCTAGGTGATCGCTGGCGATATTTCTAACGTCGGCGCTTGCACGATCGCGATCCTCGTAGAGCGATATGAGGGAGCGACAGTCCTCAATCGAGAAGCCCAACGACCGCGCACGCGACAGGAACGCGAGTTTGTGCACGTCGGCCTCGCTGAAGGCGCGGTAACCGTTCTGGCCGCGCTTCGGCCGAACGAGACCTATGTCCTCATAGTAGCGGATCGTCTTGGCGGGCAGGCCGCTTGCTTCGGCGACGTCTCCAATATTCATGGGCGCATCCTCCTGTTGCGCGGCAATATAGGGATTCCAGCTGCTGGAAGGTCAAGGCCCTTGCCGACTTTGGAACCTTCCTGCGCTGGAAGGTCGTTAATTGGAAAAGCGAACAAAACATGGAGGCGAAACATGCATTACGGCCGTTTCTTCACAATGATCGCCACGTCGACGGTGGTAATGTTCGGATTGATGTATCTGAACACCTATCTTCTCAGCCACGTATTGTGGTCGGAGACGAGGGCCTACATGGCGCTCGTGATGGGCGCGACCATGGCGGTCATCATGCTCGCCTTCATGCTCGGCATGTACACGAACCGTAATGCGAACATTGCCATTTTCGCCGGTTCGGTTGTCGTCTTCGCTGCTGCACTATGGCTGGTTCGCAGCCAGGTGACCGTCGAGGACCGCAGCTACATGAGCGCGATGATCCCGCATCATTCGATTGCGATCATGACGTCGAGCCGCGCCAACATCACCGATGCGCGGGTGCGGACGCTGGCCGACGACATCATCTACGCTCAGGACAAGGAGATCGCCGAGATGCGCTATCTGATCGCCGACATCGACGCCAACGGGAAGGCCACGCAGCGCGCGGCGACGACTCCGGCGGAGCTCGTCGGCGCTGATGAAGCGCTCGCCAGTGAAGAACTTTCCAAGGTCGATCCGGAGTTCCTGACCGAGGACGAGATCGCTCGGGTTTTCCCGGATGGCGCAGCCTGCCGCTTCACCTATACCGAGGGCAGCCCGCCCGTGCTGGTCGCGGGCGAGAGCGCGGAAGGATCGGCTGCTTTGGTCAAGATCAGCGGCGACCTCGTTCGCCTCGACGCAAGCGAAACCGGCCCCGAAGGGGGCACGTTCACCGCCGGGCCGCTCTCGGCTGAACTGCATGAGACCGACAGCGGCGATCTTTACGATCTGGTAGTGACGGCCGGTGCGGAGTACGAGGCCGGCTTCCGCGGCCAGTACGCCTGCGCGGGCTCCTAGGAGGCGGTGATGGCGAAGCATGGAACCCGGACCGCGCAACTCTATCGCATGGTGATGCCCGATCACCTCTGCCCCTACGGCCTGAAGTCGAAGGATCTTCTCGAGCGTCGGGGCTTTGAGGTTGAGGACCATCACTTGACCACGCGCGAAGAGACCGACGCCTTTATGGAGGACCAAGGTGTGGATACGACGCCGCAGACCTTCATCGGTGGCGAACGGGTCGGTGGTTACGACGATCTGCGGGTCTATTTCGAGATCGATCCGCCGCCGGAGGCGCAAAGCGACACCTCCTATAAGCCGGTTATCGCCATTTTCGCGGTAGCCGCCCTGCTGGCGCTGGGGTTGTCCTGGAACCAATACGGCACGGTGCTGACGCTGCGGGCGCTTGAGTGGTTCATCTCGCTGTCGATGACCATTTTGGCGATCCAGAAGTTGCAGGATGTCGAGAGCTTCTCGACCATGTTCCTGAACTACGACCTGCTGGCGCGCCGGTGGGTGCCCTATGGCACGATCTATCCGTTTGGCGAGGCGCTGGCCGGTATCCTGATGACGGCCGGCATCCTCGCCTGGATATCGGCGCCGGTGGCGCTGTTCATCGGCACGGTCGGGGCGGTCAGCATCATCAAGGCGGTCTACATCGACAAGCGCGAGCTTAAATGCGCCTGTGTTGGGGGCAGCTCGTCGGTGCCGCTCGGCTTCGTCTCCCTGACCGAAAGCCTCATGATGATGGCCATGGGCATCTGGATGCCGCTCAAGGCCTTCCTGATCTGATCCATCCGCCGACCCTTGACCCTCCAGTTGCTGGAACCTTTAAATAGATCAGCGACTCGGCGTCACTCGCCGACACTGGGAACGGCGATTTCGAGCGGACGATCATGACGGACTACAAAAAAGACAGCATTACTTTGCCTGGCGCCATCGCCATGGGCACCGGGGTCATGATCGGGGCGGGGATCCTCGCTCTGACCGGGCAGATGGCGGAATTGGCCGGACCTCTGTTTCCGCTCTCCTTTATCGCCGGCGCCATCGTCACGGCCTTCAGCGCCTACACCTATGTCAAAATGTCGAACGCCTATCCCTCGGCCGGTGGCATCGGCATGATCCTGGTCAAGGCCTACGGGCCGACGACCGTCGCGGCAGGCGCGGCGCTTTTGATGGCGCTGTCGATGGTAATCAACGAGAGCCTCGTCGCGCGAACCTTCGCCGCCTATGCGCTGCGGGGATTGGGGATTGAGCCCACAGGCTGGCTGGTGCCGGTGATCGGCGTTGCCGTCATCGTCTTCGCCTGGCTTGTGAACGTGTCGGGAAACCGGTCGGTCGGGTTGCTGTCTATTGTGATGGCGTTCCTGAAGGTTTTCGGGATCGCATTGTTCGGCGTTGCGGCGCTTTGGGCCGGTGGTTTTTCCTTCGAGGCGACGGGCGGCGAGACCGGGGCGGGAGGGTTTCTGGCTTCAGCTGCGCTCGCTATCCTCGCCTTCAAGGGGTTTACGACGATCACCAACAGCGGCGCCGAGATCACCGAGCCGCACCGCAATGTCGGCCGCGCCATCGTGGTCTCGATCGCGATCTGCGTCGTCGTCTATCTCCTTGTGGCTTTCGCGGTCGGCTCTAGCCTGCCGCTCGATCGTATCATCGCCGCCAAGGATTATGCGCTGGCCGAGGCGGCGGCGCCGGCCTTCGGGCAGGTTGGTTTCTATCTGACGGTGGCTCTGGCCCTGATTGCTACGGCGTCCGGCCTGATCGCCAGCGTTTTCGCGGTCTCGCGCATGCTGGCTATGCTGACCGACATGAAGCTCGTGCCGCACAGCCATTTCGGTATGCCAGGGGCGATCCGTGATCATACGCTCGTCTACACTGTGGTGATCGCCAGTCTTCTGACCATCTTCTTCGATCTCAGCCGGATCGCCTCGCTCGGCGCGTTCTTCTATTTGGTGATGGACATGGTCATCCACTGGGGTGTGTACCGGAACCTCAGGCATGACATCGGCGCCCGGTCATGGATCCTGCTGACGGCGATCACGCTCGACGCGGTGGTGCTCGCGGCCTTCGGACTGATGAAGTGGCAGGCGGACCCGGCGATCGTCGTCATTGCCGTCGGCGGGATTGCCGTCGTCTTTGCCTTCGAGGCGGTATTCCTGCGGCTTCGTCCGCCGTCGACCGGTCACATGCATCATTCGGGCTGAGCTGGAAGATAAAAGGACAATCAGGCTCTTGACCTTCCAGTTACTGGAAGCTCTACCTTGTGCGCCAAGTCAGTCAGGAAGCATTCGAAATGGCGCAGCATTCTCACCAGCATCACGACCAAACGTCGCACAATCACGATGGCCACGGTCATGCCGGCCATGATCACCCGAATCCGAAAGCCGGCGAAACGGCAACCGATCCCGTTTGCGGGATGACGGTGACGATCAAGCCGGAGGCGCGCACGCGCGACTTCGGGCGTGACGCCTTCTACTTTTGCTCCGATGGCTGCCGGACGAAGTTCGATGCCGATCCGTATTTTTACGCCTCGGGCAACGCGGCGAAGGTCGGCAAGCGTGCGCCGCAGGGCACGCAGTGGACCTGTCCCATGCATCCGGAGATCGTGCGTGACGAACCCGGCGCCTGCCCGAAATGCGGCATGGCGCTCGAGCCGATGGTGCCGTCCGACGAGCCAAGCGAGGAACTGACCGATTTCACGCGGCGGATGTGGATCAGCGCCGCCGCTGCGGTGCCCCTGGTGATCCTGACGATGGGTGAACTGGTCGGTCTTCCCGTCCGCGACTGGATCGGCCATCAGATCGCGATCTACTTAGAGTTTCTCCTCGCCACGCCGATCGTGCTGTGGGCGGCGCTGCCGTTTTTCCAGCGCGGCTGGGACTCCGTAAAGAACCGATCGCCCAACATGTGGACGCTCATATCGCTCGGTGTCGGCGCGGCCTATCTCTACTCCCTCGTTGCGACCTTCCTGCCCGGCGTCTTTCCCGAGCAGTACCGGATGGGGGGCATGGTCGGCACCTACTACGAGGCCGCGGTCGTCATCATCGCGCTGATCTTCGTCGGTCAGGTGCTGGAGTTGCGCGCCCGCGAGCGCACCGGCGACGCCATCCGGGCGCTGATGGACCTTGCGCCCAAGACCGCGCGACGCATCCTGTCCGACGGCTCCGAATATGACGCGCCGCTGGAGAACATTGTCGAAGGCGACCTGCTACGCGTACGCCCCGGCGACAGCGTGCCGGTCGACGGCGAAGTGGCCGAGGGCCGGTCTTCGATCGACGAGAGTATGATCACGGGCGAACCCGTCCCCATCGAGAAAACCGAGGGCGACCGGGTGACCGGCGGAACGATCAACAAGAACGGCACGCTGGCGATTCGCGCGACGGCGGTCGGCTCAGACACGGTGCTTGCGCAGATCGTCGACATGGTGGCCGGGGCGCGCCGTTCGCGCGCGCCCATTCAAGGCCTGGCCGATCGGGTCTCGGAAGTCTTCGTACCGACGGTCGTCGGCATCGCCATCCTCGCCTTTGTCGTCTGGCTTTTTGCCGGGCCGAGTCCCGCCTTCGTCTTCGCAATCGCGGCGGCAGTGTCTGTCCTGATCATCGCCTGTCCCTGCGCGCTCGGGCTTGCAACCCCGATCTCGATCACCACGGCGGCGGGACGCGGCGCGCAGGCCGGTGTGCTGATCAAGGATGCCGAGGCGCTGGAGCGCATGGCGCGTGTCGATACGCTGATCGTCGACAAGACCGGAACGCTGACCGAGGGCCGCCCGAAGCTGACCGATGTGATCGCGCTCGGCGACATTCCCGAGGAGGAGGTCCTGGCCCTCGCCGCGGCGCTGGAGCGTGGCTCCGAGCACCCTCTGGCCGAGGCCATCGTCGAGGGCGCCCGCGCGCGCGGCGTGACGCTCGACAAGGCCACCGACTTCGAGGCGGTGACCGGCAAGGGCGTCACCGGCTCGGTCGCCGGCCGCTCCGTCGCGCTCGGCAATGCCGCGCTCATGCAGGCAATCGGCGGCGATGCCACCGGCGGTGAGGACCAGGCCGACGCGCTCCGGACCGAGGGCAAGACCGCGATGTTCGTCGCCGTCGACGGGCGGCTCTGCGGCATCGTCGCGGTGGCCGATCCGATCAAGGAGACCACGGCGGCCGCGATCCGCGCGCTGCACGCGCAGGGCCTGCGGGTCATCATGGCGACCGGCGACAACCAGCGTACCGCCGAGGCGGTCGCGGCCAGGCTCGGCATCGACGACGTGCGCGCCGGTGTGCTGCCCGAAGGCAAGAAAGCCTTTGTCGACGAATTGCGCGCGGCGGGCCTTTCGGTCGCCATGGCGGGCGACGGCGTCAACGACGCGCCCGCGCTCGCGGCCGCCGATGTCGGCATTGCCATGGGCACGGGCGCCGATGTTGCCGTGGAAAGCGCCGGCCTTACGCTTCTCGGCGGCGATCTCACCGGCATCGTACGGGCGCGAAAGCTCGCGAAGGCGACCCTGCGCAACATCAAGCAGAACCTGTTCTTTGCCTTCGTCTACAACACGGCCGGCGTGCCGATCGCAGCCGGTGTGCTCTACCCCGTCTTCGGCCTGTTGCTCTCGCCGATGATCGCGGCCGCCGCCATGTCGCTGTCGTCGGTCTCGGTGATCGCCAACGCGCTCAGATTGCGGCGGCTGGACCTCTGAATTCGGAATTGAACGCGTTTTTGCTCAAGGTGTCAAAATGGCTCCACTCTCACGTCGCAGTTTCCTGGCATCCGGCGCTGCCGCCGGCATCATGGCGTCGCTTCCCGGCACCGTGTACGCGCAAGCTTCTACCAAGGCCAATGCGCTCACATTGCGCGCCGTGCGTCGCACGATCGAAGTCGACGGCCGTGCCGCCTCGGTCCTGGGTCTTGTCGACGGCTCCGGAAGGCCCGGACTGATCCTCGATCCCGGTCAGCGCTTTCGTGTCGACCTCACGAACGATCTCGATGTCGAGACCATCGTGCACTGGTATGGTCAGATCCCGCCGAACGCCCAGGACGGCGTGTCGAACACGAGCCCGATGATTCCGGCGGGCGGCAGCCGATCCTTTGATTTTGCGCCCCGTACCGGAACGTTCTGGATGCACAGCCATGTCCCGGCCCAGGAGGTCGATCAGCTCGCAGCGCCCCTGATTGTTCGAAGTGCCGAAGATCTGGCTGCTGACAGGCAGGAGGTCGTTCTCTTCCTGCATGACTTTTCCTTCCGCTCCGGCGAAGAGGTCCTTGAGGAGATCACGTCCGGCCGCGCGATGCCGCATGGCGAGGTGCAGGAAGGAAGCCACTCCATGGGAGAATTCCCGCGGCGGATCGTCGGGCATCACGAATCCGATCCGATGTCCATGCCAATGCCGAACGCGATGTCGGGCGGCATGGCGGGGATGGGCCACGACTCCGGAATGGAGATGGATCTCAACGACTTCGAATTCGATGCCTATCTCGCCAATGACCGGACCCTGGACGATCCCGAGGTGATAGCGGTCGAGCGGGGTGGACGCGTTCTCCTGCGTGCCATCAACGCGGCGTCGATGACGGCATTCTGGGTCGATCTCGGATCGGTGGTCGGTCGGCTGGTTGCCGTCGACGGAGATGCCGTAGAGCCCATGGAAGGAACGCGCTTCGGCTTCGCGCAAGGGCAACGGCTCGACATCGCGATTGATATGCCAGCAGACGGCTCGGCATTGCCCATCCTCGCCCTGCGCGAAGGCGCGCCGCAAAGGACCGGTATCGTGCTTGCCCCGCGCGGCACCGAGGTACGGCGCCTCTCAACAATGGCAGACGCCGAGTACCCTGCCTATTCCGGGGACATGACGGCGGAATTGGGGCTCCGCGCCCTCAACCCTCTACCGGATCGGTCGGTGTACCGGACGCCTATAGTCATACTGGGCGGCCAGATGAGCCCTTATGTGTGGTCGCTCAACGGGCAACTCTGGGGCAGCCATACGCCGGTCGCAGTCATGTCGGGCGAGCGTGTCGAGTCAGGACGATCTGACGGCAATCGCAACCTTTCTGCTGGAGCGGGAGAATGATTGACAGACACAATTTCCTGGCGGGAACCGGGGTGCTCGTGTCTGCAGGCATCCTGCCCGGTCTTGCTGTGGCAAAGAGGGGTACGCAGGAGTTTGATCTGATCGCAGGACCGGTCCGGCGAGCACTTTACGAGCAGCAGCTCTCAGATCTCTGGGCTTATAACGACATTGTACCCGGTCCTGAAATCCGGGCCCGAAAGTGCGAGCGGATACGCGTCAACTTTCGCAACAATCTTGAGAAGCCCACATCCATCCACTGGCACGGGATCCGCATCGAAAATGCGATGGATGGGGTGTCCGGCTTGACCCAGGAACCCGTGCAGCCCGGAGACAGTTTCATCTATGAATTCGAGCTGCCGGATTCTGGTACATATTGGTATCACGCGCACTACAAGAGTTGGAATGAGGTCGGGCGTGGCTTGTATGGCCCGTTGATCGTGGAGGAGCAAACCTCCACCTTTGATCGCGACCATGACATCACCCTCATCATTGATGACTGGCGCTTGCGCCAGCCTGGCGTTCTGGACACGGGCAGCTTTGGTTCCTTGATGGATTGGAGCCACGGAGGGTGTCTCGGTAACTGGCTCCTTGTGAATGGCAAGTCACGTCCGGTCTTGAAGCTGCGCAGTGGCGACGCCTATCGCGTTAGACTGATCAACGCCTCGAACGCAGTGTTCTGGAACTCGATCCCAATCGGTTCGGTGGAAAGGTAATTGCCTATGACGGACAGGCGCTGCCGGAATCCGTCGTTCTGCCTTATTCCCCGCATCTTCTCGGACCGGCGCAACGGATCGACCTGCTAGTTGTTCCGGACGCTGATTTCACGATCGAAGAGATTTCGGGCGATCAGCCATTCCCCCTGGTCGACGGGATCGTCGGCGGGATATCGCGTACAGCGCAGTCGGCGCCTTCAATTCCGGTAAACCTGATACCGGAGCCCGATGTGACGGGCGCCCGGAATGTGAAGGTCGTTATGGAAGGTGGCGCCATGGGCGGCTTTGTGTACATCACCCACAAGGGCAAGCGCCTTGAAGGGGAAGATTTCCGCAAAACGGGCCAGTCCTGGGCATTCAACGGCATAGCAAACCTGGCAGAGGCCCCGCTTTTCACGGTTCGGCGCGGCGAAACGGTTCTGCTGGAAACGATAAATCAGACAGG
This sequence comes from Hoeflea sp. CAU 1731, assembly GCF_039888615.1. Taxonomy (NCBI): domain Bacteria; kingdom Pseudomonadati; phylum Pseudomonadota; class Alphaproteobacteria; order Hyphomicrobiales; family Rhizobiaceae; genus Hoeflea; species Hoeflea sp. CAU 1731. The sequence goes on along the minus strand of NZ_JBDQQS010000024.1, from coordinate 8,208 downwards.
CTGGGTACACGCCATGCATGTCCATGGTCATCACTTCCGTGTTCTCAGCCGATCCGGAGCCGACGTCGATGACGGCAAGCCCTGGCGCGACACATTCCTGATTGGACCTGAGCAGACGACGGAGGTTGCCTTCGTCGCAGAAATTCCCGGCAAGTGGCTGTATCATTGCCACATGCTGGAACACGCGGCGGCAGGCATGACCACATGGTTCGAAGTCAGTTCAGACGATTGTAGAAAATTAACTGAAACGACGCTATGTTACTAAAATGCGCAGACTTTTGCCATCGTTGATGATATTGGTTCTGGTCCTCGGGGCCATGATGCCGGCTGTGATCCAATCGCATGCCGACATGACATCAACGAAAGTAACCGGTCAGGTTCATGAGGTTCTGGCCGCTGACAAGACGGCCGCGATGAAGTGCTGTCAGAAGTCGAAAAGCGGCATGGATAACCGCCAAGGCAATTGTGCGGCCGATTGCCATTATCTTCCCGAATTCACACCCCTGCAAAATTCGCCTGTCTTGGCGTCGGTTGAAATCCCGGCACAGTCCGTGACGCTTCTGGAAGTGATATATGTCCATATGAGGCCTCCCATCTCTATCTGATCTTACTTCGCCCGCCATCAATGGCGTTCATCGAGTAATTGGATTTGAGAGGGAAACCATGCTTTCCAAACGTAGCTTCATGCTTGGCGCTTTGTCGTCTGCATTCCTGCCTGCCTCGTTGGCACAGGCACACAAACGCGTCTTCAAACTTGATCCGCGGTTCGAACCGCAGACTGTTCGATTCTCCGGATACAGTCCCGGCACGCTGGTGGTCGATCCAGGCAACCACTTTCTCTACCTGCAAACAAGCCGGACAACAGCAAGGCGATATGGGGTCGGCGTCGGCCGAGCCGGTCTGGCTTTTCGGGGCTCGGCCACCGTCGGTCGGAAGGCAAAGTGGCCAAGTTGGACCCCGACCAAGAACATGATCAGGCGTGAGCCGGGCAAATACGCCAGATATGCAAAAGGCGTTCCCGGCGGACCCAGAAATCCGCTTGGTTCACGCGCGCTGTATTTGTACCGCAGTGGCCGTGACACGATGTATCGGATTCACGGCACCACTCAGCCATCTTCGATCGGGCGCTCCGTTTCGAACGGCTGCATCCGGATGATCAATGCGCATGTCGAGGACCTGTATGAAAGGGTTCCGGTGGGCGCAAAGGTGGTCGTGCTGTGATGGCTCAGGACCCGCAAAAACCATCGCCCTATGCACTTTCCTCCGGGGTGCCGAGAATTCGAGCACATGACGTCACGGGCGTTCCCGAACCGCGGAAATTCGGCACCTGGATCATGATCGCATGCTGCATTCAGATGGTCGGCGGCGCCGGATTGCTGCTTTGGGGCATGGGCGCTGGCGCAGGTTGGGCTGAACGCCTCGGCGCATTGGCGCCAATCGGCTTTTGCCTTGGGGCACACCTCGTCATGCACAAGATCATGGGCCGGACCTGTCACGGCCATCAGACACACAAAGGACAAGACCAGAAATGAAAACACTGATCAAAATCGCGGCCGCATCCTGGTTGGCCGGCAACCTGCTAACGCTGCATGCACATGCAGGCGAAACCGATGACAAGCATATCACCGTCTTCAAGACACCCTGATGCGGGTGCTGTCAGGTCTGGGTCGATGCAGTCGAAAAGGCCGGCTACACCGTTGAAACAAAGGATATGGAAGACCTCTCCTCGATCAAGAAGCAGGCAGGCGTGCCGGCAAAACTCGAAGCTTGTCACACGGCCGCCATCGGAGGCGATCGCAAATACGTTCTCGAGGGACACGTCCCGCTTGCAGCGATCAGCAAGCTCATGACTGAACAACCGGATATTCGCGGCATTTCCACGCCGGGTATGCCGATGGGTTCTTTGGGCATGGGCGAAGATCCACAGGCGAAATACGACGTCCTCGCCTTCACCGGCAAAACCGGAGAGACGCCGACCCTGTTTTACCAGGCCGGCAAGCAATGAATCGCAGGCAACTCTTGGGTGGGGCAGGCAGCCTGTCGTTGCTTGCCCTTTCCGGCTGTACAACCACCACACCCGAACAGGTGCTCGAGCCGCAACCGGCACCGAGAATTCCAGGCACGTATGCAACCATGTATGGGCCGATGCCCGGAGAGCGTTTTCCGATACCGGCCGTCGATCTGAACAAGGTACCGGAGAGGTTCTGGCGTCGTCAGGTCGACTATTCGGGCCCTCATTCGGTCGGTGCCCTGATTGTCGATACGCAGACGTTTTACCTTCATTTGGTCCAGGAGGGCGGCAAGGCGATGCGGTATGGCGTAGGACTCGGCAGGGCGGGATTTTCGTGGTCGGGCCGCGGGGTCATCCAGTGGAAGCAGGCTTGGCCAAAATGGACTCCGCCCGAGGAAATGATCGCGCGGGAGCCGGACCTCGAAAAATGGAGCGCACGCAATGGCGGCATGCCACCGGGGCTCGATAATCCGCTGGGAGCGAGAGCGCTCTACATTTTTCAGGACGGAGAGGACACACTGTACCGGATTCACGGTTCGCCGGAATACTGGACCATCGGCAGGGCTGTCTCCAGCGGATGTGTTCGGTTGATGAACCAGGACATTATCGATCTCTACAGCCGTGTCCCCAGCGGGTCTTCCCTGGTGGTCGTTTAGGTGAAGCCATGTCGATGAGACGATTGAAGATAATTTCCCTTGCCGGTCTGGCATTACTTGCGATCGGCGTCGTCGCCATGATTGGGGTCGGCCGAGGTAATGGGGAAAGCGCGGCTCTCCTTAGGCCGGATGACCAGGAAAAAGTGGCGCTCGGCCAACAGGTCTACACTGCCAACTGTGCGTCCTGTCACGGAGCGGAATTGCAGGGCCAGGCAGAGGATTGGCGTTCCCCGGGACCCGACGGCTTGATGCCGGCTCCGCCGCACGATGAAACAGGACACACTTGGCATCATCCCGACGAGTTGCTCTTCAAGATCACCAAACTTGGGGTCGCCGAAGCGGCCAATCTGAAGGATTACACATCCGCGATGCCCGCTTACGAGGGCATTCTGTCGGATGGGGAGATCGTCGCCGTCTTGTCTTACATCAAGAGCACCTGGCCCGATGAAATCCGCGCCGGCCATGACGAGATGAACAAGCGCTACGCCTTGGAACCGCGGGACACGAGATGAACGCAGGTTGGGCAGAAAATGTTGAAGGGAGACGCTAATGACAACACGGCGCGGACTGCTTGCAGGAGGTGTGGCTTTGGCCGCTGGCGCCGCCGCCTACGGCGTTTTGGGCGCACGGCCGTCCGTGAACCTTGCCAGGGCAACCGGCTTCCCTCGGCTTCAAATGCCGCCATTGCTCGATACCTCCGAATCGGGGCGTTTCGACGTGACCGCACAGTCCGGCACGACCAGTTTTATCGGTGGCAGGGCGACACCGACAATCGGATTCAACCAGCCTTATCTCGGGCCGGTTGTTCGCGTTCAAAAGGGGCCGTTGCAGCCGAAAGTCGCCAACGCCCTGTCATGGCCTGTCAGTTCCCACTGGCATGGACTGCTCGTACCTGGCGAACACGATGGCGGTCCGCATTTGCCGATCGGCCCAGGTTCCAACTGGACGCCTGATATGCAGATCGACCAGCCGCCTTGCACGGCCTTCTTTCACACACACATACACGGGCGAACGGCACAGGATGTCTATGCCGGTTTGGCCGGAGTGATCCACATCGTTGATGGCCACGATGCGGAGCGTGGATTGCCAGAAACCTATGGCACGGACGATCTCACACTGGTCATTCAGGATCGCAGATTTGCCGGTGACGGGGGGCTGGCCTATGCGAATTCGATGATGGACATCATGCATGGCATGACCGGAGATACGATCCTGGTCAACGGCCAGATTGGAACGGCGGCGCATGTACCGAAAGGAATTGTCAGGCTGCGGATTGTTAACGCTTCCAATGCCCGCATTTATTCGTTGCGCCTGAGCGACTCCCGCCCGATGCATCTCATCGCGACCGATGGCGGGTATCTTGCCCGGCCGATCGCACTTGAAACTCTGCGAATGGGTCCCGGTGAGCGGGCTGAGGTCTTGGTTGATTTCACGAGCGGGCATGACGTTTCTCTCGTGAGTGACGGTGATCCCAATCAGGGAATGGGCGGCATGATGGGCCGCGCGCGGGGAATGCTCGATGGTTTGACGGGCGCGCGGCGTTTCGAGGTCCTGCCAATCCTTGTCGATGAACGCCTCCCGGTCGCGGTTGACAAAATCCCCGATACGATAGGAGGCAAAGCGCCCTCGCTTGCGGATTTTGAAATTGCCAAGACCAGGCGTTTCTCACTCGACATGGGCATGGGAGGAGGCATGATGGGAGGAGCCATGATGGGCGGGTTTGCCATCAACGGAGATCCGTTCGAGATGGCCGTCGTCAACCAACGCGTGCGTCTTGGCGACACCGAGAAATGGGTCGTCAGCACAACCATGCTGGCCCATCCTTTCCACGTCCATGGCGTGTCGTTTCAGGTCGTCCGCGAAAACGGTCGTGATCCGCTGCCCGAAAGCAGTGGGTGGAAGGATACTGTCGTCATTGATGGCGAAACCGAATTGCTGATGCGCTTCACGCAGCCCGCAGGCGATCGAACGCCCTTCATGTATCACTGCCACATTCTCGAGCATGAGGATGGTGGCATGATGGGGCAGTTTACTGTGACCTAGCTCCGAACTGACCTGAGAGGAGGTAAAACCGATGTCAGAAAACCATGCCGGTCATATGCCATCAAGCGGCCGGGCGCTCTCGATTTCCGCGTGGCTGACGGGCGTCTATTTTATCGTGGAGCTCGGCATTGGATTGTGGACCGGCTCGGTCGCAGTCATCTCCGACGCCTTTCATACATTCTCCGCGGTCGGAGGCGTTCTGGTTGCAATCATCGCAGCCCGCATCGCGAAAAGGCCAGCGGACGAACAAAAGTCCTTCGGCTGGTTGCGCGCCGAAATCATCGGCGCGCTCGTGAATGGCGCATTTCTTCTGATCATGGCCTTGGTTGTGATTGTCATGGGACTGATGCGGCTCGGAAACCCGATCGATCTTCCCACCGGTCCGATGCTGATTGCAGCGGCGGGAGGCCTCGTTACGGAGTTCATTTCGCTGTATCTTTTGTACCGGCAACAGGGCAGTGATTTGAATGTACGGGGTGCCTATTGGCACATCATACAGACATTCGTCGGCAGTCTAATAATCATTGTCGCTGCACTGGTGATCCGATTTACCGGCTTCCTCGCAATTGATCCCTTGTTGGGGATTATCTTCGGGTTTGTGCTTCTGTGGGCCAGCTGGGGGATACTGCGCGACGCCATTCATCTTCTCATGGAGGGAACGCCTGATGAGATTTCGCTTGCCGAAGCCAAGGCCGCTCTCGCGGTAATTCCGGGTGTGAAGAATGTTCATCACGTCCACGCCTGGGCACTTACAAGCGGCAAATATGTGTTCTCGGCACATGTTATGGTGGATAAACGCGCCGAAGTTGATTCGGACGAGGTCTTGACGATTGCACAAGGAAAGCTCGTGGATGAGTTCGGATTTTTCTTTACAACAATTCAGGTGGAGACCCGATGTCATGACGAGGAACGAGCGCGCGCAATCGACGCGCTCGTTGATCGGTCGATGGCGACGTGAATGCGATCACTTCATCAGATATTTGACCAGGGCCGCAATCGCCAACACAACGAGGATGCCGATCAGCAGCATCCCGATGCCACCAAATCCCATCATGCCGCTTCCCAGACTGTTGTCCATCATTGCTCGGTTTCCTTGACCTTGATTCCGACGATCTGTCTTCGCGTGATCCACAAGACAACTGTTGGAATGACCAGCCACTGCAACAGAGGGCTCAGACCTGTTCCAAACGGTGGCACCAGAGGCATCAGTTCCGAATAGGTCCAGCGCACCGAGACCTGCGTGTAGTAATACTCGAAACCGACTGTCAGGCCGATCCCGATGCCGAGATACATCAGATACTGCCAAGCGGCAGGACGGAGAAACCACTGACGCGTCCGCGCTGCCAGGCTTGTGAGACCGAAAGCAACAAGGGCAAAGCCGACATCACCGAATGTCGCTGACATGCAAAGCTTGATGCCGTCCCAATGGTTCATCTCGATCATCCCGGCATAGGTAGGTGCCTGGACGAACTCCCATACGAAATGGAGGAGAAAGGAGAATACGACGATGTTGAATTCGGGCTGGTACGTTATTGCGCGCATGGAAAGACCCTGGCTTTGGTTTTGCGGAAAAGCCTAAACGCTCCGGTGGGTGGAAGGTCAAATCGCGCTGAACTGCGGCGCGATCGTCCCTATTCGTTCACCAACTTCGCCAACCTCCATGATTGTGTGCAGGGTTGTCTGTTCGCTTCCCGCGGTCCCACGCCTGCATTGCATCCGGCGACCAGGAGAAACGCCCGGGCCGAGTTCGTTGACGTCATTCACCCTTTGTCGCCTGACTTTTTGCCAAAATCGGCGAAGATCGTGAACGACCTTGCCCCTTTGGAAAGATTCGATTTTGCGATGCGCGTCTTGCCGATACGCTGCTGGAGATATGCACAAACGGGCTCAAAGTCCTCTATCGCCAGCATCCTCCAAGGCGCTCCGAAAGATTTCTCAACATTTTTCGAGATGGCGCCATAGCTGAATGTTGTTGCACGCGACCTGTCGGCGCTGGCGAACTAGTTATACCTGCTGATCAGGTACTGGACATACCGACTGGCCTCCTGATCGGCACCGATCGTTCCAGCTGCCGGTTGGATATGTAGCGCTTTGCGTGTCGTTCTCAGATTGACGGTGTGGGCCTGAATCGCTCCAGGACTGTCGACAATGACATTGCCGCTGTCCTTGTTCACGATAACGCGCCTTAGGGCGTGGTGACGATTTAAGTTTTTAGGCTTCCCAAATGTCTGCAAATCAGATTCAAAACTGGCTTTTGGAGGTCAGTGATGGATTGCGATGCCCTTCGGGATGATCAGTGGGAACGGATCAAGGCCTTTGTGCCCGGCGGAACCAAAGGCAAACGAGGTCCGCGCACGAACAACCGGCTTTTCCTTGATGCGCTGTTGTGGATGGCCCGGTCTGGCGGGCGCTGGCGTGACCTACCCGAGCGGCTGGGTGATTATCGCTCGGTGAAACGGCGCTATTACCGCTGGATCGAGATGGGCGTGCTCGACGATATGCTGTCGGTTCTGGCGCGTGAAGCCGACCTCGAGTGGCTAATGATCGACAGCACCATCGTGCGCGCCCATCAGCATGCGGCCGGCGCTCGCAAGGAAAAAGGGGGGCGGATGCCCAGGGCCTGGGTCGGTCTCGCGGCGGGTTGAGCACGAAAATCCATGCTGCCACGGAAGCGCTCGGACTGCCGATACGCCTGATCGGCACGCCCGGACAGCGTAACGATATCGCCTTGGCTCATGACCTTGTCGAGGGCATCGAGGCCGATGCCATGCTGGCCGACAAGGGCTATGATGCCGATCATCTCGTCGCAAGGATCGTAGAAACAGGCATGGAAGTGATCATTCCGCCTAAACGCAATCGCAAGGCTCAACGTCCATACGACGCCGAACTCTACAAGGAGCGAAACCGCATCGAGCGCTTCTTCAATAAACTCAAACAATTCCGACGCGTTGCAACCCGATACGACAAGCTCCTCGCCAACTTCATGGGCTTCGTCAAACTTGCCGCTATCGCAATCTGGCTCAAATAGTTAATTCGTCACCACGCCCTAGGTCGCCGAGCAGGATCTTTGCGAAGAACGCGTCTGTCGCCTGTTCGGGCCTACCCATTTCCTTTTCCCGAATTTTCTTGAGTTCTTCCAACGCCTCTGCCGAAAATGCCTCTGGTTGTGAGTCGACAATTCGGTGGTGATGTCGGCACAGCAGGATCAGGTTGTCGAATCCGTGGCGATCTTCATCGGTTTGGGTGCTGTCAAATCGAGGTCCGCCTGCTTTCTGTGCATGAATGTGACAGATCTCGCCGGTGATCGTGCCGGCGCTTTCCACGATAGGAAGGGAACAACCCGGGAACGCACAAAGATTGCCTGATAGGGCGGCTGAGCGGGAAATATGGGTTGAACCTCCAGTAGGATGAGCTTTTACACAAACCTGAATAACGGACAGGAGACCGCTCCTTGGCTGGGACGCAACGCCTCATTGTTGTCGACATCGTTCGGGGCCT
>NZ_JBDQQS010000023.1:0-74194 GCF_039888615.1 Hoeflea sp. CAU 1731 | reverse complement strand
AGGCCCCGAACGATGTCGACAACAATGAGGCGTTGCGTCCCAGCCAAGGAGCGGTCTCCTGTCCGTTATTCAGGTTTGTGTAAAAGCTCATCCTACTGGAGGTTCAACCCATATTTCCCGCTCGGTTACCCAATCTCACGTTGATTTGCCTTTGCTTAACCATCCCGTTGCTCTAATTGGAGACATGCTCCGGGTGCTGTCCACTATCCTTTTCGTTCTGTTCGTGCTTGTGCACGTGGCTCTCGCACCTGTCATGGCCGCTGGGTCAACTATCGAAACGGGCGAGACGAGCCGGAATTCGGCGTTGGTCTCCGGAAATTACGATGCCGCGGGCACCGTCGGAAATTGGCAGCAGCAACCGAATGTTGCGCCGGATGAAGATCTGCCGCGGCTTTCGGCATGTCCAGATCATTGTGTGTGGTTGGCACAAGCTCTTCTGACCCCATCACGCACAGTGAGCAGCCTGCGTGCGCATGCCGTATTCCCTTCTACCGAGCCCGTTCCCGTCGAGGTTTCCCTCCCGCCGCCGCAATAGACGCGATAGCGGCGGGCGAGATTTTCTTGCCCAAATCACATGAACGTCCCGTCTCGCGGCCCTCCAGAGCGCCGCAGGCTGGTCATCATCCGGGATAACAGTTCGCGCTTGCGGCAAAACCGCTGCGCATGGTGGGCAGAAAATCGTGAAAAGCAGCAAAGACATCCACTTCGACCCGAAGCGCCGCGCCTTCCTCGCCGGCATAACAAGTACCGCAGGTGCACTCGTCGTTTCAGGTTGTTCGACAACGAATGGCGAGAAAACGGCCGAACCGGAGCCGCAGCCGGACCAGTCCTATGTTTCAATGTATGCGGCGATGCCGAACGAGAGGTTTCCTATACCTGCGGTCGATATTTCGAAGGTCAACAGGCGCTATTACCGCCAACTCGTCGACGACCCCACCGGCGAACGGCCAGGCACCATCGTTGTCGATACGCGACGCTTTTATCTCTACCTGGTCCAGCCCCGAGGCAAGGCCATGCGCTACGGGGTCGGTTTGGGACGTGCCGGATTCGAATGGTCGGGAGGCGGCGTGATCCAATGGAAGCGGGAATGGCCGACGTGGACGCCCCCGGCCGAGATGATAGCGCGGCAACCGGAACTGGAGAAATACAGCGCGGAGAACGGCGGAATGGCGCCGGGCCTCAACAACCCGCTCGGTGCACGCGCCCTCTATATCTTCCAGGATGGTGAAGACACGCTCTACCGCCTCCACGGCACGCCCGAATACTGGACGATCGGAAAGGCGGTTTCGAGTGGCTGTGTGCGCCTCATGAACCAGGACATCATAGATTTGTACAAGCGCGTGCCCACCCCCTCGCCCATCATCGTTCGCCATGGCGCCCGTCCCATTGTCTAGAGAGAAACGCGCTTGCCCCTCTAGCCGCTAGAGGTTTTACAAATCGGGCTCGCAGTTATCGGAGATGTCATGAAACGCCGTTATTTTCTTGCAGGTGCGTCCATATTTGCCGTCGCCGGCATATGTCCGCTTCCGCTATTCGCTCAACCCACGCAGCAGCAGTTGCTTGTGCCCGGTCCGCTTCCAGAGAGGAGTTTTGGAGATGTGGACTCTCCCGTGACCGTCATTGAATACGCGTCCCTGACCTGCGGTCATTGCCGCAACTTTCATATAACCGTCTGGCCCGATTTCAAGGCCAAGTACGTTGACACGGGCAAGGTCCGATTCATCATACGCGAGTTCCCGTTCGACCCGCGCGCCTCGGCCGGTTTCATGTTGGCACGGTGCGCCGGCGAGGACAATTGGTACCCGACGCTCGACCTGCTCTATCGTTCGCAGGACCGCTGGGCACGGGTTTCCGACGCGACCTCGGCTCTGAAGTCGGTCATGAGTATGACGGGGATGGAGGGTGAGCAGGTTGAAGCCTGTCTCCAGGATCAAGACCTGCTGGACAAGATCACGGCCATCGCTGACACGGGCAAGTCATACGGTGTCGACTCAACACCGACCTTCTTCGTCAACGGCGAAATGTACAAGGGCGTGCTCAGCCTCGAGCGATTCAGTGAAATCATCGACCCTCTCTTGGTTGCCGAATAAGGAGCGGACAAATGCACGAGACGATTACCATTTCCGGATTCGGCTCCGCATGGCGCGGCATGATTGCTGCAACAATCGTATTCGCTGCGGCCATGACGGCCAGTCCCTCCGTCCTTGCTCAGCAGGAGGAGATTGTGGCGCGTGTCGACGGCCAGGACATCACAGCGTCGGAGCTGGCGGTTGCCGAAGAGATGTACGCGCAGCAACTGGGCTCCATGCCCGATGATGCAAGGCGGTCGGTTCTCATCGATGCACTGATAGACCTGCGCATCGTCGCAAACGAAGCGCGAGAACGGGGAATTGCCGGCGAAGAGTCCTTCAAGCGGAAAATGGCCTTCCTCGAAGAGCAGACGCTGCGTTCCGCTTTCATCGGCGAACAGATCACTGCGTCTGTAACGGAAGAGGCTGTGAGGACCGCCTACGAGGCGCAGATCGCGCGTATGCCCCGCGTCGAGGAAACGCGGATTCGGCACATCCTCCTGGATGCCAAAGAGGCTGCGACGGCGGTCATCGAGGCACTGAATGGCGGGGAGGACTTCGCCGCTCTCGCGCGCGAACATTCCAAGGACGTGGTCTCGAAGCCGAAAGGGGGCGATCTGGGTTTCGTCGCCACCGGCCAGTCGCTTCCAGAGATCGACGCGGCTGTCGCGAACCTACAGGACGGCGAATACACTGCTAAGCCGGTCCGCAGTTCCTTTGGCTTCCATGTGCTGAAGGTTGAGGAGAGGCGGCAGCAGCCAGCGCCGGAGTTCGAGACCGTTGCACCTCAGATGCGTCAATCGCTACAGGCGGCGGAGCAGCAGCGCATCATCGGGGAGCTTCGGGCAAAAGCCCAAGTCGAAAAACTGGTGCCGGACGTGACGCCGCCAGCTGAGGACGACGGTCACGACCACTAACCGCATTTCACTAGCAATTCAGGGGGGACATCATGCTCAATCGAAGGCAATTCCTGCTCACCTCTTTCGCGCTGCTCGCCGTTGTGCAAGGCGCGGCGGCTCAACCGGAAACAGGCCCTGCGCTTGACCCACAATTCCTGCCGCAAAAGGTCGACTTTACACGGGATTATCCTGTCGGTACGATCGTGGTCGATACGGCGAACCGCTTCCTCTATCTGATCGAGTCGAAGAATATCGCTCGACGCTACGGGATAGGGGTCGGCCGGGCAGGTCTCGCCTTTTCCGGCACTGCGGAAATCGGCCGCAAGGCGAAGTGGCCCAGCTGGCGTCCGACCGACGATATGATCAGACGCAATCCCGGAAAATATGCGCGATATGCGGATGGTGTCCCGGGCGGTCCGAACAATCCGCTCGGTTCACGCGCGCTATACCTCTATCGCGACGGCCAGGACACTTTGTACCGCATCCACGGCACCACCGAACCATCGTCGATCGGCAAAGCCGTGTCCAACGGGTGCTTCCGAATGCTGAACGAACATGTCGAAGACCTGTTCGAGCGCGTCCCTGTTGGAGCAAAGGTCGTTGTCGATTGACAAAGCCTCCTTTCGTGCTGGTCGTCGGTGCCGGTCAGGCCGGGCTGGCAACGGGTTACCACCTACGCCAGGCGGGCATTCCGTTCGTTATCGTCGACGGCAACGACCGCATCGGAGACAGCTGGCGAAGGAGATATACGTCGCTGACGCTGTTCACGCCGCGCCGGTTCAGCGCGTTGCCGGGAGCGATCATGCCGGGCAACCGCGAACTTTATCCGACTCGCGACGAGTTCGCCGACTACCTTGAAGCGTATGCGCGTCTGTTCAATCTGCCGTTGCGGCTGAATTCACGCGTTGCCAAGCTGCAGCGATCGCTTAGCGGGGAATTCGAGGCCACTTTGGAGAGTGGCGAGGTCCTGGCAGCCACGCATGTCGTTGTCGCGACGGGCGGATTTCAGGTTCCTCTCGTCCCGAAAATAGCCGCAGGCTTCGGGAGTGCGGTGACGCAGTTGACTGCCGAGACCTATCGCGATCCGGCCTCGGTGCCCGACGAGGTGGTACTGATCGTTGGTGACGGCGCAAGCGGGCGTGACATTGCCGCCGAGCTTGTCCCCAGTCGCCCGACCTTGCTTGCGGCGGGGAGGCCGCGCAAGCTGTTCCCAGAACGCCTGCTGGGAAAGAGCATCTGGTGGTGGCTCCATTGGTCTGGGCTCATGCGTGCGCCTGCAGACTCGGCTGTCGGGCGGCTGATGCGGCGGACCGATCCGTTTCCCGATCGCGAGCGCAACCTCGACAGCCTCGCACGCAAGGGCGTTCGACTGAAACCCCGTCTCACTGAAGCTGCGGGAACGATCGCGAAATTTGCTGACGGCGGCGAGGCTGAAATTGGCTCCGTCATCTGGGCCGTTGGCTACCGCGATGATAGCGATTGGGTGCAGATTCCGATCGCAAAGAACCCGGACGGCTCCTTCGCCCACACGAACGGCGTGTCGCCAGTCCCGAACTTGTTCTTCGTGGGCAGACCATGGCAGCGCAATCGCGCTTCGGCTCTCATTATGGGCGCCGCCCCCGACGCTAACGCCATCGTGAAGCTGATTTCCGAAGGCAATTAGTCGCCGGATTTCCCGTCGACCGCAGTTACGCGTGAACAGTTCGCGCTAATGTCCACCCTCGTCTTCAACCACGATTTTGACCGGCAGCTTACCTGCATCCCCGAAGTCCAGGATCAATTCGAAGCTGTCGCCTCGCTCGATGGAGTCGCGGATTCCGGACAACCAGATGTGTTCTCGCCAAGCGGCAAGTGAAACCGGCTTATTTGGGCGCAACTCGATGTATTCAAGCCAGCCCACGTCGCCGTCCTTGGAAATGCGAAAGCGAACCTCCTCAGCCACCGGGCTCGAGGCTCCGACGAGCCGCGCGCTCTTGTCGCCACGATTGAGGATCGGGCCGTACACCGCGATACCCCCGGCACCCTCCTCGGGTGGAGATGCCCAGACGTGACCGACCGCGATATCGTCGAGCTTGTAGCTGTGCGCCAGAGTTTCGGAGGGCGTCTGCTGGAGCACAAAGACGAGACCCGCCGCTAGCGCCGGGACCCGCCTTTTTGAACCACGCTCCGCCACTGCGGGCCACCGTGTGCCAAAATTCCATCACCGCCACCTAATCGTCCTCCGGTCCTCTGGCGCCTGGTCCTAAAACCGGTACGGAAACCGCGATTGGAGATGTATTCGCAAAACGCAGCGTAGGCGTGAATATCTCTCCCTTCTCAATCGGCCGCTCCAGATCCATGAGCATGACATGATACCCGCCCGGCTCCATGCCAACGCTCCCGCCGGCAGGCACCTCGATCGGTCCCGCCGGCACTATCTTCATGACATCGCCTTGCTTGACCGTGCGGTGAACCTCCGCGCGGCCTGCGACGGGAGTCTCCAGCGCAACGAGAGTGGCGGCGCGGTCATCTTTGTTCAGGATGGTCAAATAGGCCGCTGCAGGTCGCGAGGCCAAGATGGAGGCGCGCGCCCACGGCTGCTGGACCGAGATGGCGGCTTTATCCTGTCCCCGCGCCGGAATCGCGAGCGCAAGCACAAACAAGCTCAGCAAACCGATAGGATGCACGCGCACGGTCATGTCTCCCCATCCGCATCGCCGAATCTGGCTATAGCCTCGCGGATCGTCCCGGCCATCTCCTCCAGAGCAGTGCCGTAGCTGAAATGTGTAAGATACTCACCGGATTTCGACATCAGATATGTGTTGCCTTGATGGCTTACTAGGTAGTCGCCGCTGCCCTGAAAGGCTTCGCCGTCCATTCCGATCTTCTCAAACGCCACCCGGTATGTGTCCGCCATTGCGTCGACCTGATCAACCGTCCCGGTCAGACCGGTGATGCCCCTGTCGAATGCCTTCACATACTCAGCCATGACATCTGGCGTGTCGCGCTCCGGATCGAGGGTTACGAAAAGATATGCCACGGCATCGGCATCGTCCTTCAACAGTTCGATAGTTCGCGCGATTTCGGCCAACGTAGTCGGACATATGTCGGGACAGTTCGTGAAGCCGAAAAAGATGAGGCGCAGCTTTCCGGCGAAGTCGTCGTTGGTGACGGGTTCGCCCGTATGATCCTCGAGTGAAAATTGTCCGCCGATGGGGACTGAACCCGGCTCGGCAAAGATTTCCTGTTTCGGCTGGTCGACCATCAAGCCCGGCGAAGAGCCGCGCATTACGTATGCAGCACCGAGGGCAACCGCCAGCGTCAAAGCGACGGCTGCGAGACAACCCCAGACGACTCTCAAACCCCTGCTCCTCATCGTCTCGGCGCGTCATTCTCGAATTCCACCGAGCGGGCACCATCCAGCCTTGCGTCGGTTGCTTCGGAGCCAGCCTTCAGATCGCGAGCAGCGTCGATTTCCTCGCTCGATAAATCCTTTTGCCTGAAGAAGGTGTAGGAAAGCGTGACCTCGCGGAACATTTTCGCGTTCTTGTCCTTCAGCATCTGCCCGTCGAGGTAGAGGACGAGCGGCATTCTCGCGCTCTCGCCGGGCCCGAGTTTTTCTTCCGTGAAGCAGAAGCACTCAATCTTGAAGAAGTATGGCGCCGTTGGGTACGGGGTGACATTGAACGTCGCGCCGCGACGATCGTTTCGTCGGACTTGTTCTCAGCGTAGTAGTAAACCCTTGTCGGCTCCCCGAAGCGGGTTTCGACGCTTCGTTGCTCGGGGCGAAACTCCCAAGGCAGGCCTGGCGCAACATTGGCGTCGAAATGAACTTTGACAGTTTCGTCTGTGGTTGTGACGGACGGTTGCTTCGCAACAGCGCGCTGTACCGTTCCGCCGTAGCCGGTCAGGTCGCAGAACATCTGGTAGGGCGAGTAGGCCACCAAGCCGGTCATGGCCCCCAATAGCGTTACACTGAGGGTGAGCACGCGTATGTTCTTGCCGCGTAAAGTGTCATCGGTCCAACTCAATAATCATTCTCTTGCAATCGTTTCGCGCTCCAGCATTTCGTTCAACGCGACACCACCACGCGCGCCGCTTTGACGCAGCAGAGTTGCGAGTCCCTTCGTTGACGCCTCGGAACCCGAAGAGGATCGTACAACCTCTAGTGCCTTTAGGTTCAAGTATCCGCGGTGCGACCTTTTTCAGCCCGCCAGACCTTTAGCGAATACGTCGCGTCGGGTGGCGAGTTCAGCCGGCGCTCCCGCGGTGCTATGGTTCCCGAGAAAGATCCGCTCAGTTCCGGTTGCTCTGCCGAATTCGGAATTGAAAAGTTGAGTGGACGATTTGGAGAACTACGGAACAGTTGAGCAGGCGATCGCCCAGACTTGCGGGAAACGATCCTCGACCCGATCTCCATGAGCCTGGACCGCTAAGGATAGTTGGGGCCGTACTCAGCTCCAACCGCCGTTGTATGTTCGGTAAAAGATGTGGCTACCGATTTGCGTCATCTCTTCCATCCCATCAGCCCATTCGGGACTGACGTAGGTCGCATTGTAGTGCGTCGATGAGCCAACGTCCCGCAGGAAGATCTTTCCCCCGGTCACGGCCATAGCCACTTCGCGGGCGGTTCGATAGGCACGACGGTTGACGATGCGCTCGGGAACGCCGTCACAAGCGAACGAAAACTGGCATCGGTTAAGCCAACTGGCGTTCTGATAAACGACCTTACACACTTCATTAGGGTATGCGGGATTGCGCACCCTGTTCAGGATCACTTGTGCTACCGCCGCCTGCCCTTTCAGACTTTCTCCCCGGGCCTCGAAATAAATGGCGGTCGACAGGCACTTCTGTTCATCGGAAGAGAAGACCTTCGGCGGCAAAGGGTCCTTCATCCATACGTGGTCTCCCTCAACAACAGGAGGCACGAACCGTCCATTCCGCTTGGTTCCGAGTAGCGCATCAAAGGGGGATGAAGGGTCGTGGAAGGGATCAGTTGGCGCGTACGCCGTCGCTAAGATATCCGCGCCGTCATTGGTCACCAGATCGACCAGCTTTGCCGGGACGCCTGCAAGCCGATCCATTTCGGCGTTGTGAGAAAGCATTCGCTTCGTCGATTGTTCCGCGTCGATCGCGCCAAACGGCGCCATGCGCTGCGCGTTGACCGCCAGGGGACCCAATCCTAACCGAAGGCTCAATGCAACTTGGGCCAATTGGGGTTTACGCGCTCCAGCAGACACCCTGTCCCGCTTGTCGCCTCGTACCACGTGCGGCTCGTCGGAAACATGCCGAGCACGGTTCGACTGGTCCTCGAAGACGAATTCGTTCGGCACGATGTGGGGAGCGCGCCCTACCGGATTTACTGCAGATCCTGTTCCCGCCGTGCCAACGACCAGGCAGATCAGGGCCAAAACGGCTTTCGTGAGGTTTCCCGACCGGAAGCGTCGTTTTTGGCTGCGCCCCTGCATGCTATCCTTTCGAATCCCTCCCGAGCACCTTGGGTCGTTAACCTTAATGAGTCGTTAAATCAAAGGTCCCTTGGTCGCATGATAGGCGATCTATCTGGCCGCCGCCGCTCCTAGTGACCATGCGTGATCCGGCCGACAACCATAGAATCGACGGCGCCCCCCAGCCGCTTCCTCGTAAACATCGTCTCCGCGCTAGGTCGAAGCAGACGTAGCGCGTTTGCCACCACGAGCAGCGAAACGCCGACATCCGCAGCGATCGCGCCCCACATCGAGGCCATGCCGAAGGCGGTCAGACCGACGAAGACAGCCTTGGTTGCCAGCGAGACACCGATGTTTTGGTGGATGATGAACATGGTGCGCCGCGAATGGCCGATTAGCCATGGCACTTTTCCGATGTCATCAGTCATCAGCGCGATATCCGCCGTCTCGATCGCCGCGTCCGAACCAACAGCACCCATGGCAATTCCGTAGTGCGCGCGGGCCATGGCCGGGGCGTCGTTTACCCCGTCACCTATCATCGCGACCATGTCGTGGGTCGCTACCAGTTCCTCGATGGCGCTGACCTTGTCCTCGGGCAATAGTTCGGCGCGGACCTCGTCGAGGTCAACCTCGGCGGCTACGGCGCGGGCGGTGCGCTCGTTGTCGCCGGTAAGCATGACGATCTTCTTCACTCCCTGCTTGTGCAGTTGCGCAACAATGCCGCGTGCATCCGGCCGGATTCGGTCGCGCAGTTCCAGCAGGCCCAGAACGCCGGAGTCGTCGCCGACGACGACCATGGTGGCGCCCGCCGCCTCGATGCGGTTGCGCAGGTCTGCGGGGATTGCAGCGCCAAAGCCCTTTTCCGTGGCGAACCGGTCAGACCCGAGCCAGACGGTGCGACCGTGGAATCGGCCTTCGAGGCCACGGCCCGGCACGGTGCGGGTATCCTCGGCGGCGGTCACGTCCTTGCCTGCATGGGCGAGGATGGCTTGCGCGAGCGGATGCGACGACCGTGCCTCGAGCGACGCGGCAACGGCCACCAGGTCGGCTTCCGACGTGCCGCCCAGCGGATGCACGGCGGCCACTTCAGGCTTGCCTTCGGTGATCGTGCCAGTCTTGTCGAGTGCCAGCGCCGTGGTGCTTCCCGGGGCCTCGACGTAGGCGCCGCCCTTGATCAGCACGCCGGCCCGCGCCGAGGCGGTGAGCGCTGCCACGATGGAGACCGGCGTCGAGATCACCAGCGCGCACGGGCAGGCGATGACCAGCAGCACGAGCGCGTTGTAGAACCAGTAGTTCCAGGCGCCGCCGAGAAGGAGCGGCAGCAGCAGCGCGATGGCGACGGCGGCTACCATCACTATCGGCGTATAGATGCGAGCAAATTTCGACACCCACTGCTCCACCGGTGCCCGGCGCGAATGCGCGTCGCCGACCATGCGGATGATCTTTGCCAGCGTGCTGTCCGATGCGGGTTTGGTAGCACGCACGGTCAGCGTGCCCTCGCCGTTGATGGTACCGGCATAAACCTCGTCACCCGCCTCCTTGGGGACCAGAGCGCTTTCGCCGGTAATCGGGGCCTGATCGACTGCACCCGCCCCTTCCGTCACCTCGCCGTCGAGCGGGATGCGGTCGCCACCGCGCACTACGAATCGGTCGCCCACGACGACCTCGGCCGCGGGCACGTCCGCCTCAGTGCCGTCGCTGCGGATCACCCGCGCCGTGGCCGGCGCCAGATCGAGAAGCGCCGCGACGGCGTTGCGCGCGCGCCCCACGCTCCAGCTTTCGAGATAGAGCGACAGTGCAAAGAAGAAGGCGACGGTCGCGGCCTCGAAATATTCGCCCAGGCCGACGGCGCCGGCGACGGCAATGACCATCAGCAAGTTCATGTCCGGCGACAGACGCCGCGCCGAGGACCACGCCTTGGACGCCACCAGCCAGACGCCGAATATGATAGCGAGGCCGAACAGACCTGCTTCGACCAGCGGCATCGCCACCTCGCCGTGGCCCGCGAACAGCCCCAGCGCACCGCCCAGCCCGGTCTCCACAACGTGATACAGGAACCCTGCCGCCCAGAAGCCACCACTGACCGCGGTGAACCGCGCCTGTTTTCTTAGCTGCACGGCGCGGTCGGCCTCGGCATTGTCGGCGTTCCAAGGTCGCGCGCCCATCCCGGTTCCCGCAACCGCTTTGATGATCTTCTCGTCCGAGACGGTTCCAGCGGAGTCCAGAACCGTCATGCGGCCGTTGATCACGTCGAAGGCTAGATGTTGCTCTCCGCCGACCACCGGCCCCACCACCCGGTTCAGGATTGCCACTTCCTCGGCGCAGTCGAGACCGTTGACCTGAAAGCTGCGCCCGGCGGTAACCACTGGACCCTCTGGCGCATCGGGCCCGCAGCACACGCGATTTCCGTGATCGTGGGAATGCACATGCGGGTGAGAACGCCTGCACTCGTGCCCCTGAGAACGTTCGTGGTCGTGTTCTTTTTCGGTCAGCATCGTTGTCTCCTGTCCCGCGTCGGCTGAGGTTGCGTTTCACCGTTCCGCGGTCGGCTCTGATTGGTCCTTCCAAGATAGGACCTCTAGCAACTGCAGGTTCAAGACCCAATGCGAAGTTTTCAAGCGGTCTCAGATGAAGCGTCGAACGCGCTGCTTATGGTCGGAGTAGGCGTCGCCAAGCCGCGCTTCAAGCCAGGGTTTCTCGGCAAACGGCGCGATGAATGCGCGGATCATCGCCAAAAGCGCCGGCCACAATGCGAGCAAGGAATTAGACGCAAGCACGAAGCCGGCGATGATGAGGATGTCGCCGATGTATTGGGGATTGCGTGGGAACCGGTAGGGGCCGCCTGTCACGAGTTCGCCGGCCAGTCCGGTGGTCGGCCTCGCACCGAGGGCGGCAACACCCCACCAGGCCAGCCCATTGCCCAGAACCAGCAAGACGCCGCCGGCAACGCGCCAGTGCAATGCAGCCAGTCCTAGACTGCCGTAGTCGACGATACCGATGTAAAGCGTTCCGATGATCAACAAGCCGATCAGCACCCACACCAGCCAGAACTGCCATCCCGCCTGCCTGGAGGGAGGCGGCCACACACGCTGGGCCGGTTTCGCGATGGACCAGAACACAGCGCATCCAGAAGCGCTGCGGATGTGACGGTGATGAAGAAGATAATGGTGAGCATTTCGACACCCCGCAAATGGCGCAGGGGCGTTCCCTGCGCTGGAAGCCAGCACAAATGCAGACTTGTGCATTGACGGAGGGTGTAGCCCCTATTGGGGCTAGAGATTCAAGGGCTGTATGGCACGGCTGACTTTCAATGGAAAGCTAAGAACTGCCGTCGCTGCCAATGAGTACATGGCAACGAGCGACAGCTTCGGGCGTCCCATGCGTTGCGGATTGGTCGGACAATCTCGCGCCAATCCCCGCCACTAGGGTGCGGCCGGGGATACAGCGGCGGATCAATGCAGTGCGCCCACCAGCGGTGCATCGCCGTCGCGGATGCTTACCCACCGTCCGGTGTGATATGTCGCCTGCCTCTTCAAGAACAGGTAGCCGGTCTCGTCCCAGGGGAGAATGTCATCGGTAAGATTGTCCAGGATGTAATCGCCGACTTCCGTTCTGACGGTGAGGACGGCATGCCCCTCTCCGTTGGATTTCTTGAGAACCGTGAGCAGGAGGTTTGCGGGCGAAACGCCCTCATTCATCAGGACACGGCGCTTTTGGAGCGCATAGTCCTCGCAATCACCCCTGTCGGTCGGATAGGTCCAGAATTCGTCCTTGCCGTAGACGTCGCTGTCATACATCGGCTTGATTGCCTTGTTGATCGACCCTGATAGATCGGCGAGGCGTTGCCGAAAATCATTGCTCCACGCCACGGGACTGACATCATTCGATCGTACCGAGCACTCCTTCGGCATGCGCTTGCATAGCTCATAGTGTCCGATCGGCTGCGACGTCTGGCCTCCTGTCACCATTTGGCTCGGATGCGCCGACGCCGGCCCTGAAGAGGCTATACCCAAGAATGTAGCGAGGATTCCCAGCAATCTCTTGCTCGGCATCGTTTCCACCCCTTCGCCCGATTCGTTACCAATACCTTAACAACGCAAAGGGCGGCTGACCATTGCAGATGGGCCACAGTTCGGAGTGCAATCTGCCTCGCCCCCGCAGCGGATGGATTGGCCCTCATCTCCTGCTGATCGGCGGTCGCAAGGGGTCCATGTGCATCCATTCACCGCATCGCAAAGGCAATTCGCCTCGCGCTATTCCGCGACCGGCACAGAAAATTTGGCTTGGGGAACAAGAGTGTTGTGCTCGGCGTTGGATTTACTAGGCAAGCTTTGGCGGCGGCGGTTTCACGTGATGCCTGCAACAAATATGGAAATGTCATGTCAAAGGAGCGGGAGTGAACAATCTGTGGCCGGTTATAGGTCTCGCTCTGCTTCCGGGACTGGGCAACTTAGCCGGGGGAATGGTGGCAGAGTTCGCCCGCACGACGCCGCGTCTTCTCAACCTCGCGCTACACGCGGCCTCTGGCATCGTCATCGGCGTCGTCGCCATCGAACTGATGCCCGAGGCGCTCGACAATCTTGCCGGCTGGTGGATCGCAGTCTCCTTCGCCGCAGGAGGCGCGGCCTATGTTGGAGCCGAGACATTATTAATCGAACGGGTGACGTCGGGAGACGGCCGCGGCGGCAGCCCAATGTGGATGATCTATGTCGCCGTCGCAGTCGACCTTTCGGGGGACGGGTTGATGATTGGATCGGGCTCGGCGGTCGCGACGTCGCTCGCCATCGTCCTAGCTGCCGGGCAGGTGCTGGCGGATTTTCCCGAGGGCTATTCGGTGGTGGCGAATTTGAGGGAGAAGAAGGTGTCCCGGGGCAGGAGAATTTTCGTCTCGCTCTCCTTTCCCTCTATTGCCTGGGGGCAGCCCTGATTGCCTGGTTCCTTCTGCGGAACGCGCCCGACGCCGCCAAGTACGTCGCCCTGAGCTTCGTCGCCGGCCTGCTGACGGTCGCCGCTGTGGAGGATATGCTGGACGAAGCGCACGAGGCCGCGGGAGATACGCGAAGCTCTACGCTCGCCTTCGTCTGCGGCTTTGCGCTTTTCGCGCTCGTATCCGCCGGACTCGGCTTCCTCCTCGGCAAAGACGGCTTGCCAGGGGAGGCACCGCAGGAATTTCCACGTTGAAGGATCACATGATCTATGCCTCATGATCACGGCCACGCCCACATAGATCCGAAATCGGGGGACCGGCGGGTCTCCGTGGCCATTTGGGCGAATGGCCTTCTGACCGTCGCGCAGATCGTCGGCGGCATCCTGGCTGGCAGCCTCGCGCTGATCGCCGATGCGCTGCACAACTTCTCCGACATGGCCTCGCTGGTCATCGCCTTTGTGGCACGCAAGATTGCGCGCCGCCCGACCGACAAACGCATGACCTTCGGTTATGGCCGGATCGAGATAGTTGCCGCGCTGATCAACTATACCACGCTGATCCTCGTCGGCGTCTACCTGATCTATGAAGGCGGCATGCGGATGATCGATCCGCCCGAGGTCCAGGGCTGGACTGTTGTGATTCTCGGCAGCGTTGCGCTCGCGGTGGACACGCTGACGGCCCTGCTCACCTGGTCGATGCAGAAAGGCAGTATAAACATACGCGCGCTCTTCCTGCACAACCTGTCGGACGCGCTAGCATCGGTTGCCGTAGTTGTCGGCGGCACCCTCATAATCCTTTACGACATGCGCTGGGTCGACCCGGCGATCACAATTGGTATCGCGCTCTACATCTTGTATCTCGCCTTCAGCGAGATCGGTGGCCCAATCCGGACGCTGATGCTGGGGAGCCCGCCGGATATCGACAGCGACGCCGTGATCGAATCGATGCGAAACGTCGCCGGGGTCCGAGACGTTCATCACGTGCATCTCTGGCAGATGCAGGAGCACGAGGCGGCGCTTGACTGCCACGTGGTCCTGGCAGCGAATGGCTGGAAGCGCATTGAATCTGTCAAGGCCGACATCAAGGAGCGCTTGAAGAACGGCTTCGGCATCACCCATTCCAGCTTGGAGTTCGAGCACGTCGATTCCGCACACAGTGACGCCGATCTCTACGGACATGACGGGGCGGTGGGAAAGGAGAACGACCATGTTCACCGAAACGCTGACAGCGCAGGATGACGTCGTGGGGATTGCCTGCGAAGGCAAGCTGACCGAAGACGACCTGAAACGGATGCACGCGCTGCTGCATGAGCGGCTGCAGGCGGAAGCCAAGCCCGGCCTTGTCGTCGATCTCACAGGATTCGAAGGTTACGAGGGGCTCGCCGCGCTTCGCGAGGACATGAAGATGGACACGACCCACCGCAACGACTTTCGCCGTATCGCCGTCGTCGGCGACAGCAAATGGATGGAATGGGGAACGTCGCTGGCGGGACTTCTTACGTGTTCTGAGATGCGCTGGTTCGGGCCCGGCGAGAAGGAAGCGGCTGCCGAGTAGGCTCGCAGAGACTGAGCCATTCTGTTGTCGGTAGGCACTAGCCGGGCGGTCGCGTCCAATCTGGGTGCTCCTTATTCTGCTGATCCAACCCTTTGTCCGGCTGTGTGTCGTTACCGGCGCACCTGCGGATCGACTGGCTGCTCGCGGCAGCGAGAACCGCGTCGGCATGATCGTCAAAAGTCGAACAACTCGCTCAGGAACGATTCCTTTTGCGATGCGGCTTGCCGCCGTGCCCCTGCAGCGGGGCGCCCCCGGCTTGGTAAAGAAGCCGACTGTGTCGCCGATCACTCCATGATGTTGTCCAACTCGCCACCGTCAAGCCATACGCCGCGGCACTTCGGGCAAAATCGATCTCAACACCGCTGCGTTAGGGCATGACGAGTATTTCATTGTCAACGGGACATTGCATGCGCTCGCATCTCCTGTTCTCGTTTTCGCTCTGAGGCCAAGTCCGTCCGAAATAACATCTCGATCTCCCGATTCAACCAGGGTCTCTTCCGGGCCGTGACCCGCGCCTTGCACCGGGACAGCTGCGATGCTAAATTGCAAATCGTTTGCATTTGCAGGAATGACAGATGGGCGAGATCACCGATTGGTTGAGGGTAAAATTGAGCAGGCGCGGCATGCTGGGCGCTGGGATTCTGGCGGCTGGGGGATCGGCCGTAGCAGCCACCGGCGCCGCTCAGCAATCCTCCCGAACCGAACATCCCGGCAGCACCGTGCGTGCCGGAATGGGCTCAGCCGGTCATGGCTCAAGCCACGGCGCGATGATGACCGTCGGCAAGGTCGATGAGGAACGCAACGGCTTCGACACTATGAAGATGCTGACCGACTGGGAAGTCGGCACTGTCTCCCGCCTCCCCGACGGGCGGGTCTTGCGCACCTTCGAGATCGATGCCGTCGACAAGGAGATTGAGATTGCCCCTGGCGTCATATTTCCGGCCTGGACCTACAACGGCCGGGTACCTGGGCCGGCGCTCAGAGCGACCGAAGGCGAGAAGTTGAAGATCGTTTTCCGCAATTTCGGCTCGCACCCTCACTCGATCCATTGTCACAACATTCATTCCGCGCGCATGGACGGCATTCCCGGCGCCGGCGTGATCGGACCGGGCGAAGAGTTTGTCTACGAATTCGATGCGACGCCGTTTGGCTGTCATCTTTACCACTGTCACGCGCTACCGCTGAAACGCCATATCCACAAGGGGCTCTACGGGCTCTTCGTCATCGACCCCGACCCCACGCTTCACCCGGAGCACGCTGATGTCGCCCGGTCTCGCCTGCTAGGCACGCGAGAGAATGCCGAGTGGCAGGAACTCGCGATGGTAATGAACGGCTTCGATACCAATTTCGACGACGAGAATGAGGTCTATGCCGTCAACACCGTCGCGCATGCCTACATGAAACGGCCGATTGCGATACGGCGCGACAAGCCGGTGCGGGTCTATCTCCTGAATGCCGTCGAATTCGATCCGATCAATTCCCTCCACCTTCATGCGAATTTTTTCGACTACTACGACCACGGAACGACGCTGACGCCAAGCCTTCGCACGGTCGATACGGTCATGCAGTGCCAGGCCCAGCGCGGCATTCTCGAGTTCTCGTTTGCGGACCATGAGCCGGGACTCTACATGTTCCACGCGCATCAGTCGGAATTTGCCGAACTTGGCTGGATGAGCTTTTTTGATGTCCGGGAGGCTGTGGCATGAACGACGCGCATCCCTTCGACGAAGCAGCATCGACTTCGACCGAGGCGCCGCGATCCCGCGCGACTCTCGTCTGGCTTCTGCTGCCGCTCATGGCGCTGGCGCTTGCAACTGCATGGCTCGTTACGGCTGACCCGCTGAGAAGTTTCGACAACGGTGCGCCACCAGTAGAGAACCTGACATTCGAGCGAACGGTCTTGTCGCAGGAAGGTATCGACATCCTCGTCCGCGCTGGCGGATCGGAGCCGATGATCATCGCGCAGGCGCTGGTCGACGATGCCTACTGGGAATTTGTTCAAGAGCCGTCTGGACAACTAGCGCGGGGTGAAACCGCCTGGATCCAACTGCCCTATCCTTGGGTTCAGGGTGAAGCGCATGTGATAAAGATCATCACGAGCACGGGCGCGACCTTCGAGCACGAGATTCCTGTCGCCGTTCCGACGCCGGTGCCCACCACCGGAAGCCTTGTCAATCAGGCGTTCCTCGGCGCCTTTGTCGGTATCGTCCCCGTTGCGATCGGGCTCATGTTCTATCCGGCGCTGCGCGGTGTCGGGCGCGCCGGCATGAACTTCCTTCTCGCCATGACGGTGGGCATGCTCGTCTTCCTGATGATCGACGCTGCGGGCGAGGCGTTAGAGCTTGCAAGCGAAGCCGCAGCCATCTTCCAGGGCCAGGTGATGGTCGTCCTTGCGGGCGCGGCGAGCTTCCTGCTGCTCATGGCCGTCGGCCGCCGCAGCGGTACACCGGCCGGTTTGACACTTGCGACGTTCATTGCGCTCGGTATCGGCCTCCACAATCTCGGTGAGGGACTGGCCATCGGCGCCGCCTTCGCTTCGGGAGCGGCCGGGCTCGGCACGTTCCTGGTGCTCGGCTTCACCATCCACAACATCACCGAGGGCATCGGCATCGCGGCCCCAATACTCAAGTCGCGGCCGGCCCTGTGGGTGTTTCCGGCACTAACGCTGCTCGCCGGCGGCCCGGCAGTGCTCGGGCTTTGGGTCGGGAGCCTCGCCTATGCGCCGCAGTGGTCTGCACTTGCGTTGGCCATCGGTGCGGGTGCTATCCTGCAGGTGGTCGTCGAAGTCATAGCCTATCTGATGAAGGCTGACGGGCGCGGTGTTGTGGCACTCTCTTCCTGGCCGGTCGTCTCGGGTTTGGCCTTCGGTGTGGTGTTCATGTATGCAACGGCGATGCTGGTAAAAATCTGATCGGACCTTGAAGAAGGAATGCGCCCGACCTGCGAGCCGGCTCCACCTGTCCATGTCAGCAACCGTATCGCACTCATAGTGTCAAGCACCGTTGCCCCATGTCGATCAAAATTGCTGTTCAGAAATGAGCGACGTCCGCCACGGGCGTCATCAGGGATAGAGCTTTCAATCCGAGAGCTCTCCCGATGTAATGTTGTGCATCAGAGCATGGGACAGGCCGATCATCAGGGCACCGTCCATCACCGGCCATGCAATGGCCGACTCAAGGGCCACGTCCGCGCGGTGCGCCACCATGGCGATGCCGATAAACGAATACGAATGCGAACACACTTCGCTTCATTCATCGTGCCCAGAAACTGAGATTGCGAAAGATGTACGCCGGCTCCTGGGAGTGTGGAAGAATGACGTTTCGGGCGTAGTCACGCTTCAAAGCTTTGTCGGGTACACTATGCGATGATGCGGTCCCAGCTTCCGTAGTGTTCCTCGCTCCTGCGGCCGCGGGGCAGGCTGAGCGCCACGAGGACGATCCCGGAGATGACACCGATCAGGCTGCCCGCAACCGCCCCGCCATCGAGCAGCAGCGGTGCCACAATCAGCCAAAGACCGAACAGGATATTGAGAAACCTCAGCGGCCGGGCCACTTCGGCCCAGGCGATGACCGCGGTCGTCAGGACCAGCGCACCCACGAGGTGATCGCTGCCTGCCAGCGGCATCGTGTTGCCAAGGATCGCGCGACTAAGCATTAGGAAGGCACCGATCGCAGCAGTCAGCGCAAGCGTCCACGGCACCGTTACGCCCCGCGCACTCTGCCGGAAAATTGCCAGCGGCCGCGCGTCAAAGCTCATCTCGCCCCCGGTGGACGAGCCCGGCAACGCATCGCCCCGGAAGAAGGCGCGCCAGAATGGCCGACCCCGGCGCGTGTTCCAGACCATGAATTGGACCATGGCAACGATCTCGTCCAGCGAGAAGGGAATCATAATCAGCATCGCCAAAGCGGCCAAGAGACAGATCGTGCAATAGGTGCCGATGGCGATCGGCTGAATGATGATGAAATAGATGCTGACGACACCGAGAGGTCCCACGACGATGCCGAACAGTGCCACCATCCACGGCATGGTGCGCCAACGCAGCCGGCTGCCCATAACGCCCATCAGAATTTCGAACATGTAGCTCAAGGCGCCCAGACCGCCATCGGCTATTGGCCACGCCTTGGAGACATCCGAGGTGATGATGTACTCGGTCCCGTTGAGCGCCGAAGGGGACGAGAAGAACGGTTCCCAGACACTATCGATATGGCCAAGTTGGTAGGCCGACAGGATGCGCGACAGGATGAAGCCGACGACGCCGAGCGCGATGATCGGCAGGCGCTGAACATAGGTCGAGGGGCAATAGGTCCAGCCGGGCGGAATATCGCCGTCGTCCATCATCCCTTCCCGCGACATCCCCGGCATCATCGGAATGAGGATCGTCAGTGCGATCACCAAAGCGCCGACAAGGGTATCGTTGGCATAGACTCCAGCATCCGGCGTCCAGAAGACCAGCGGGGCGGCCAACAGCCAGACGCCGAGCGCGGCATTGGCCCATTGCGCCCAGCCGTTGCCGGGCCGCAGCGACAGGGCCGCAAAGAACATGATCGCCAGGCCGGTGAACACGTCGTTCCAGGCCGTCATCCAGCTTCGGGTTGCCGCCTCCATGAGGCCGCGATCTTCAGTAACGCGCTGCACCGCGGCGCTGAAGGCTGTCTGGTCGAACGTGCCGAATATCGAAGGCGCGGTAGCCAGCCAGAGACCAAGCGCCATGACCAGCCAATGCACCCAGAGCATCGAGAAATGCATCTGCTGCATATGGGCGTCGTGTTCGCGCTCGGCTTCGTCCGCTTCGGCCTTGGACGGATTTTCCTCTGTCGCTTCCTTCGCAGCTTCTAACGCGACTTTCTGCCCTGAAACCCTGGCGGCGTTCAAACCGTTTTCGCAGTACCACGCGTGGGGATCGTCTTTCAGGCGTGCAAGGATGCGTGGCATGTCCTCGCGCAAGGAATGTTTCGGTTTCCAGCCGAGCTCCTTGCGGGCTCTGGACAGATCCAACTCGTAGTGATCGCTTGAGATGTCGACCATCCAGGCACGGATAAAGGCTTCTTCGCCAAATACCTTGTTCTCTGTCCAGGCACCCAGTTTGGCCAGCTTCGGCGGCACGTTCCAGGTGATCCAGTCCTCGCCGTGCAGTTCCCCCCCGATCAGGCGCTGCAATTCGCCAAACGGGATCGGTTGTGCCTCACCGAGCAGAACCGGAAACGTGTCCGGCAGGTCGGCGCGCCGGTGAACGACACGCTCCACCGCGTCGAGAAGATCATCCAAGTGCAGAAATGCCTGACCGCGCTGCAGATCGCCGGGGTAGACCTTGCCGCTGAACCGTCTCTCGTAAATGCGCGCGATTTGATGCGCGAGGAACGTCGAATGCCCTTCGTCGTCGTAAATGCCGGCCGGGCGAAGGAGGACATGCTTCTCGTCTCCCTTCTCATCCCGCAGCATCGCCTCGGTCCGAATTTTCGACGCACGATAGGGCAGCTTCGGATCCAAGGGATCGTCTTCCGAGATCGGCTGCCCAGGCTCGGTTGGAGCGTGCGCCAGCATAGTCGAAGCGAATACAAACTGCTCAAGATCGAACTTCTGCAGCCCTTGAAGAAGTCGCTTCGTGCCCTCGACCGTCACTGCCTCGTAAGCCGGATGTTGTTCGCCGGTCAGGTCGAAATAGGCGGCAAGATGGATGCAAGAGGCGATCCTGTTTCCGTAGGCGTACCGGATCCGCTGCAGCGCCTTGTCTACGCTCGCTTGGTCCGTGATGTCGAAGCACACGCATTCGGCCATGTGGGGTGGGTGGGGCGGCGTGTAGCGATCAAGGCCGACGACCAGATAATTTTCGCTCAAGCGGCCCGTGATGGCCGCGCCGAGATATCCGCTCGAACCGGTGACCAGAACGACCGGTTTTTGCTCTTGGTTCAAGACTGAACTCCAAAATCAGTCCTGCGTCATTTACGCAGATATTTAATGAGGGCGGCAATGACGAGTATCAGTGCAACTACGATCAGTATCCACACCAACCCCATTCCGATCATCATTCCGCCGCCCATGCCTTCACCCATCATCATTATTGAGTCGTGCTCCAGAATCGGTTGGCTGGCCCATTTTCTTCAAACACCTGAGCACAGTATTCGTTCCAGTCTTCTTCGACGGGTTGGTGAGGCAAGTCGACGCCTCCAGAGGGGATTCACGCAACACCATCGAGCGAAGAGGCATCCAATGGCGTTCGGTGACGAAATCCATTTGCGACGCTTCGTGGCGTCACCAAGGCTACGCACAGCAGCATATAGCCGTCGTTGGAAACACCGCTCCGAATTGTTTGGGAGCTCCCTTCACTCAGCAGCACTTGCGACCAGATGCCCGCGCTTTCACAAATTGAAGGCGGTAACCAAAGGCACATGGAACAGCGACGCCCACGCCTTGGCGGTCGCCTTCTGGATCGCGACGACGTTAGTGCCACCGGTCCACCAGCCATTGCCTGTCGCCACGATGACATCCGGCCCAAACAGCATGGACTGCAGGATCGGCCACACGATGAGCTGCTCATAGCAGATCAAGGGTGCGATCGTCGTCCCGGCAAATTTGCCGGTTGGATTGCCGAAGAACTGCGCCGATGCACCCCCAGATGCCCAAGGCCGCCACATCGAAACCGGAACCGGCATTCGTTCCCGGTAGAGTATGCGGGCTCCCTCGCCCATCACCTCGATCATCACATTGTCATAACCGCTCTCGTTGACGACGACGGCCCCGCCGATAATGACGACATCAAGTGTGGCGAGGTTCCGGACCCAGAGGCGCTCGGTGATCGGCGTCCAGATTCCGAGCGCGCTTTCGGGAAGGATGATTGTCGTGGCGCCGTCCAATGCTGCACGCCTGACAAGCGCGATCGTGGCCAGATGCTGAGCATAGTCGGCATGGTTTCCGGCAACCTGGTAATCGAACTTTGTGTCAATTCCGACCCATCCATTTGGTAGCTCAGGATCTGTCCAGGTGATTGCTGAAAGGGCAAAGGCCACGCCCATTGCGACACCGGCGAGCGGCCAGGCGCGTGTGGTCATGGCCGAAATGCCGGCGGCTGTAGCCGCCAACCCAACCCAACCCCAACCGGGAAAGAGCACGCCAGCCGCGGTGATCGGGCTGGCCCACCCCACGATCCCGAAAGGCGGCACGCTCATCAGCACCGACGCCACCAGATATCGCAGCGGCCGATGCCACCCAGGCTTCGGCGACCAAAGGACCGTATGCACCACAACGAACAGCAGTGACGCGGCGAACCAGAGTCCGAGCCCGACCCAGATATCGCTCGCGTAGAAAATCGATACGCCGACAGGCAAGCCTCTCGACGCCGCCATGAAATATGCCATCGAGACCAGGCCTGCGGCCAGCCGCGTCGGGGCGAACGCCCAGAGCGCGGGAAAGAAACACGCGACCGGGAGGAGACGCACTTCGCCGCTCCATCCGATTGCGCCCACGATGGTGGCGGCGATGAACATGACCGCGGTGACCATGCTACGGCGCGAAGGTGAAAACCGGTTTCGCCAACCCGAGAACGCCGGCGGCCGGGATCGGCCCAAAATATCGTGAGTCATAAGAACCTCTGAATGTCGAAAGAAGAAACAGCGTGTCTGGCGGCACAACACCGCCGGGGTCGGGCGTCAGCTCCCGACCCGATCCGTCACGCGATTGAATCGTCGATTGGGGCATCGCGAGACCGTCGATCGCGACGGACCTGCCGATCTCAACCGACTGCCCGGGCAGCGCCATGACGGTCTTGATCAAGGGGCTGAGCCAGCCGGGGCAGAGGCCCCGCCGCACATAGCCGCGCTCACGTGCCTGGCGAAACGCGTCGGTCAGTGGCGGGCAAATGAACACCCGATCCCCGGCCCGCACATCGCGGTTCAGTGTTTCGATCCGCCAGAGACCGAGCGGATAGCTCGGTGTCAGATTGATCCGAAAGCCGGCACCATATCCCAGGCCGAACAGCGCAAGTGGGATGCAAGCGAGAGCGGCGACGATGACGGTCCGGCGCCGCCAGCTCACTGTTTCAGCCCCTGGCTCTTGGTCTGGGTTTGCCGCATCGCCTCGGACTGCTTCAGGGCCTGCTGGGTGCGCTCGTGCGCGGCAAGTTGCTGGCCGGCACGCATGGTCGGCCAGGCGGTGCTGAGTTTTTCCCGGTCACCGGGCGACATGCCTGCTGCGGCCTTGTCAAAGGTCGCCCCCGACGGAGTCTTGGCTGCATTGCCGAGCAACGTCCGCTCCCCGAACCGCTCAGAGACCGCCTTGTTGAAGGTGTCGAGTTCGGCCTTCACCATGCGGTCGGCCAGCGCAAATCCGAGCGCAGCCGGCAGATCGTTGCGATCGATGGCGTCGCGGACCTTTTCCATGGCGCGCGCCGCCGCGGGCGACAGGGACGGGATGTCGATCGAGGTGCGTTTGCGATGCCCTTCCTCTTCCAACCTGTACTTGGCGGTCGCCCTCTCCCTCATGTCGAGATAGCGTTCGAGGTCCTTGCGCAGTGCTGGCACGTTGACTTCTGCCACACGACGATCCTCCCGATCCGAGCGGCTCGCCAGCAACCCTTCCCGACCCTTGAGCGCGCCGAAGCTCGCCGCATTCCGTTCGATCTCGCCGAGGCGCTGCCTCGCAACGTTCGGGTCTTCGACAACGGCCTCCATGCGCATCGCCTTGAAGGCGCTTTCGGGATCCGCATAGACGAGACGAATGCGGTCGGAGAAATTGTCCCACTGCGTTTGCAGGGCCGGATCGGTCTGCAGTTTTTCGTCCGCTGCATCGGTCACCGACATGGTGAAACTGGATATGCCCTTGACCATCGGCTCGGCCTTTCTGACTGATTGCGGGGATTGATGAAGCGGTCGATCGGCAAGCCCAAGGCGCGCGCCGGCGGTCCGAAGCCGGAGGCCGAGATCGACGAGTTTCTGTTTCTGCCGGATCGTCCATTGAACCCGGTCGCGCATCAGCGTTCGCGCGACACGCACGAGGTGCAGACCGCGATTATTGGCGAAGCGAAGCGCATGGGCGTAGAAGCGCCCGCCCGCATAATCGAGCGTGACCTCCTTGGCGTTCTTGCGGGAGAGCAGCTTCTCGAGCCCGCCGGCGAGATGGAAGGACCGGCTGCCGTAATAGAGCGCCATGTCTTCCCGATGCCGGGTCATCGCAACGTAGGTCAGGTGCCGGTCGAGCGAGAGCGAGGCGAGCACTTTCACGCGGTCGACGGTCGCGCCCTGCGACTTGTGGATCGTCGTGGCATAGCCGTGATCGAGGTTGCGATAGAAGCGCTGGTCGACAGTGACGCGGGATGCGCCCTCCCCGTCTCCAATCGTCGCGATGATACGGCCGGGCGCCGCTTCCACGACCTTTGCAATCATGCCATTCTTGACGCCGAGCGAGCCTTCGTTCTTGAGGAAAACAATCTGATCGCCGGCGGCAAACTGCCTGGTTCCATCCTCGGTCCTGAAGGCGTGGCCGGTTTCGATCAAGCCGCGCTCGACGAGCTTTTCACGCGCCATCGTGTTGAGCTGACGGACATCGCGGCGCAGATGCGCGAGGATCAAAGTCGACTTCTCCGGATCGTAGTCACGGTTCCAGTCGGCAATCAGCGTTCCGATGGCATCGGCTTTCAGCGTCTGCGCGATTAGATTGCCTTTCGCGCGATACGCGGCGAGCGCTTCCTTCACCCGACCCCGCGCCAGATCGAGTGATGCCGCTCGCATCCAAGGTTCATTCTGGCGATAGATGGTTTCGAGCTCGGCATAGCCGGTGCGCTCGACGATCGCCCGGAATGCCGCGCCCGCCTCGATCGGCTGCAGCTGCTCAGCGTCACCGACAAGGATCAGTTTGGCGCCGGTCTTGGCGGCCGCTTCAACGAAAGTCGCCATCTGCCGGGACGAGACCATGCCCGCCTCGTCGAGAACGAAGACGGTCTTGTCATCGAGACGCCGGCGGCCCTGTTGCCAACCGAGCTCCCAGGAGGCGAGCGTGCGGGACGGAATGCCGGCTTCCTTCTCCAGACCCTCGGCCGCCTTGCCCGCAAGCGCGCCGCCGACCACTTTGTAGCCGGCCAGTTCCCAGGCTTCGCGGGCGGCCTTCATCATCGTGGTCTTGCCGGCCCCTGCCCGGCCGACGACCGTTGCGATCCGCTCCGGACCCGCCACATGCTCGATGGCCGTCCGCTGCTCCTCTGACAGCCGCTCATGGTGCCCAAAGACGGCTTCCAATACCTTCGCCCGGACCGCAAACCCGCTCTTTCCCGAAAGCCAGTCCGCGCGGCTGACCATTTCGGCCTCGAGCCGAATCATCGCCCGGGTGGTCAGCCGCGCCGGAACACGCGCGCCTGTCGCGAAATCGATGGTTTCATCGGCGAGCTTCAGGCATTCAGGGCTCTCCGTGATCCGCGCGAGAAGCCGCTGGAAGCGTTCGGGATCGTCGATGTAGCGATGCAGGACCTTGGCGATGTCGCGCTGATCGAAGACGCTTTTTTCCGAGGTGAGAATGTCGAGCACCAGCTCGGGACGGGCCTCGATCCGCACCGCGTTCTTCTGCCGTTGCGCCTCATGAAGGGCGAGACGTTCAAGATCGATGGCGCTCGCCTTGGTCTCGGCCTTGCGCTGCAGCGCCTTTGCCGCAACACCGATATGGGTGGTCGGCTCAATGTCGATGCCCCGCTCGGCATAAGAGCGGCCATCGACCCGTACCTCCAACCCGGCAAGTGCCAGATGGTGGTTCTGAAGATCGAGCCATCTTCGCCGTTGCTCGAGGAATTCAGGCTTCTCACCGGACCAGAGCTTGTACTGGATTTTGCCGGTCTTGGTCCGAACCGGCTGCCCGTCCGGTCCGAGCACGGCGACCTTCTTGGACCCGAACCCGTCTTCGGTCAGGGGGCGCAGCGTGGTCATCAGGTGGATATGCGGATTGCCCGGATCGTCGTGGAAGACCCAGTCCGCCACTTGCCCTCGCGAAAGCACCTGCTCGGAGACAAATTGCCGGACCAGTGCGATGTTCTGGTCCCGGCTGAGCTCGACCGGCAGCGCAATGATGAATTCCTTGGCGAGCTGGGCATCGCTGCGTTTCTCGAAGGCTTCGACCGTGTTCCAGAAGGCTTCCGCGGCGGCCGCCACGGACCGATCCGCGATCATGTCGCAGGCCCATTTCGGGGCATTGGGCGGCAGGAGAAATTCTTCGTGGGCCAGGTTCTTCTTGTTGGAATAGTCGACCGTGCGAGCTTCCGCCTCGTGGCTCATTTTCGCGCAATGCCGATAGGCAGCGGACAGCACCGCGCTGCGGCCATTTCCGCGCGAAATGAGCTGAGGTGTGAAATGCGTGATCGCCACGGGCCATCGAGCTCCTGAGAAACAAGTCCAACTTGTTCCGCAGAACGGCGGCCTACCCCCCGGAAGGGCCGCCAGCAGCACGTCGCGGTTCGCGACGTATTACTGCGCCCTTGGACGCATTCCTTCGGAACGCTGGGATGATCTCCCAAAGAGACGGGTCTCTCGACCCGGCATTTCTGCCGGGATGCGCTGAACGCGCACCCGGGCGATTCTGCTCATGGCTTTCAGCCATTCGCCAGAACAGGGAGCACACGGAATGAGAAAACCCTCATCTAAGATCAAGGAAGACATCGCCAAACTGCAGGAGCAGCTCAAAGTCGCCGAAACGCGCGAGGCCGAACGGATCGGACGGCTCGCGCTCAAGGCCGGTCTCGGAGAAATCGAGATCGACGACGCCCAGCTCGTCCAAGCCTTTGAGGATTTGGCGAAACGGTTTCGTGGCGGCGGTAGCGAGACCCGGAAATCTCCCCTCACGCAAAACCCGGCTGGCGCGTCTTCGGGCGCGAATAGCGAGGCTTGAGCGCATGCGACAGGCAAGCCGGTCCGACGCGCGCAAGAAGGACACGCGCGAGAAAATCCAGCTTGGCGGCCTGATCGTCAAAGCTGGTCTTCGCTACGAGAAGCGGGCGCTGCTGCTCGGACTGCTGATCGACGGCGTCAGCCGGATAACAGCGGACGAAGCGGAGCGGGAGCGGCTGACGGCGATCGGAGTGGAGGCGTTTTCCAATGACCCTGAATAAGCTCCTCCTCGTGATCGCTCCGGTCGGTTTGATGATCGCTGTGTGTCTTGGGCTTACTGGCTCGGAAACCTGGCTGGCACGGTTCGGCAATTCGGCCGAGACGCAGCAAACGCTGGGGCGGATCGGCATTGCCTTGCCCTATGTGTCTGCCGCGGCTATCGGGATCGTCTTCCTCTTTGCAGCGCGCGGCGCCATGGCGATCAAATCGGCCGGCCTTGGTGTCCTGGCGGGCGCGGCCGGCGTGATTGCCGTTGCGGGATTGCGCGAGTTTTCGCGTCTCAGCGGCTTCGCGGACGCGGTCCCCGATGGGCACCGGCTGATCGAATATGCCGATCCTTCGACCGGTATCGGTGCGATGGTCTGCTTTGTTGCCGGCATGTTCGCGCTTCGGGTTGCGCTGCGCGGCGATGCCGCCTTCGCGAGCATGAAGCCACGCCGTCTGACGGGCAAGCGCGCCATTCACGGATCGGCGGACTGGATGTCACTCGGCGAGGCGAAACGGATGTTCGGAGAAGATGGCGGGATTGTCGTCGGCGAGGCCTATCGCGTCGACAAGGACAGCGTTGCGAGCCACACGTTTCGGGCTGATGGCAAACAGTCCTGGGGGGCTGGCGGGAAGTCGCCGCTCCTGTGTTTCGACGCCTCTTTCGGATCGACCCACGGCCTGGTGTTCGCCGGGTCGGGCGGTTTCAAGACGACGTCCGTCACGATCCCCACAGCGCTCAAATGGGGCGGCGGACTTGTGGCGCTCGATCCATCCAACGAGGTCGCGCCCATGGTCATCGATCATCGGCGCAAGGCCGGGCGTGAGGTCTTCGTGCTCAGCCCGAAGGATGGCTCGGTCGGCTTCAATGTGCTCGACTGGATCGGCCGCTATGGCGGCACGAAGGAAGAGGATGTCGTCGCGGTGGCGAGCTGGGTCGTCACCGATGTCGGCAGGCAGACGTCCATGCGCGACGACTTCTTCCGCGCCTCCGCCCTGCAGTTGATCACCGCGCTGATCGCCGATGTCTGCCTCTCGGGGCATACAGCAAAGGAAAAGCAGACGCTGCGCCAAGTGCGCATGAACCTATCGGAGCCGGAACCGAAACTGCGCGAGCGCCTGCAGACGATCCATGACAATTCGGAATCCGAGTTCGTGCGGGAGAACGTCGCCGCCTTCGTCAACATGACGCCGGAAACCTTTTCCGGCGTTTATGCAAACGCGATCAAGGAAACCCACTGGCTGAGCTATCCTAATTATGCGGCGCTCGTATCCGGTTCGAGCTTGTCGACCGACGATCTGGCGAATGGAAAAACCGATATCTTCGTCAATCTGGACCTCAAAACACTTGAGGCCCACCCGGGCCTTGCCCGCACGATCATCGGCGCACTGCTCAACGCGATCTACAATCGGAATGGAGAGACGAAGGGCCGGACGTTGTTCCTGCTCGATGAGGTGGCGCGGCTTGGGTATCTGCGCATTCTGGAAACCGCGCGGGACGCCGGCCGCAAATACGGGATCAGCCTGCTTCTTCTCTTTCAGTCGATCGGACAGATGCGCGAGACCTATGGCGGCCGCGACGCCACATCGAAATGGTTCGAGAGCGCGTCCTGGGTCTCCTTCGCCGCGATCAACGATCCGGAAACCGCCGAATACATCTCGCGGCGATGCGGCAATACCACGGTTGAAGTGGATCAACTCAGCCGGACATCGCAGATGTCAGGATCGTCGCGAACACGCTCCAAGCAGCTTGCGGCCCGACCCCTGATTTTGTCCGAAGAAGTGCTGCGCATGCGCGGTGACGAACAGATCGTGTTCACTTCGGGCAATGCGCCGCTTCGGTGCGGGCGTGCGATCTGGTTCCGGCGCGATGACATGAAGAGCGTCGTGGCTAGCAACAAGGTTTCATGAGAGCTCGAAATCATGTTCGTGATGCCGGCTACCACCATCTGCGCGGGGCCATGCTGTGCAGATGATGCCATTGCGGCTTGCGGAAGGAAGCTGCTCGCTTGTTGAGCGGAACCACTCCTTGTAGTCTGACGAAATGGCACTCAAACGGATGGACAATGTCGGCATCGTCGTCGAGGACCTCGACAGGTCGATCGCTTTCTTTGTCGAGCTCGGTCTCGAACTCGAAGGACGAGCCATGATTGAGGGGGAGTGGGCCGGACAAGTCACCGGGCTCGGCGACCAACATGTCGAGATCGCCATGATACGGACGCCCGACGGCCATAACCGCCTCGAACTTTCGCGCTTCCTTAGGCCGACCGTTGTCGCGGATCACCGCAACGCGCCAGTCAATGCCCTGGGCTACCTCCGCGCGATGTTCACAGTGGACGACCTTCGCGAAACACTTGAAAAACTCGGCAAGCACGGTGCCGTACTTGTCGGCGACATCGTTGATTATCAGGACGTGTATAGGCTCTGCTACGTCCGAGGGCCTGAAAGGCTGCTAATCGGGCTGGCTCAGGAACTCGGCTGAGCCCCATAGACGCCCATCCCGGGCTTTGTTCCGCCATCAATTTTATGAATCGATCCGTGACTAACGATTCACGGAATTCGTTGGACGCCGCTTCCGCAGGAAGCGAGACTCCTCCCATGCCTTCACGCGAACCCGAGCCGGTCCATCTTCGCCGCATCGACCCCGCACAGAACATGCGGCGCTTTTATAGCCTGAGTGTTCAGCCGACGCTGTTCGGCGGTGCATCTCTTATCCGCGATTGGGGAAGGATCGGCACGCGCGGCCAGACAATGATGGAGACCTTCGACACCGCCGATGATGCCGACCTGGCCTTCAATCGCATCGAGAGAAGCAAGCGTCGCCGGGGATACCGCGATGCCTTTCTGGTCGAGCGGCGCCGGTAGCCGCGATCGATGGGCGTGAACATGAAAAAGGCCCCGCCTTGTGAACTGACCCCTTAAAGTTGGACAGTTTGAAGCAAGGTCTGATTTAGGGGCTGGGTCCTGTATTGTACAGGGCTCAGCCCTTTGAGTTTCAGTTTTATGCGGTCATTGTTGTAATACCGGATGTATTCGCCGATGCCTGCCTCCAGAGTGTCGATGTCGTCAAAGCGGTCGGGATGGAAGAACTCTGATTTGAGGATGGCAAAGAAGCTTTCCATGGCGGCATTATCCAGACAGTTTCCCTTTCGCGACATGGATTGGGCGATGTTGCGGCTTTCAAGCATGCGGCTCCATTTCGGCATCTGATACTGCCACCCCTGATCGGAATGCAGGATTGGCTTGTCATCTTCGCCGATCCGGTCGAGCGCCTTGGCCAACATGTTGCGAACCAGCTTGAAGACGGGCCGCCTTGCTGTCTCAAAGGCGATGATTTCGCCGTTATAAAGGTCCATAACTGGCGACAGATAAAGCTTCTCGCCGGATACGGAGAACTCCGTGACGTCCGTGGTCCATTTCTGGTTCATCTGATCGGCGCTGAACTGCCGCTTTATAAGGTCCGGGGCGACGCGCCCGACCAAGCCCTTGTAGGAGCGGTATTTCTTCGGACGGACCAGGGATTTCAGTCCCATCTCACCCATCAGCCGCTGGACGGTCTTGTGATTGACCTTCTTTCCAAGTCCTCGCAGCGCCGCCGTGACCCGGCGATAACCGTACCGTCCCTTGTGTTGGTCAAAGACCGACTTGATGGTCTCTTTCAGCACGCAATGCCTGTCGGGCCGGGACAAAGCTCTATGTCTGTAATAGAACGTGCTGCGGGGAAGACCCGAAAGTCTCAACAGCCCTTCAAACGGATAGAACGGCCTTAACGCCTGGACGGTTTGCGTCCTGTCGGCAATTGACGCGCCTGCGTTAAGGCCTCCAATTTTTTTAGGTAGGCGTTCTCCATGCGCAGTTCGCTCAACTCCGCCAGCAGCTCTTCACGGCTTTTGCTCTCATCGTCATGAGGCACATCCGTCTTTGCGGGTATCAGAGGTGGCTCTGGCATCGATCGCCGTCTTCCTTTGCGACGTGCTGCAAGCGCATCGATTCCGCCGCGTTCATAACATCTCTGCCATTCCGAAACGCTACTGGCGTTGCGTATGTTGAAAAGCGCGGCCGTCTGCCGAAAGGACAAACCATCATTCCACATTCGCTGCAACACCGATAGCTTGAATGCTGCATCGTAGTGGCTGAACTTTTTCGTCAGACCCGCCAAGCCATGCTCGGCATGAACGGAAACCCATTTGCGAACCGTCCCATGGTCAATCCCGAACCGCGAACCGACATCACGAAAACTCAGATCCCCATTCAAATAACAGGAAACAACAGAATGCTTAAATGACGTGCTGTGCCTGGTCATGCAAAACCCCCGAAGTTGGTGTCCAACTTTCGGGGGTCAGTTCACTTGCGGCGAGGCCCTTGTCGTTCGGGAAGATCAGTCGCGGTTGGTGTTCGGGCGCGACCAGATCAGTTGCATGCCCTCTTCACCTTCCACCTCGACCAGGGTGGCGTAGATCGGAGCCGGGAAGCTCGGGTCGTCCAGCTTGACCGAGAGATAGTCGCGTTCGGTTCCCTTGACCTGCTTCTGCCAGGCGGCGCCCAGTTCGACGGCGCCGGAGAAGATGCGAAACTGCGGACCATTGTCGGAGGGGTTCTCGACGCGCTCGAAGCGGGCCTTGACGTTGAGTGCGAGGGTCTTGATCTGACCGGTGAAGCCGTTCTTGGTGGTGGTGGTGAAAGTGCCGATGTTTGCCATTGTCCTATTCCTTTTCGATGTTTCGGGCCGCGCCCATCGCGGCCTCGATGGCTGTCGAAGAGACCGGTAACGATCGGCGCGCACCTGAAAGGCCGGAATGAAATGGAGGACGGCGGTCCGGGGCTTTTTTGCATCGCGAGGAATGGCGGCGCAGCCGCCAGGGGAAGAAAGTTCCGGCCCGCCGTTGCGACAAGCCGGGCGAGGCGAAGCCGGTTGCCGGTCAGACATGCCAAATCGAGACCGCGTTGGGCGAGCTCCGTTCGAGACGACGGAAAAAGGGATAGGCCATGACGTGGCGAACATGCTCACCGCCACCCGTCACGGACGCACAATCGGCAGATCGATCTCGACACAGTCGAAGGCAGCCCAATTGCCGGATCGGGAATCCAGGCATTCTTGGCCAGCCATCTGCCAATCTTCGGTGACCGAACGCGCGACCGGAAAAGAGAGAACAGGCATCCGTCCGAATGTGGCCTTCGGCTGATAAGCTGTGCGCCTGTCGCCGCGGTTCTGCTTTGGCGCCGCGTGTTGTGGGCAGGCAGGTTTCGCAGGTGCTCCGTCGTCCCGGGCCATCGCACCGAACTCTGATGACGAGAACGTGCTGCCAAAGCGGCCTGGCATCAAACGCCGCACATCCCTTCACATTCATTGGGCCAGAGATCGAGCTGGCCGTGATCGGCCAGCGTCGAGAGATCGGCCTCCTCGAGGGGAACACCGGACCGGTGCAGATAGACCTCGCCACGAATACCCCGGATCCCCGTCCGGATCGCACGGTCGACATCAATCGCATCGCGCCAGGCCTCTTGATCATGATCGCGCATGGCGCGCCATCGGGAATTGTCGTGGAAAGGACATCCGATGCAGGCGGATTTTGGTGGATCGGGATAGCCGCGCTCGCGCAGCCAGGCGAGGCAATCGCGGCGGGTCATGCGCTCCTCGATCAGCGGCCAGCGGTTGCGCTGCCAGGCCTCGCGGCTCGGCTTCATGCGGATTACCTCGTCAAAGGAAATCCCGATCCATTGCTCGACGACCGCGAAGGTTGGCGAGCGTTTGCGCGTGAGGTGGACGAGTTCACGGACCTTGCGGCGGATCGGCTCGATCTTGTAGTCGCCCGTGCATTGGCGACGGATCATGCCGATGGAGACATTGCCGCGCCGGTCGACCGACCGGGCGAATGCTGGGATCGACGCCCACCGCTCGCCGCGCCCGGCGGCAAGTAGATTGTCCCGCATGTTGCCCGGCCCGACGACGAAGACCGGGAACGGCAGCACGTTCGGCGACATGAGCCAATCGAGATGCTCGTATACGGCTCTCGGTTCCCAGCCGGTATCGGCAAAAATCGCACAGTCCGGCATGGGCCCGACCGCGCCGCGCGCTGCCATCAGGGCGAGCGTCGTCGACTGCACGCCGGCGCCGAGCGACAGCGCGCGCAGCCGAATTGCGGAGGGCGGGTCGCCCACCGCACCTGCATTCGAAAGGGAGAGCATCAGGCCGCCTCCCGCTCTTCAACCACCTCGGCGGGTTGAAGGCCGTGAAGGTAAGTCACCGCGCGTTGCGCGTGCGCCGCCGCTTGGAAGATTGCCCGCTTGTCGTCTTTGAGGACACGCAACCACGAGTGAAGGTAGCTTGCGTGATCGGGCCGCGGCTCGAGCTCTGGCACGATGCCGAGATCGGCGCACAGGAAGCAGCTCCCGAGCTCGGCAATGAGTTCTTCGCGGGCACGTTCGGAGCGATCCTTGTGATAGCGGGAAAGATCGCGTCCGACGCGGTGTGCCGGCGCTGTCCAGTGGGTGGCCTCATGGCTGAGAACGGCGACGTACGATTCCGCATCCCGGAAGCTCTCGAAGGGTGGCATCTGGATGTGGTCGCTGGCGGAGGCGAAGAAAGCCTTCGTGCCGCCATGGCGGATCACCGCGCCGGTGTTCTCGAAGAAGCGGTCGGCGTGCTCGATCCGCAACACCGGATCGATGATCCTGTCCGGACGATGGTAATAGTGTTCGGGAAGGCCGTCGATCTGATCGCAATTGAAGACGGTGTAGGTCTTGAGAAACGGGATATCCCGCTCGACCTCGTCGCCACGGGAATCCGTTTCGGTCTTGGTGAAGCGGCTGGCATAGACGACGGTCGCGCCGGTTTCGCCTTTGCGCACCTGGGCTCCGATCTGACTGGCCTGCCGATAGGTCATCCAGAGCGGCGCTTCGAAACCTCGGGCGATGCTCTCCGACCAGAGGAGGAGCACATTGATGCCCGTATAGGGCTCGCCGGTGTGCCGGAGGGGCCGCGTGATCCGGCCTTCGAGGCCGCCCGCGCTCCAGGGTTTCATCCAGGGCCGGACGCCTTGTTCCAGATCGGCGACGATCGTCTCGGTGATCCGCGCATAGATATCGATGCGCGGGCTTTTCTCTTTCCTTTTCATTTTCAGACCTCCTGATTTTCAGGACCGCGCCGATCGCGGTCCGTCACGGGGTCCGAAAACGGCGGGGCTTCAGGCAGGAGCGGCACCCGAGACGGGACCCTGGCGCGCGCAGCGCGGCGGGGTGGCGAAGGGCCGGAACGAAGAGGAGGACGGCGAAGCCGTTGCCGCTGCTGCCGGCTCCGCCCGGACCTTGTCCGGGACGGACCACGGTCGGGGCATCCGCGCAGCGGAAAAGGCGGCGCATTGCGCCGCCTTCGAGGAGTGAGAGGATTGATCGGTCAGTGGACCGACTGTCCACCTGAGTATGGGTCGTATTCGAAGAGGATGACGATTTCGGCGTCTTCGACTTCGTCGGCGGGAAGGACGCCGTATTCATCGTCGGACTTGAAGAGGACGATCGGGGTCATGAGTGTGCGGGCGAGGTTCCAGGCGTGTTTCTGGGCGAGGGAAAGATCGTGCTGCATCTGAGGGCTCCATCGTTGGAGCGGGCCAATCCCGCTCTTGATGGCTCCGTCAGTGTGCGGCATAGCGGACGCGATCACCGCGCAGGCCAAAGCCAAGCGGCCGCCGCTTGCGAGCGGACCCTTCATGGGTTGATCGTGGAAGTCCGCGCCGCACTAGGAATGCCATCTCTGAAAGAGCGGGGTTGGGCTGCGTCCGAGATAGAGGACCGTCTATGGACGATTTGGTCGCCTAGGTGCGCGGTACGCTCAGGCGCGAAAATCAAGCTATAATCGGGACTGTCGCGACAGAAGATCGCGGAGAGCTACTAAAGTGTGGTTCTTGACGATCTCACTTGTATTTTGCGATACTGATATTGCGCGCTACGTAGGGTGCACCGGCTCCCGGCCGACTAGGCAATGCCCGCCTGCGAACTTCAAAGGTAGCGCCTATGCCAAACCTCGAAAACCTTAAGAAACAAGCCAAGCAGTATTTGCGCTGGCATCGCGAGCGATACTATCCGGTGGCGGCCCATATCCGGGCTGCTTTGCCACGATTTCATCACCTCAGCGATACTCAGATACTT
The DNA here is from genome assembly GCF_039888615.1 of Hoeflea sp. CAU 1731. Classification (NCBI taxonomy): domain Bacteria; kingdom Pseudomonadati; phylum Pseudomonadota; class Alphaproteobacteria; order Hyphomicrobiales; family Rhizobiaceae; genus Hoeflea; species Hoeflea sp. CAU 1731. Next base: position 39,118 of record NZ_JBDQQS010000023.1, on the reverse strand, counting down.
GAATCCAGCTTCAAGCTAATGGACGCGCAAGAACTTATCGCACGTCAATTGGGATTCGAGGGATGGCAGGCGCTCAAGTCCGGAGTCCATGCCATGACCACTCAAAGTAATCAGACCGCACCTCGCCCCATTCTGAGTTCCACCTCCGCGCAACTGTTCGTCTCCGACATCAATGCGTCGTGTGACTTTTTTGCGGACAACCTCGGCTTTGCAATCGACTTCGTTTATGGGGATCCACCGTTCTACGGACAGGTTAGACGTGACAAAGCGCAGCTCGCGCTTCGGCTAGTCTGCGAACCTGTGTTTGTTGATGATATACGAGAACGCGAACATTTGCTCTCCGCCTCAATTACGGTCGATACCGCAAGCGAGATCAAGCAACTCTTTCTGGATTTCCAAGCCTCCGGTGTGGGTTTTCACCAGAAGCTTAAGAAAGAACCTTGGGGTGCTCGAAATTTCATTGTTCTGGACCCAGACGGAAATCTCATACTGTTTGCTGGTCCGGCCGACTGAATATCCTCGAATCTCTGCCGTCGAGCAACGCATCTTTGTTCGGTTGGGGCTCAAAGTCGTTAGGCAAATGTCGAACAACGGGCGGAGCCGAAGCTCCGCCCGAGCGGCTCAGCCGAGAGCTGCCATCTGGAGTTCGGCCGCCTTGCGGTCGACGGTCTGGCCAGGATTTTCGACTTGCCTTTGGAATGGCTTCCAGGCCTCACCGACGACCTCTTCGTATGCGGTCACGACGCCCTCGGCCGCGCAGCGGAGCGCATGGGCCTGAATGCCCATATCGGCCGCGAACTCGCGCTTGCGTTGGGCATTGCTGTCGAACCCGACCGGACCGTCGAGATCCTCGTCGCGGGTGTCGTTGGCGGACTTCGCAGTCGCGTCCCGAGCTTCTGAGACCGCGCGGGAGTAGAACTGACCGGCACCATGGGCGGAGCCGACATAGGAGCCCACGATGCGCTGTAGGTGGATCTGCATGGCCCGGTCACCGAGGCCTTCGTTCAGGGATTCGGCCGTGTCGACGATGATCTTGTGGTGGAGATCGCGGATGCCGTCGGTGTCGATGACGGGAAGGCCGAAACTTTCGGAGATGAGGGAGGCCTGGGCGCTGTCGGGGCAGGCGAGCCGGACCATTTCGAGGGAAGCGCCCTTGCGGAGCTGGACGATCTTGCCGGATTGACGGGAGGAACGAGCGTTGCTGGTCATGTGAGGTCCTTTCCTTCACGGTTTGACCGAAGGCTCGAGCCGGCTCCTGCCGGCCCTCCCTTCGGGCGCGGGCAAAAGAAACCGGCGGAAAGACGGGGGCTTCAGGGTCCGCGCGGACCAAGACGAGCGAACCTGTCCTGCGGGCCAGCAGGGCTTACCAAGCCCTCGCGCAGTCCCGCGGGCCGGTTTGGCGAGGATGGTCCGGGCGGCCGCAGCGCGGCGCGTCAGCGGCCTTGAAGGCTCCGGCCGCCGGTTTACGACCGCGACCAGAACCGAAGGGGGGCCATCAGGGGTGGCATTCCACCGGCGCCGAACTTGAAGGAAATGACCGTGGCCTGCCGCACATGCTCCCGCTCTCACAATACGGCTTGCGCACCCGCTTTGCTGGTCGGCCCGTTGCTGATGGTCTTTGCCCTGACGGCTGTGATCGCATGCTCCTGCCGGGTGAGCTTACGACTGAGGGCATCGATTTCGCCGCGCCGCTCGAAGCTGAGCTGCTCGACATAGGCCCGAAATGTGGCCTCATCCGACCGCGTCCAGCGCGATCGCCCGCAGGGATGTCTTCGGGCCTTCGCCTTGGCTGTCGTGGTCATGCGTTCCGCCCTGGCCGATATCTGGCGTTCGATCAGTTCGAGATGCGCCTTCGTCTGGCGGTGCGCTGCTTCCATCCGAGAGAGCTGGTTTGTTCCCCCGGGGACAGTCACGCCGCCCTCCCTGCATCGGGTGCCGGCGAAGTGACATCCTGCAGTTCGGCTTCGGGATAGCCGTGCCTGGTGAGCCAGTCTTCGGCGGCGATGCGGTTTGCGGCGAGATGGACGAGCTCCCCGAGGTCGCCCGGCCGGCTCATGACGAGGACCGAGCCGGGTTCAGGCAACTCGCGCACCGTGAAGTCACGTGGTGAGTTCACAACGAATGTCTTGTAGACCCGCATGACGACCGTGCCGTTGGACCCGAAATCGCTCTCATGCAGGGTGAAGGAAGCGGGGATCGTGTGGGCGCCCCGCTCGACAGCCGCACGCTTGCAAATCAGCCGCCCGACCCCGTTGCGGTTTTGCCAGTCGGCAAGTTTCCTGCGGTGACGCTCCGGCGGCCGCGGCGTGCCGTCCGAATAGGCGATGATCGCGCCTATCGGCGCATGGTCGAAAATGAGTTTGGCGGACATGGTGTCGTCCTTGTTTGGAGAGTGGGAACGAAAACGCCGCCGGACGATGCCGGCGGCGTGATGTGCATTCGGAAGGGAAGAGGTCGCTATTCGGCGGCTTCGCGGAAACCCTCGGAGACGGCATCCGGGTCGATGTCGCCCTCCTCCGGGTCCTCGACGGAGCCGTCGGCATCCCCGGCCTCCTCGTCATCGACGATTTCGTTACTGGCCTTCCAGTCGGCGAGTTCGTTCGCGTCCGGCGCGAACAGCGCCGCCCCGTGGACGAAGCGCTCCTCCTGGAAATGCTCGACGAGCGCGGCGCGGGTGTCGCGAACCTTGTTGCGGGGCAGAACCGAAGTGTCCGCGCACGCGCCTTCGAGGGCCTGCCGGGAGAGGCAAAGGAGGAAATCCTCCCTCCCCATGTTGGGCAGGAAGCTGTCGGCTCCGACGACCGCGCCGGCAATCCGCGAGACGATGCCGCTGTTCGACATGTTGCGGCGGCACGACAGCACCTCGATCAGCACCGAGCGGACCGCGACGCGGAGCGTGTCCTTGTCGAACGGGAGATTACCGGTCTCATCGACAAGGGCCGCGGCATGGGGTGCGATCTGGCTGCGGAACGAACCGGTATTGCCCGAACCGGAATCGACGCGAACGTTTTGACCGGCAAAGGCGATGACGAGCAGCGCCATCAGGGTGTCATCCTCGATCGGTGCGCGTTGAAGCGCTTCGTGCAGCGCATCGGTGCGGAAGTCGCCGATCATGTCCTGGCCCTTCTGGGTGACGTCCGGGCGCTGCGCCGGCGCGACGGCGCCGCCCTCGCCACCCTTGCCTTTCACCGATATTCCGTTCGCTGTTTGGGGCTCGGGCATCCGGTAGACGACCGATTGCACCTTGCCCTCACGGTCGAGATACATCGCCGTATGGTCGGACTTCTTCGGCTTGCCGTAGACGCGCTCGGCCTTCTTGGGCAATTCCGGCTGGCCCCAATTGTTGGACTCGGTGATCAGGCCGTTCTTGGGCAGGTTGTTGCTCATCCACTCCTGCTGGGCACCGAGGAAGGCCTCGACATCGGTGGTGTAACGGCTGTCCTCGTCGGCCGGTGCGAAGAGGTCCTCGACCCAGGCGATGCCGTAGGCTTGTGCCAGCTCGTCGTCGAAACTGGCGTCGCGCGCATACATGCGGGTCTTCGAGAGGCCGTTGGCGACCGACCACCAGGTCGTGGTCTCGTTCTTCTTTGGCTTGTGGGCCTTCCAGACTTCTTTCTGGTCGGCGATCGAGGCGGCGGCGATGGTCCTGAGCTGCCGCTCGTCCGGCATGTCGCCCTTCGCCATCTGGTCCAGCATGGCCGGAAGCACATTGGCGAGAAGCCGGAGCTTCTTGATCTGGCGCACCGAAAGCGACAGCGCCGCGGCGATGCCTTCCTCGGTCCAGCCGAGCGCGACAAGCCGCTCGATCGCGCGCCACTGATCGACCGGGTTGAGCGGTTCGCGGGCGATGTTCTCGACCATGGAGCGCATGGCGCCGCCATCCTCGGCCGCATCGGTCACAATGACCTCGATCTCCTCGAGCTCGACCGCGATCGCGCCCCTGGTGCGGCGATGACCGGCCTGGATGATGAAGCCGTTGCCGCCATCGGCCTCGGGAGACACGACGGGCGGCTGGATGATACCGACGGCCTTGATGGTCGCGGCCAGCAGCGCATCGCCCTGCGGCGTGGATTTAGATTTGCGGGCGTCGTCGGGATTGTCCTTGAGCGCGCGCGGGTCGATCTTGATGATATGCATGGGAAGCTCCTGTTCGAGGATTGTGGGCCCGGCATGCCGCCGGTTCCCTTTCTCGTCTTCTTCTCGAAGACATCCCCGGGACCGCAGAGCGGGCGGGCCGGTGCAACTTCGGCCGAGCATCCCTGCCCGGCCAAACGAGCAGGGATGGCAAGCGGGGCTCACAAGCCCTGCGAAGGACGACGGGCCGGGATGGCGCAGGCGGCGGTTGAGCGTCAGCGTCTCCGGCCCGCCCGCTCCGCGACCGGTCCCCCTCCCGCTCTTTTCCTTTCTCAGGCCGCCTCCATGGCCTTCTTTCCCTCCTTCAGGACCTCGTCCGCCAGATCGGCCTCGATGGCGTCGAGCTGCCGGAGTTTGTCGGCAAGCTCCTCCTCGAAGCCGAATTCGCCGCCCTGGCGGGACTGGTAGGAGGCGAGCCGGCGCTTGGCGTCATCGAGCCGGAACCGATACTGCGACCGCTCGTCCTCGAAACTGGCCAGGACATGTTCGATGCGCGAGACGGCGCCGAGCGGCGTGACGGTCAGGGCGAGATCGATGTCGGTCTCCGCGCCGGTTCGGGCGAGCGCGACATCGTATTGGAATTCGTCGTTTCCGAAGCGCTGGCCGGAGAAGACCAGATCGAAGCCGCCGATCGCGGCTAGGGTCTTTTCATCCTCCTCCCGCAGATGCACGAGGGTCATGATTTCCTTCATCAGCGCGCGGCCGGCGGGCTTGCGCTCGGTGAAGGATTGCCCGGCAATTGTCATGGCGAAGGCGTCGCCCGCTGTCGGAATCCTGCGCTCGATGTCCTTGCCGATCTCGGCGATCCGCCGTGTGTCGTGTTCGATGTCGCGTTCGGCGTTGCGGATCTGGCGGCGGACGGCGAAGAGATCGTCGCGATGCGCCGCGCGCAAGCGTTCGAGCCGCGCGATATCGGCTTCGAGGCCAGCCTTTTGCATCAGCCGCTGATCGCCGGACGCGATCGCTTTGGCCATGGCGAACTGGTTGGCCTGGCCCTCGCCGAGATCCTCCAGCCGGCGCACGGAGGTGTCGCCGGAGAGCGCCGCGGCAATGAACCGGGCCTTGCGCTCGTTGTTCTGCCACATCTGCGCATCCATCGAGCCTTCGGTGGCGTAAGCGAAGATATCGATCTCCTCATGCGGATTGCCTTGCCGTTCGATGCGGCCCTCCCGCTGTTCAATCTGCGAGGGGAGCCAGGGCACGTCGAGGTGGTGGAGCGCCTTGAGGCGAAGCTGGGCGTTGACGCCGGTGCCCATGGTTTCCGACGAACCGATCAGGAAGCGGATCTTGCCGGCATTGACGTCGGCGAAGAGCCGGTGCTTGGCCTCGGTCTTCTTGTAATCCTGCATGAAGGCGATTTCAGAGGCCGGAACGCCGAGCCGGACGAGTTCGTCGCGGATCCAGCGATAGGCGGAGAAGCCCCTGCTTTTCTCGACGCTGATCGTGCCGAGATCGGAGAAGATCATCTGGGCTGCGCCTGGCAGATCGAACGGCTTGCCCTCGCGAGTCAGATAGATGTTGGAGCCGGTCTCGCGCCAGATGCGATGGGCATTGGCGATCAGCTTGTTGAGCTTGTTGTCCGGCTCATTGTCATTGTCGGGATCGACCAGCCGGAGATCGATCGCGGCATGGCGGCCGTCGGTAATGACCGAGAGCAGGATGTCGTCGCCGGGCTTGGCAGGGCTCTCACGCTTTTCAATCGCCTTGATGCGCGCCTCGAGCACCTGCTGGTAGAGCTTGAAGTCATCCTTCGGCTTGGCGGTGACGATCTGGCGCTTGCCGGTCGAGACGGCGGGGATTTTCACATATTGCTTCAGGTCCTCCGGCAAGACGACGTCGGCGAACGAGCGGAACATGGCGATCAGTTCCGGCACATTGACGAAGGTCGCAAAGCGCGAGACGGGCCTGTATTTCCCGGATGGCTGCAATTCGAGCTCGGTCGCCACGTCGCCGAAGGTCGAGGCCCAGGCATCGAATTCGTGCAACCCGCGCTCCTTCAGCGCGTCGAAGCCGAGGAAGCGCTGCACCGAGAACATTTCTCCGAGCGTGTTGGTGATCGGCGTGCCGGAGGCGAGTACGAGCGCCCGGCCGGGGTTCTTCGTCTCGATAAACCGCGATTTGACATAGAGGTCCCAGGCCCGCTGCGACCCGTTCGGATCGACGCCTTTCAGGGTCGACATGTTGGTGGCGAAGCTGAGCTTTCTGAACTCCTGCGCCTCGTCGACGATGATCTGGTCAACGCCGATCTCGGAAATCGTCAGGAGATCGTCCTTGACGGTCGCCAGCGATTCCAGCCGGTCCTTCATGCCCTCCTTCAGCCGCTCCAGCCGCTTGCGCGACATCCGGTCGTCACTTTCAATCCGGGAGAGCAGCTCCTCGTAGAGCGTGAGTTCATCCTCGATCATCTGCTTTTCGAATTCGGTAGGAACGGCGATGAACTTGAAGGCCGAATGGGTGATAATGATCGCGTCCCAATTGGCCGTCGCGGCGCGCGACAGGAAGCGATGGCGCTTGTCCTTGGTGAAATTGGTCTCGTCGGCGACGAGAATGCGCGCGGTCGGGTACAGCGCCAGGAACTCGCGGGCGGCCTGCGCCAGGCAATGGCCGGGCACAACCAGCATGGCTTTCGAGATCAGGCCCAGCCGGCGTTGCTCCATGATGGCGGCCGCCATCGTCATGGTCTTGCCGGCGCCGACGGCGTGGGCAAGATAGGTGGCGCCCGACGAGATGATCCGCCAGATGCCGCGTTTCTGGTGGCCATAAAGAACAAAGGCGCCTGAGGCGCCCGGGAGTTGCAGATGGTCCCCGTCGAAGGATCGGGGCGCGATATTGTTGAAGCGGTCATTATAGACCCGCGCCAGACGGTCGGTGCGATCCGGATCGGACCAGACCCATGTCTGGAAGGCGGTCTTGATCTTGGTGAGCTTTTCCTTCGCCGCCTCGGTGTCGACGACATTGAGCACTCGCCGTTCGCTATCGCCGTCCTTCACCGTATCGAAGATCTGCGGGATGCGGCTGTTGAGGGCATCGGCGAGCAGCTCGCCGGCATGCCGGCGCTTGGTGCCCCATTCCGACGTGCCCTCGGCGCGATAGGCCAGCATACGCGCATCGACCGTCCAGGAGGCAAGCTCCGGCATGTGCCGGATCGTGATGTCCGTTCCCATCGTCTCCTTGACGAAGTCGACGACATCGGAGGCGGGGATCCAGGGTGCACCGAGCCGCGCGGTAATCTCGGACGGGCTGAGGTCGGCCGGTTGTACCGCCTCCAGAGCCTCGACATTGCGGCTGTAGGCCGGGTCGAGCTCGACGGCCGCCTCGGCGATCGCCAGCTTGTCGCGGACCGGCCCTGAAAGGTAGGCGTCCGATGTCTGCCAGGAACCGTCGGCTGGGTCTCGGTAGATGGCGCTGCCAAGTTCCTCGATGACCGTCTCGCGGTCTTCATGCAAAAGCTCGGCGATGTGGTCGGGATCGACATGACCGCGTTCGTTGAGAACGACGGCAAGTGCATCGGTGGCACTGGTAATTACCGGCGGCGACGGCGGCGCAATCACCCGTTCGGAAAAGATCGGGCCGGGCTTCGCGGTATCCGTATCGAGATCGTAATTCTCGATGGAGGCGACCAGCCAGCAGTCGGGATCGTCGAGGAAGGGCTGCAGGTTCGGTCGGCGATGCGTCTCGCGCGTCTCCCCCGTCCCCTCGTTTTCCGTGATCGACACCCTGGTGTGATTGATCGGACCGAACTCGCGGACGAAGCTCGACCAGGCGATGCGCAGCTTCACCTGCAGGTCGCGCCATGGCTGATCGGTCTCCTGGGCCTTGAGGACCGCGCGCACGGCGTCCCGCACGGGGATCAGCTTCCTGACGATGTTGATCTGCTTCTCAGAAAACCCCTCGCCGGACCGGCCCGTGCGGACGGGAACCGGAGCGGGTTTGCCGTCGAGGACCTGCATCAGGCCCCTCGATGCATCGTAGACAAAACTGCCCTCGCGGAGATGCGCATCCTCGGTTCTGACGATATCCGCCAGGCTCGCCCCAAGTTCGAGATCGATATCGATTGCGTCAGGCTCCCCGTCATATAGGTCGTCCGGAAGGGAGAGGATGGCCGCGTCCAGATCGTCCGCGAGGTCGCTGTCACGGGCGAGGCACGTATAGGTCTCGCCGAAGGGGCCGGATGTGATCGCGTGGCGGCCAAGGATATGATCGGGGTGGTCGGCGAACCAGCGATTGACGCGCATAGCTTCGCTGTCCTCGCTGGCGGGAACGACCTCGGCAAGATCGAGCCAGCTTGCGTCGTCCTGCGGCTCGCCCGGCTTGCGCTTGCGGAAGAACAGGATGTCGACGACGACATCGGTGCCGGCATCGGCGCGAAAACTGCCTTCGGGCAGACGGATGGCGGCGATCAGATCGGCGGATTTGGCGATGTGCTCGCGCGCCGTCGCGTCCACCTTGTCCATCGTGCCCGAAGAGGTGACGAAGGCGGCGAGCGCGCCGGGTTTCAAGAGATCGATCGACCGCGCGACGAAATAATCATGCAGACGCAGACCCATCGACCGGTAGGCGCGGTCAGACCGCACGGTCCGGTCGGAAAACGGTGGATTGCCGATGGCCAGATCGAAATGCGCCGGCAGATCGGTGCGCGCGAAATCGCCCTCGATGATGCGGGCGACCGGCTGCAGGAGCCGGGCGATGCGCGCGGTGACCGGATCGAGTTCGACGCCGGTTACAAAAGACGCATCGTGGAATGCCTCCGGCATCAGTGCCGGAAACAACCCGATCCCGATGCCCGGTTCGAGGACGCGGCCGCCGCGCCAGCCGAGCCGTTGGAGGCCTTTCCAGATCGCGCGGATGATGAACTCCGGCGTGAAATGGGCATATTGCGTGCAGCGGGCGAGCGAGGCGTAGTCGGCCTCGTTCACGGATGCCTGCAGCTCTTCACCCAACTCTTCCCACCCCTTGGGGAATCCCTCCTCGCCGGGCCGAAGGAAGACAGTGTTGGCCAGGTCGGAGGCGCCGAAGCCGATGAAGCGGATGAGACGCGCCTGCTCGGCTGGCGTCGCGGGCCGATCCTCGGCCGCGATCGTCGCGGCAAGCGCAATCGCTTCGAGATTGTCACGTGCGCGGGCTTTCCAGCCCTTCGCGAGATCGCGGCTTCCGAAGAGATGGAAATTGCTGCCGCGCGCCGGCTCATCGGTAGCGGGCTTGTGGGAAGGAGCGGCCGGAGTTCGGCTGTTGGTTTGGTCATCGGATGGACGATCGGGTTCGGCCGTTTCGGTCTTCGGATCGGGGGAAAAGGCGGTCACGCCGAGGCCGAGCCCGGACGATAAAGCGTTCTGCGAACTGCCGAACATGTCGAGGGTGAAGGGATCGTGGTCTGACATAGCGATGTCTCCTGTGAGGCGGGCGCACGAAGCTGCGCCGCCGGGCGAGCCGGTAGCGTCGGGGAGGTGCGGAAGTGGAAGTGCGGTTAGCGGGTGATCAGCGAGAACGAGATGTCGTTCTCGGTGAGCTGGATGCCGAGGTGTGTGATCCCGAAACTCCGGTTGAAGCTTGGAACCAGCAGATCGGCGTCGATGAATTCGATGCCGTCATCGCCCCCGAAATGCCGACGCTTGTAGTCCCACCAGTCGGTATCGCCCTTCGGATGGCACTCGGTCGAATAAACGACGAGCGGTTTCTGACCCTCGGCGAGTTTGCCGTTGGAGATGATGTAGACCCCCTCGTCGCCGACGAGCCAAAAGCCGGGCTTCTCGCCCTCTCCCGGCCGGGTGCCGTAATAGGGATTGCGGAAGCCTCCATTGGCGGCGGCATCGGCTTCCCCGCGCGCGATGACCTTGCGCACCGCAAGAATCGGAAATGTGAACATGGCGGGCCTCACGCGGCTTCGGGCAGCAGGAGGTGACGCAAATGCATCGGCAGCTTCTCGGAGATCTGCTGATCGCTCAGGCTCTCGAGCAGTTCGAACCGCGTGCCGGGATTGCCGTAGACGATGACAGTCCGTTTGCCGCGATGTTCCGGCCAGAAGTCCGCGCCCGCATAACCGCGATAATCGTCATGAGTGGCGCTCCAGATGTGCTCGATGCGCTCGGCGCGGGTCATCGCCCTAACCGGCTGCCGTTCGCGCTCGACGATGGCGTCGCGCATGTCATAGGGCGAGCGCGGATCGGACAGATCGCAATAGGCGTGGAAGTACCGTGTCACGCCATTGATGCTGAGCGTATAAAAGACGCTGGTGATGCTGCCGGTCAGGAATTCGCGCATGGCGAACATTTCGCCGCGCATCCACAGGGGCGGCAGGATTTCCAGCATGTAGTCGTGCTGGGCAGCTGAGATTTCGAACCACTCGCCGGAGTAAAGCGCGCCGTTATCGGTCTGCCAGCGGTTGGGTCGCTGCGCATGGCGGTCGAATAATCTGAACATGAGATGGCGGTCGGCGATTCCGAAATAGATCTTGCGGATGGGAGAGGTCATGGCGGGCTCCTTTGGGGCCTGTCACGGGCTGGAGCGCGGCGCACCCTTTCGGCATCACCATCTTCTTCAGCCCTTCCGGACCCCTTCTTGGCGCCGCCTCTCCGTCCGGCCGGGTCAAGGGCCGGCGTCAGCCGGGCGGAGCTTCACCCTTGAGGCGGGCGGCGGGCATGCGGCAGCCGTCCCTCTCCTCCGAGCTTCCATCCTTCTTTCATCTTTTCGCCTTCAAATCCTCGTTCCAGTCCTCCAGCTCCGGCCGCAGCCGCACGAACCCGCAACCGGCATCGTTGGCGAGCGCCTCGAGCCTTTCGGCAAAGGTTTCCCCTTGCGCATTGTTGTCGGTGGCCGCCACCAGGAGGGCGTCTTCCCGAACGGCGAGATCGAGCAAGGCCTCGAAACTCGCCGGCGACCAACCGCCGCCGGTGCTCAAATAGCGCGTGTCCGGACGCTGGTCCTCGAGCGCGGCAAGGCTCATGGCGTCGATCGCGGCTTCGGTGACACAAAGCCGCGGCCCATCGACGGGTCCGAGCCGGAAAAGCACTTTCGCGCCACCGGTCGCAAAACCACGCCAATCCGGCCCGCGCTCTTCCCAGCCGGTTACGGCGCCGGAACCGTGCCGATGCGCAGCCCACATGCTGCCCTGCGGTCCTTCGCGGAGAAGGTCCTGGGCGACGGCTGCGCGTAGAACGCTGTCAGGAAGCGCCCGCTCGTCCTGCAGGTAGCGCCAGGTCGCGGAGCCAGGCCACGGCTTGCGGCGCGCCGACCATCGCTCGGGAACCGAGAGGTCGGGTGCGCGCTCGCGCGATTGCCGCTTCCATTCCGGTTCTGAAGGAACGAAGCCGACCAGATCGGCAACGACATAAAGCGCCGCCGCAAAGGGCAGGCCGTCGAGGTGTTCGACGAGGCGAAAGACGTCGCCCTTGGCCTCCGAGAGGGGATCGAACCACCCCTGACCGTCATGAATGACGATGATGATCTCGTCGCCGCGGCGGTATTTGACCGCGCGGCGCGTGCTTTCCTTGGGGTCGACGGCAAAACCCGCCGTTTCCAGCACCGCGCCGCAGGCGACCTTTCCTCTCAGCTCTTCCAGGTCTGCTTTTTCCATTTACTCTCCGCGTTTCGCGCGGTCCTCTGCCCAGTTTCCGCTCCCTATTCTGTAGGGGCGAAACCCGGAGGCCGCGAAGAGCAAGGCAGGACAAGGGCGCTTTTGGCAAGCCGGCATTTGTGCCGGGTCGCAGTTTTCGGCGCCCGGAGCGGCGAAGCCTCCCTTGCCGGCCGCAGCGCGCAAGCGGCACCCATGAACTTTCCGGTTTTCCCTGATCCTCCCGGTCGCCCCCCCGCGTCAGATGGGATAATCGGACCCCGGACGTCTGCTACCATCGTGCCTGGTTCGAACATCATGGAGAATCTGGCAATGAAACTATTTATCGGATTGGATCTCGGCCTCAATAAAACGGCGATATGCGCAATTGATGAGGACGGCTCAAACGTTCTCCAGGTGACCGCTCGCTCGGAGCCGGCAGAAATCATCGCGAAACTTTCGAAATTGAAGGGGGAAATAACCCTGGTCGGGCTTGAGGCCTGTCCGCTCTCGGAATGGATATACAGCGCGTTGCAGGATGCGGGCTTCCCGGTGTTCTGCCTTGAGACGCGGCACACGCAAAGGTTCCTCTCAACGCGGCCGAACAAGACCGACCGCAACGACGCGCACGGGATCGCCACCATGATGCGTGTCGGACACTTCAAACCCGTGCATGTGAAAAGCCGGCCGTCGCAGTTCGTCCGATCCTTGTTGATCGGCCGCCGCCAGTTCATGACGACGATGCTGCAGATCGAAAACACGATCCGAGCCCTTTTGCGCACCCAGGGACTGAAACTTGGAAAGGTCAACCGGTGCAAGTTCAGCGAGCGGGTCAAAGAGCTCTGTAGTGAGGAGCCCATGCTGCTGCCGGCAATCGAACCGCTTCTGGCGGCGCGCGACGAAATGCGGGCACAGATGCGCAAGCTGAACAACGCCCTTGAGCGCGCCTCACGCGCCGATCCAATCTGCAAGCTATTCCAGACGATACCGGGCGTCGGCCCACTGACAGCTCTCGCGTTCAAGGCGACCATTGACGATCCCGGCCGCTTCAAGCGCTCGAAACTTGTTCCGGCGCATCTGGGACTGACGCCGCGGGTTTATCAATCGGGAGAGATCGACCGGTCGGGGCATGTCTCCAAATCCGGCGACAAGCTCATGCGCTATCTGCTGGTCGAGGCCGCGACTTCGATGATGCTGGTGTCGAAGAAATGGTGTTCCCTCAAAGCATGGGCGATGAAGGTCGCAAAGCGATCTGGGACAGCAAAGGCGATTGTTGCGCTCGCGCGCCGCATTGCCATCGTCATGCATCAGATGTAGGTCACAGGCGAATGCTTCCGCTTCGGCGATGATGATCAACCTGGCGCCGTGACCACCTGACCTGAGATTCCGCCGGAGACGTTCAGCTCCGAGGGGAAACGTCAGTCCGTCGCGATCCCTGTGCCGGTCAGTCCGAGGCCATCCCTGTGACACCAGAGCACGTGCCGTCAGCGTGGACGACCACCTCATCGAAACCCATCATGGAGCGCAACATATGCGACTCCGAATAGAAGAGTGATGCGGACTGTCCGGCAGAGTGATCGTAACCCGAATGGGCCGAAACCGTTGCAGACGGGTTTGGTCGGAAGCCGGCTCGCCGGCTGGAGGTAGAGCACGGTCGCACGATACGCGCGGCTGCCCAAACTGCTGGAAATCACCCAGGCCATGGCCTCGGACAAACCTCCAAAATCCGCAAAGATCGTGCCTTGACGTCCGGGGTCCGATTATAGAAGGGATGGCAGCCCGGATGGGGGAAGACCGCTTGCGGGCTTCCGCTTTGCCAACAGCCCGGCCCGAAGGGCGACGCCGACCTCCCTTCAATGCGAATACCGCCTACCGATCTGGAGACCGAAATCACAGCCTGCAGAATCGCCCGCATCACCTCTCGTTCGCTGGCACCTTCGTCACGGGCCTGCTTTTTGCAGATCGTCCAGATACCCATCACAGCCGGAGAAATAGCCGTCGAGCCCGTGCATGACATCAGCCAGCCGGTGAAGGTCGATTTCCTGATGCGCAAGCAAAACGGGATCACCCTTCGTATCGACGGGGTAACGATACGAAAACGATCTCGGATCCACCTTTGCAAAGTCCAAGATAATCTCTCCGACGATTGCGTCAGTGCCTTCGGCATCGTCGTGACCATAACCCTCCAGGACCTTCAAGAAGGTCTCCCAAAGGGATTTGAGGTCATGGGTGCTCCATTCGGCCTGGATGCCGACGGTGTGACCGTAAGTGGCGATCAGGAACTTGAGCGACAACTCGATGAACTGCCGGTAGTTGAAAACGACCGGAAAGACGAGGACGTCGCCGTCGTGTCGGTCACGGGCGACCTGGGCAACCATGAGGTCGCCGGCCATTTTGTAGCCGTTCATCATCATGATGATCCGGCCGTGACCAAACCGGTCGATGTAAGCGTTTTGCTCCCAGTTTTCCGATTGCGTGAACGGCGCGTCCCCTTCCGTCGGCCAGCGGAAATCCGTGCGCAGAAGCGACTCGAAGTCCGGTTTTTCCGGAATGTCGTCAGCCATGGGTTCGGGCCTCCAAATTTGCCGCGATCAATGAGACCCGCCGTGCGGGGGCTCTTCGATATCGAGGTTGTCGAAAGCGTCGAAGACGTCGCGCGACCGCCGCGGCAGCGACGCCCCGAGCTCGCCGAAGTCGACACGGCGTTTGAGGAGCCGGAACGTGCCGTGCTGCTCCCGCATTTCGTAGAACTTGACGGACCGGTGGCGGTCCTCCAGCGCCTTGAAGATCGTGTATTTGAGGGCTGAATCGCATCTGATCCCGAAGACGACCTCTTCGAGCTCGAGCGGAGAATCCTGCAGGCCGCGCGTACCGATCAGTCGCCACTCCCGTTCGTAACTCCAAGAACGGGCCTTGCGGAGCAGAACCGCCTCATCGACCCGCCGCCGCGCGGCGGGGTCTTGTTCCATAACGGCAACATCACTTGCCTTGACGTTTCGGCTCCCGCCGTACTCGATCTTGTTCAGCTTGTCGGAGGCGTCTTCGGGAACCGAATAGCCGGCGCAGATGCCGCGGTGCTGGTCGCCGTAATGGCTCCACATCAAGGGGCAGGTCGTGCGGGCGCCAAACGAGACGATGCCTCTGTTGTAGCGCCTCAGAAGCTCTTCTTCGAGATATTGGGTCAGGAGGAAATGCTCTGGGTCGTCCATTTCGTAGGCAGGATTGCCGGCGTTGTAGCGGATTTCGTTGAGCAGGCTGTCCGCGTGTTTGCGGCTGTGGCGCGCGATATGATCGATGGTCTTGGGGCCGCGATATTTGAGCGACTTCGCCGCCGTCGTCATTTCCGCCTTGATGCGCTGCTCGACGAGTCGGCTGAGGATGTGTTCCAACTCGTGATCGGTAATATCGCCCTCGACATTGGGCCGGCTGTCCAGGGGATCGTTGAAGTCCGCTGGGTCGGAAAAATAGAGCTGATCGGCAACCAGCATATCGAGGACCCGGCTGCTGAAAGCACGGTATTTGTAGATCCTCTTTGGTAATTGTCGCTGCAATATCGTCTCCAGTAGTATGTCTTTTTATTCTGGTCGATCTGCCGGCATTAGGCCAGGAATCATTCACAACCTGGCCGCAGTGCGGTGCGGTATCGGTAGCAGTTCGATATCTACGTTCAGCTTCCCGCATCCATATACTGACCAAAATTTATATAGAAACTTTGGTCTCCAATCACTATTAACATTGCTACTGACCAAAATTTGTATATAATCTTCGGTCACACAACGAGGGAATCCAATGCCTGACCCCACGTCTGACACACTTAATCGCGTTCACGCGCGTATCGCAGCGGGTGCTCCCGCTGGCGTGTGGTCGCGAGCAGACTTCCTCGACATTGCAAGCCCCAACGGGGTCGAGAAAGCCCTGCAAAGGTTGGCCAAAAGTGGAGATATCCGGCGCCCGTGCCGTGGCCTGTATGACAAACCGACCTCAAGCAAACTGACCGGCAAAATGGTGTTCCCTTCGATCGCATCCTTTGTCGATGCAATCGCGCGGCGCGACAAGCTGCGCGTGCTCGTTGACGGAATGACGGCGGCCAATGATCTGGGGCTGACGACGGCAGTCCCGGCCCGTAGTACGATCTACGCCGACACCTATCCGAGGACGATCGAGATTGTCGCCAACACCGGTGACCCGAACGCCAAAGAACCTGTCATCTACAAGCTCGACTTCAAGCGGATCTCTGCCAAGACAGCGTTCTGGGCCGGCCGGCCGGCCATGCGCGTCGTCCAGGCTCTGTCATGGTTTCGCGAGGATCGCGCGAGCCTCGATGCGGCCGTCAACGGGATTGTCCGACGGCTCTCAAGCGCTCCGGAGCGCGAAGCAATTGTCCAAGACCTAAGTCAGAATATCCAAGCGGTTCCCGCCTGGATGTATCCGGTAATCGAAAAAATCACGCGAGCACTGTCGACCGACGAAAGTCCGGACGACGCATCGCGGCCATCAGATACGACGGGGGCACATGCAGAAAGCCTTCGCTGAAATCCTCGGCTCGAGCGCAGATGAACGCCAAGCCCTTTATTCGGCGGTCGCGGCCAAACTCGAGACACGCGCCGAAAATGTTGAGAAGGACCTTTATGTCTGCTGGGTCCTCGATTTCCTGTTCAACCGACGCAAGGACGATCCGGTCCACCTCTACTTCAAGGGCGGCACAAGCCTGAGCAAGGCCTATGGGCTTATCAGACGGTTCTCCGAAGACATCGACATCGGAATATTCAAAGCTGACATCAATGCCCCGCTTGAGGCCGACATCGCCGCATTGCCGTCCATCACCAAACAGCAAAACGCCCTCGCCGAGGAGGTCGATGAAGCTGCGCGCAAGTACATATCCGGCACGCTTCGTGACCAGCTGCTGAAAGAGATCGCGGCTGTCGAGGGGCTGTCAGGCAGGAGTGGCCATTTCACCCTTGGTTACGGCTTCGATCCTTATCGGAACAAAGATGCGCTCGATGTCCTGGTAGTCAGCTATGACAGCGTATTCGGATCGGGAGACGGCTATGTCCAGGCCGCGGTACGGATAGAGGGCGGCGCCCGGCCCGATCCTGTTCCAGTCGAACCGCGCGAGATTACGCCCTATGTGGCAGATGAGCTTCCCAATGGCGTTGACCTCAAATTCGGCGGCGTGACGACGGTCAAGCCGGAGCGCACCTTCTGGGAAAAGGTGCTGATCCTGCACGCAATGACCGAAATGACGGAAAAACGCGCCGCGGATCATGATCCCGGCCGCCCAGTCCCCGATCTCAATCGCTATTCCCGGCACTACTACGACGTCCACCAGATATGGCGGCATGGCGAGTACGGCGAGAAGGCTGCCTCTATGCGCGATCTGGCCGAGGCATGTCGCCAACACAAGCAGCTCATGTTCCGTGCGCCTGATCATCGGTACGATCGGGCAGAACCGGGCTCGTACCGCCTGATGCCAACCGCGGAGATGAGCAAGAAGCTGGAGACCGACTATGAGCGGATGTCCGCCATGATATTCGGGATCCCGCCAAAATTCGAAGAAGTCATGGACAGTATTGAAGCGCTTGAAATATTCATCAATGAGACACAAAGCAGGCAACCGACCTGAATTGAGATTCGGCGCAACATGCATATCGACCCACTTCGAAAACGGAAAGAAAGCGGCGAACTTTATACGCGCCGGCCGCCTGTAACTCACTTCATCGAAAAGAGCCTCGATTGGCCGTTCGATGAGTTATTGAGGCGAGCCGAAATAAAAGATCGGCGGCACGGCGAATATGTGCCGTCAGAGGTGCTTGTGCATCACTTGCGTCAGACCAAGTCCGACAATTCGGACGGTCGGTTTGTTGCACTCTACGATATACTGCGCGATCGGGTCGAGGCGGCCTGTCCACGCCCGAACCGTCATGTAGACGACAAGGTCTATGAAGACAGCCGTATTGCCGAGATTCGCGACGCGACTATCGACCATGTCACTGAACTAATGTTCACCGACCGGCAAGGCTATGACGAGCAACTCGATATCTATGAGGTTGTATTCGACAAGGCAGTACGTTCGGCGCGCATCACCAAACTTCGTAAAGTGAACCGGCGAGAAAACGCTACTGAAGAGGTGGAGGACACCGTCAGCGGGGAGGTCCGCACCGTCGTGGAGGCGGCGTTGGATCGCTACAAGAAGACCGGCCTCACGGCTGAAGAAGATTTCGATTACCGGATTCACCTGCGCCGCGCGATTGACGCCTTACCGACAGACGAACGAGAGGTGATTGATTTGTTGCTCGCAGACATTCCGATTGAAACCAGCAAGGATGGCGAACCGTCGATGACGGAACTTCTCGGTTGCGTGGAAAAGACAGTTCGGAACCGGCGGGATCGCGCCTATGCGAAAATAAGGCGAGCACTGGATTTGGAGATCGACGATGGCGAATAGAGACGACGTCCTAAGCGATTTCACGATTGAGGAAGAAATGTCGCCTGCGGTTCTCAAGAACTACCTGCAGCGCTATCCCGAGTACACCAAGGACTTGCTGGCGCTCTTTAACGAGCTTTCGCTGAGCGACCTCGAGGCGACTGAGGCCAACCTGCCGCTTGAGACAAAGGCGATGACGGCGGAGGCTTTGAGGGTTCAACACGTTCGACAATCGTTGTTTGGCAATGGGGTCAAAGAACTTGCTCGCAAGCTGGGACTCCCCCGCGCGTTCTTCATGGGATTGAACGCCAATATTGTTCATCTCGGCTCGATGCCCGCGGAATTCCTGAAAGGCCTCGCGGCAAGCCTGGATGTCCGGCTGCAGGACCTGATCAGTGGAATGCAGCAGGGCGACGGCCAAGCCGTCGCAATGAAATCCGATTCAAAGCCAAGCAAGGAAGCGCCAATCGAGTTCTGGGACTATGTCGGCCAGGCCGGGCTTGCCGAGGAGGAGCAACGCGCTTTGCAGAAGTTGCTTGCAGGCGATGGATCGGATTGAAGCAACACGAGCCCGCGCGGCGGATCTTCACGCGGAGCGCACAAGCAAGGGCGGCGACCCGACAAACCCGTATGAGTTTGCCCTTCACGAAGCCAGGGATCGCGATATTGAGGTCAGGAAACTTCCTGCCGGGCATCCACAACTGACCGGCGGTCGGGCACTGTTCCAGAGACATGCCGGGGTAATCCTGCACGAAGATACCGGAAGCGCCTTCCTCGATGCGTTTCTGGTCGCCCATGAACTAGGACATGATGAATTCGGCGGCTTGGTTGACATTCCGCCGGTCATGAGCATCGATCCGGCGCGTTCGGCAGACCCATCATCCGTGGGCGCTGATCGCGTCGTCGATTACAGCAACCGCGCCCGGCAAGAAGTTCAGATGGACCTCTTTGCGCGCGAGTTCCTTTTTCCGCGAGCATTGGCCTGGTCCTGGCACATCGACGGGGCCCTAAGCGCAAAGGCCATAGCCGAGCGTCTCGGAGCGCCCTATGACATGGTGGCTGTCCAGCTGTTCGATGCACTCCTGTTGCCGCAGACTGAATCGAATGAGGAGGCGGCACCGGCCCCAAAGCCTCTAAATGACGAGCAGAAGCGGGCTGCCGAGCACGACGGCAAGGCGCTGCTCCTCAAGGCCGGACCCGGCACTGGCAAGACGCAAACCCTCGTCGGCAGATTGTCTGTTCTGAAGGACCGCGGTGTCGATCCGGAGAGCATCTTGCTCCTGACCTTTTCGAACAAGGCGGCCGGCGAAATGACGGATCGCGCCATGGCAGCCTGGCCGGAAGCGGCCGGTTCAGCCTGGATTGGTACCTTTCACTCCTTCGGGCTCGATCTGCTGCGCCGGTTTCACGATCGTGCAGATTTGCCGCCCGATCCGCGGTTAATCGATGCCACCGAAGCCATTGCACTGCTTGAGGACGAGTTTCCGCGACTGCGGCTGACGCATTTCAACGATCTTTATGACCCAACCGACAATCTGCGGTCCATTCTCTCAGCCATCTCACGTGCAAAAGACGAGGTTGTCGATCATCACCAGTACCGTGCTATTGCCCAGCAAATGGTCGATGTGGCGAAGACGGAAGATGAGCGGATCGCCGCCGAGAAATGTCTCGAGATCGCTTCGGTCTACGACCTCTATGAACAGCTCAAGTCTGATCGGTGCGCGGTTGATTTTGGGGATCTCGTGGCTCGTCCAACGGCATTGGTCGAGACCGATGACGCAGTGCGTGCACAACTTCAAAGTCGGTACGAACACATCCTGGTGGACGAATACCAAGATGTGAACCGGGCGAGCGTGCGGCTCCTGCGCGCGCTCAAACCAGAAGGCGAAAACCTCTGGGTCGTCGGTGATGCGAAGCAATCAATCTACCGTTTCCGTGGAGCGTCCTCTTACAACATCGACCGGTTCGAGACTGACGACTTTCCGGGCGGGACATCGGCGCAACTCAGTACAAACTACCGGTCATCGCAGGAAATTTGCGATGCGTTCCGCGAGTTCGCGAGAACGCGTATGGACGCCACCGATTTCGAAGCGAGCGCCTTTAAAGGCACGAACGGTGTGGCCCCTTCCTTCGTCTCGGTTGAATCGAAAGATCACGAAATCGATGAGATCGCCGCACGCATAACCGCCTGTATGGGCAAGATCCCGTTTCGGGATCAGGCGGTCATCTGCAAAGGTAATGCGCGGTTGGCAGAGATCGCTTCGGGTCTGGAGGCACGGGGTATACCGGTTCTGTTTCTTGGACCTTTGTTCGACCGTCCTGAGATCAAGGAGGCCTTGTCGCTCTTGTCGCTGGTGATCGATCCGCGAGCAATGGGACTGACGTGCGTCGCCTCGATGGCGCCGTTTCAGATGGCCATCGAGGACGTTTCGCTCGCAATCGAGGAGATCCGGGGCGCCGACAAACCTCTTCCACTTGATTGGCGAGACATCCTGACAGCAATCCCGGGGTTGACGGAAGGCGGACAGGTCTCTGCCAAAGCGCTTGTCGATGCGTTCGCCGGGATCGAACCTACGGCTACGCCGTGGCAGATCATAACGAAGATTTACCTGGATCGAACGCGCCTTGCTGCCGATGTCGCCACGCAGGCTCGTGAGGGCAACGCCAACCCTGCGCTTGCCCTTTGGCAGTTCCAGAACTTCCTCCGCTCCGCCCTGCCCGAGAAAAGCGGCTATCCCATCCGCGACCTTCTGGAGCACATTCGGCGGCTCGTCATCCTGTCCGACGAGCGGGATTTGCGTGATCTCCCAAACGCCGCCCAGGGCCTGGACGCTGTCCGACTGATGACAATCCATGGGAGCAAGGGCCTCGAGTTCAAAGCTCTTCACCTGCCGGCTTTGACGAGTGGCTCGATTCCTCGTTCGGCCAATCAGAGCCGTGGCCTTGCTCCACCGGACGGGATGATCGAGGGCGCTCCATTTCGCGGCAGCGAAGCTATCAAGGCTGGACATGACGAAGAACAGCGTTGCCTGTTCTTCGTGGCATTGTCCCGGGCGGAAGAGCACCTGACACTCTATGCGCCGAACAAACAATCGAATGGACGCCGGCAGAGCCGATCGAGTTTCATCGACGACATTTCCGGCACGCTGTTCGAGGCATCACCAATATCGACACCAATCAATGCATCGGTCACAAGTGAGCGCTTCACGCTGGAAGTCGATGGCATTGCCCGCGTGTCGCCGTCCCAGCTTGCCACATACGACAAGTGCCCCCGAAGATTTTTCTTTGCTCACGTGCTGCAGGTTGGCGGTCGGCGTACGGAGTCGGCTCCCATGCGGATGCACAATGCTATCCAGGTCGTCATCGATGAGCTTACAGGCCGTCTGAACGACGCGCCGGACGAGGCCGAACTGCAGGCGATCATGGATGCCGCCTGGACGGCCCATGGACCGACTGAGCATGGCTATGCCTCGGAATACCGGCAGATCTCCGACCAACTGCTGCAATTCTTCTTTCAGCTGAGGGAGGGTGAGACCCGGCGCACGCCGCAATCCCTTTCGCTCCGGTTTGGCGACGCTGAAGTCGTCGTGACAGCTCACGAAGAAATCGAAACGGAACACGCCACAGTGTTCCGGCGCATCCGTACAGGCCGCAAGACAAGCACTGCGGTGACCGCGCTAGATGCGGCCGCTTTTCAGATTGCTGCCGAGGGCCGAGGTGAAGCGGAATTCGTCTATTTGACAGGCAGATCGCAAGACCGGTTGGCAATGAAGGTTGGGCAGCTGGGAAACAAGAAAGCCGCAATCGCTGACGCTGCAATCGCTATCCTTGATGGCCGGTTTCCGCCAAAACGTAGCGACAGATGCGCCCGCTGCCCGCACTTTTTCATCTGCACCCCCCCCGCCCTCCGGCACGCTCAGAAAAAAAATCGGAATCGGCTTACCGGATTCCTCCTGACGCCGCGATTGTCCTTGTGAAGGCGCAGACATGGTGTCTGCGGCCTCATACAACACAAGGAAATCAAACATGAAACCGCAAGGAAACACTCCTCGCTTCCCGGTTCTCATCGCCGATGAGAGCCTCAACTTCAAAAAGCACATCTTTGACGATCCCAAGGTTTTGGGGCGGCAGTTGATCGAGGCCACTGGCGGACATCCCGTCGATGAGCATGTGGCAATTGCCATTCTGCCCAATGGGGACTTCGAAGACATCCGCCTTGACGAAAGCTATGACCTGAACGGTCGCGGCGCCGAGAGGGTACTGGTTACTCGTTCGGATCGGAGCTTCAAGTTCAAGATCGACGACGCCGATCTTGAATGGCCGCGGGCCTGCATCAGTGGCTTTGTGCTGCGCAAGCTGGCCAAGCTGCCGGCGAACTACAATCTCTGGCAGGAGATCCCCGGTCAGCACGACAAGAAGATCACCGATACCGATGTGATCAACCTGGCCGACGTCGGGGTGGAACGCTTCGTGTCGCTTATTGATCAGACGACGGAGGGGGACGCCCTTCCGTCGAAAGATCAGACCTACCTTTCGGATCACGGCTACGAGTTTGAAGTCGTGACGGAAGGCCGCAATACGGGGATCATCCTGAAAGCCCTGCCCTTGCCGGAGGGCAAATTCGACCATGAGACAGCTGATATTCTGATCCTGCTGCCTAGTGGCTATCCCGACTGTCCGCCCGACATGTTCTATGTGTCGCCGAAGGTGACGCTGGCCGGGACCGGGCAGGTGCCGAAGGCATGCAAAAAGGAGCATCATTTTGCGGGACGTGTCTGGCAGCGCTGGTCGCGGCACAACAATGCCTGGCGCCCCGGCGTCGATGGTCTTCAGACCATGGTCGCCCGCGTGCGGACTGCTTTGATGGAGGCCCGGGCGTGATGAAAACACAGGATCTCGTCCTTCTGGACCCGCACGAGACGCAAATCCGGTCCCTGCTGACGCAAGGGGCCGGATCAGAGCGATCGGCCTACATGCTCTTTGGCATCGCCGACATCGAATCCGACCCGTGGACCAAGGCGTCGCGCCGGCGTTTGATTTCGCATCAGTTCGACCAAATCGATGACGACGCTTTTGTCTCGGCCTCGGGGCGGCATGTCACTTGGCAGACAGACGGCTTCATGCGGCTGTTGAATGACGCAAAAATCGCTGGTCTCGTGCCGGCCCTTGTCCACAGCCATCCGAAAGGCGATGCCAGATTTTCCGAACAGGACGATCGCAACGAAGCCGAACTTGCCCGTACCGCTCTTATGAAAGGGATGCCCGGGCTGATCAGTATCGTCATAGCCGGGGATGGTGACATCGCCGCACGCATTTGGACACAGGCGGACACAGCAATCGACATTGGCAGGATCCTGCATGCCGGACCCCGCTTGCGTATTTCGGGTCTCGAGGGAACTCCGGAGGATTTCTTGGACCGCCAGGTTCGGCTGTTCGGGAAGGAGGCGTCGCGGCAGGTGTCGGGCTTTCGGTGTGGAATTGCTGGCGGGGGTGCCACCGGGAGCGCGCTCCTGCCTCTCTTGTTAAGGCTTGGCGTCGCCGAGGCCGTTCAGTTCGACAAGGACATCGTGGACGAGACCAATCTCAACCGCCTCCATGGTGCACGGCGCTCGGATGTCGATGCGAAGATGCCGAAGACCTCCATACACACACGGACTGTATTGGAATCCGGCCTCGGCATGACGTTGGTGACAATAAATGCCTGGGCCGGACATCCGGAAACGTGGGATGCGCTCAAAGCCTGCGATGTGATCTTCTGCTGCACGGACGATCATACCGGCCGACTGTTTCTGAACCGCTTTGCCCGGTTCTACGGTATCCCCGTGATAGACGTGGGGCTTGCCATGCAGCGGCGGACGGGCACCGCATTCGATCTCTTCGCCCGAGTTTCAACGCTCGTGCCTGGCCATCCTTGTCTGCTCTGCGGCGATTATGTCGATCCGCGCCGCGCGCGTGAAGAGGCGCTTAGACGGAATGATCCTGACGCCTATCAGCGTCTAAAAGAGGAAGCATATGTCCTGGGAGAAGGCGACCCATCTCCGGCAGTTGTTACTTTCACGACCGAGGCGGCGACCATGGCGGTAAATGAATGGCTGGCGGGCGTGACCGCACTTGCCGGTGAAGCCGGGATGTTGCCTACACGCATCCGGCGCTTCCATGCACGAGACGAACGCAGGCCTTTGGTAGAGTCACGATCCGGCTGCCCGTGTTGCAGCCAGGCAGAGACGCTCGGTCGCGCGGATGTACGGCCATTTCTGGACATGGTGAGCTGACATGAAACGCCAAATTTCGAAGTTTCTCCGCCATCTCCGTTTGCTGCGCTATGACCTGTTGACCGACATTAGCCCGTCATTTCCGGATAGATCACAGGTCGCGGACCAATGCGTCACGCTCGTGGAAAGTGGTGGCATCAGGAAATGGGCCTGCCTTAAGTGCCCGGGGGGCTGCGGAGAGGTCATAAACCTATCCTTGAACCCCACCCGGCGACCACGCTGGACGATCTCGGAAGACTTTTGGAGGCGACCAACGGTCAAGCCGTCAGTGCATCAGCAAAACGCGTGCGGGTGTCATTTCTGGATCAACCAGGGTCAGGTTCAGTGGTGCAAGGGCGGACGACCAAAGTTACCGGCCAACGGCAGCGGCCACGAACTCGAAAACTCAGCAGTGCTGACCTTTATGCATCAGGGACCGGTGCCTTAAGCAGATAGCCGCGCGCCAGTTTTTGTTTGACCAGATCGGATAGAGCGCGCTCGGCCTCGGGTAGCGATTTGTACCAGTCAAACCGGTGTCGTCCCCATGTGCCGAACCGCCCCCACTGACGATGTACGCCATGAGCACCGAAAAGGTCTTTAGTCAACTCCACGGAATAGAAGCGGTTCATATTGCGTGACGGGTCGACGCGACGCATGTCAAATTGCATCAGTTTTCCTCCGCACCCATGACGACATATTCCGTGGAAACGCGCTCGAGCCTGGGCTCCTTCTGTTCGAGCCCCCATCGGCGCTCGGTGTAAAACTCAAGCGCTTTCCTGGTTCGGACTTCGAGCACGTCGGCCGTGAACCCGAACTCGATCCGCACAACACGCTGTTGGGCATCCGTCAGTCGAGAATGGGGCTGGAGCTTCAATATGGCCCAGGTGAACCAGTCTTCGTCAGTTGGTACGGCTTCGGCAGGCCTTGTCTCCTTAAACGATCGTTTGGGGTCTATGCGCGCCGGGTGGAAATCCCGAAAGGCCTGTCGGGTGTAGCACCAGGCACGGACATGCAGTCGAACACCATCCGAAGCGAAGCGAACTGGAGCGATCCAACGCGTCATCGGCTCTGGATCACGCATCGATTGGTAGACTATTTTCACCGCCTGTTTGGCCTTGAATGCCCGATAGAGCGGGCGCAGCACGCGCATATCCTGAATCCGCTGAAGGTCTGGCAATCTGTCATACGCCGCGGCGGAATCGGTGGTCAGCAGTTGCGTCAGTTCCGCCGATGTGGCCTCCCCGCTCAGCCGGCGAAAGTCTTCCTGCGCGAGGTATTGGCGTGATGAGGGGTCGTAGCGGAGCGCATCTTTTTTTGCCTCGGCGAGATAAGCGCGAAAGTCGAGTGCAGCCTGCGCGTTTGAAATACCAAACTGCTTGATCAACGAAGTGCGGGTTGCCGCACCGTCCCAAAAGAAAAGTCGGTCGAGATACTCCAGGCGGGCGCGTTGTGCGTGTTTCAGGTCATCAAAGGCCATGCGCAGAAACTAGCTTGACTCCCTCCTTTTGTCCATCTAATTTTTACACGTGTATTAATTGACGGTGCAAGATGAAGATCCTTCATACAGCAGATTGGCATCTGGGACGCTCGCTACGCGGGGTGTCGCTGCTTGAGGACCAAGCCCATGTTCTGGATCAGATCTTCGAGGTGATTGTTGCATCGAACATCGACGTTCTCATCGTGGCCGGTGATGTCTATGACAAGGCGTCGCCGCCGGAACCGGCTGTTAAGCTCTACAGCGATTTCATTGAACGAGTTTACGAAGAGACAGAGACAGCGATCGTCGTGATCGCCGGTAATCATGATTCAGGCCAGCGCCTGGGCGCGGTCACCAAGCTCTTCGACAAGCGGCGTATCCTCATCAGAGGTCCGCTCTCGAAGGACGAGACGCCGCTCGTGCTTGAGGATGAGCATGGAGCTGTGGCGTTTTCGGCTCTGCCCTATGGCGAAATCTATGCAGCGAGGCGCGAGTTTGAGGACGAGACCATCCGGACGCCGGAAGATGTGCTCCGAAACCAGATCGAGGCGGCGCGGCGCCTTAAACCGGAAGGCGCCCGCTGGGTCATCGTCGCCCATGCCTTTGTCGCCGATTGCCAACCGAGTGACAGTGAGCGCCGCCTGGCTATCGGGACCGTCGAAATGGTATCTCAGGCGATCTTCGATGGCGCCGACTACGTCGCATTGGGGCACCTTCATCGCCCACAAGCGGCTGGAAGAGACGGAATTTTCTACAGCGGATCGCCTTTGGCTTTCGGCTTTGACGAAGCGAACACATCAAAGTCCATGATCGTCTTCGATCTCGCGGTCGACGGAAGCTTGGTCGATTTCGACCAGATTGCGTTCAAGCCTTTGCGCCGTGTCCGCGAGGTGCGAGGATTGCTGGCCGAACTGGTCGCCGAAGCACAAGCCAACCCTAGCGAGGATCTGATCTGCGCCGTTCTTTTAGACGAAGGCGCACTGGTCGAACCCGCCGCGCAGCTGCGGCCCTTTTATCCAAACATACTTCAGACGCTTCGCGAGAAAAAACAGGATCTGGTGATCACGGCTTCGGGACGAGCGCATTCGAAACTGGACGATCCGGTCAGTGTGATCGCGGAGTTTGTGACCTATGTGCGTGGGGAGAAACCCACCGAAGTTGAGCAGGGCGTCATTGCGCAGTTGATCGATGAACCCATCAGGGAGGAGATCTGATGCGACCGATCCGGCTAACCATGACGGCTTTTGGTCCATATGCGGGCAGAGAGATCGTCGATTTCACAGTTGCGATGGATGCCGGCATCTTCGGCATCTACGGCGACACGGGCGCAGGCAAGACGACAATATTCGATGGCATCTCGTTCGCTCTCTTTGGCGAGTCCTCCGGGGCCGAGCGATCTGCAGAGGACATGATCTCTCACCATGCCGGCGCAACTGCGTTGACAGAGGTGGAGCTTGTGTTCGAGCTTGGCGAAGAGCGCTATGTGATACATCGGGTGCCTAGCCAGACCCGCGCCGCAAATAGAGGGGCGGGCACGGCACATCAGCCCCACGAAGCTTATCTCTTCAAGGCCACGGGCATGGCGCTTGATGAGATCACTCCAGACCACCGTGGCGCCGTCCTGGCTGAGAAAAAAGTTAAAGCCGTCGACGGAATGATCGAAGAACTGTTGGGCTACAATGCCGCCCAGTTCCGACAGATTGTCCTGCTGCCGCAAGGGGACTTCCGCAAGATCCTGACCGCCAGCTCCGATGAGCGCTCCCCCATCCTGAAGCGGCTTTTTGATGTGCAGCTCTATGAGGGATTTGTCGAAAGAATAAAACGTCAGGCTGCTAACCTACGCCAAGAGATTCATGATGAGCGGCTCAAGCGGGAAACACTGCTCAATCACGAAACAGAAGATGCATTTCGGGCTGATACTGCCAAGGACAAGGCGGCCATAGACGCGATCAATGGTCGGATCGAGTCGCTCGAAACGACCCTCGCTGACCATCGCGAGGCGCTGGCGGCAGCTGAGGCACTATCTCAGAAATTCTCAGACCTTGAGGATGCCAAACGGGACAAAACTACTCTCGAAGGCCGAGGTCAGCAAATCGAGAATTTGCGGGCTCGATCAAAACGGGCGCGGATTGCCGCGACGCTCATGCCTCTCGAGAAGGCAGAGGCAGGCGCACGCAGCAATCACACTGATGCGGCAACCGCATATGCGGCAGCTGAAGATAAGTTAGCCGCTGCGGACACCGCGCGCACGGCCGCGCGGAATGCGCTTTCGCGTGCAACTGAAAACGCCCCCCGAAGGGAGGCCGCAGACCGCAAAGTGCAAGAGCTCGATCGCTGGAAGACAACGCTCGATCAGACCTCCGAGCTCAAGAACGATCTCACCGAGAAGACCGACGCGGTTGCCGGTGCAAACAACCAGGCGCTCGCAGCGAAGCAGGCGGCCGATGATGCCGGCGAGCAGCTGGGTGCCCTTCGAGCCCTGCAGAAGCTGCAACCTGGACATGACAAGGCTCTCAGCGATGCGGCGGCCCAATTGGTGGACCTGCAAAGAGAAGCTGAAGTTCTCGGCGACTATGAGAAGGCCGTTACCCGCAGAGATCAGCAGAAAGAGAAGGTTGGGGCTTTGGCGGAGGCACATCAGCGAACCGCCGCACACCTACAGAGCTGTACTGCCACCTTTGCGTCCGCCGAACAGGATTTGACCGACATCCAGGCGCTTCATGTGGCCCGCAAACTTCGTGATAACGAGCCCTGCCCGGCTTGCGGTTCAACCCATCACCCGGCGCCGGCCACCGGCGATTCCTCGCGTCAGGGTCGCCATGAGGCGTTCGACACGGCGCAAAAGGCATTGGAACTTGCAAAGGCGGCTGAACAGGAGGCCCGAAGTGCCTTACGCTCGGCAGAGGATTTGTTGGAAGACCGGGAGCGCGCGCTTGCGGATCACTCGGC
Source organism: Hoeflea sp. CAU 1731 (assembly GCF_039888615.1). NCBI lineage: Bacteria > Pseudomonadati > Pseudomonadota > Alphaproteobacteria > Hyphomicrobiales > Rhizobiaceae > Hoeflea > Hoeflea sp. CAU 1731. Next base: position 10,337 of record NZ_JBDQQS010000023.1, on the reverse strand, counting down.
ACCTGCTCGCTCTCGCGAGACATTGCTGCCGCTACTTGCGGCGGCGGCCGAAAAGAAAGCCGCTCTCGATGCGGATGACCGGTTCGCGAATCTGGCCGATCGCCTCAATGAAGCCGAGACCACAGCAAGTGACGCTGTTCGGTTCCATGAAGAGGCCAAACAAGCCCTGCTGGATAGTAAGGCAGAAATGTCGACCGTCCAGACCAAACTGGATGCAATGCTTCGAGAGGTTCCGGTGGCGTACCGCGAGGCAAACCACCTGACAGACGCCCTCGGGGCCGCCGTTGCCGAACGAGATGAACTGGCCAAAATGCATCAGGCAGCTCTCGATGCTGACAAGGAAACTGCCGTTGCGCTCGCCGCCGCATCGGAAGGCCGCATCGGGGCGGAAACGGCACTGGCCCGCGCCCGCGACATTCTGGAAGATGCAGGCAGTACACTTGCCAATGGACTCGCGAATGCGGGCCTTAGCGCGGAGTTGTTTCAGTCTGCCAAAACGGATCTTGACCAAGTCGACGAACTGGAGACGGCTGTCAAGGATCATGAGCAGAGCCTCGCGGCCAACACAGATCGGTTAAAGCGTCTCGAAGCGGAGATCGGCGAGCGTGAACATCCGGACATGGATGGCCTTAAGGAAAAAGTGTCCGGCTTTGCCACCGAGCTGGAAACCAACCAAAATGAGCGGACACGACTTCAAACGGAACTGAACCGCAAGGCAGCCGTGCTGCAGTCAGTGGAAAAGATTTCCGAGAAAATCGCTTCCTTGGAGGAACGCTACGCACCGCTAGGTGAAATCGCAAATCTGGTGAATGGCAACAATGACCGGAAGGTGCGGCTGCCCGATTTTGCCATCGCGGCCATGTTCGACGAAGTGCTTGTCGCGGCCAACCTCAGATTGGGACCGATGTCGAGCAATCGCTATCAGCTGCATCGGCCTGAAGAGGTATCGGGGGGCGTCAGCAAACGCGGCCTCGATATCGCTGTTCACGATGCCAATACGGAGAAGTCTAGATCGACGAGGACGATGTCGGGAGGAGAGGGTTTTCAGGCCTCGTTGGCACTGGCACTCGGACTCTCAGACGTCGTTCAACAAAATAGCGGCGGAATCAGGCTCGACGCCATTTTCATCGACGAGGGATTTGGCACTCTCGATGACGAGACACTGAACATCGCTCTGGAGACGCTTTATTCGCTTACTAACGAAATGCGGGCGGTAGGTCTGATCTCCCATACCGAACAGGTGAAAACCCTGATCACAGCTGGCTTCGATGTCGAAGTCACACCGACCGGATCGCACATTCACTCGCGCACCGAGGCACACTAGACCGGCTATGCAACACGCGCGTTTAGAACATCAGCGCTTCTATTTGGTGTCATAGCAATGCGTTTTGCCATCAATGACGGCCAGCGAATTGAAGCGACACCGCGGGCAACCGGCAGATGTCCGGGATGCGATGCAGAGCTCATCGCCAAATGCGGAGCGAAGAAGGTGTGGCACTGGGCGCACAAGGGCCTACGCCATTGTGATCATTGGTGGGAAAACGAGACGCAATGGCACCGTGACTGGAAGAGTCACTTCCCCGTAGACTGGCAAGAAATCGCCGCTCGCGACGAACATGGAGAGCTGCACATCGCAGACGTCAAAACGCCCAAAGGCTTGGCTGTCGAGTTTCAGCACTCATATTTGAGGTCAGATGAAGCTCGGAAGAGAACCAGGTTTCATCAACCAATGTTCTGGATCATTGATGGGCTGCGTCGGAAGACCGATCACTCACAATTCTTACGTGCCTTGGCTGACGGTTTCAGACACCCGACAAAAGATGGTCTCGTCCACCAAGTTTGGATCCATGACTCAAGGTTGTTGAAAGAATGGGTTCATGTCGGCGTCATTGTCGCGTTCGATTTCGGCGAAGACAAACTCTGGGTTCTCCGGCAGATTAAAAATGACTGGATCTATGGCTTTGAATATCCGAAGCGCAAGCTGGTCGAGCACATTCTCGAAGGTACCGCAGTCCCTGATGTGTTGTTCGGAAGGCCAGCACAAAGGACCGTGAGATACCGTCGGCGTCGCGCTAGGTTCTAATTTGCGTTCGTACATATCGAGAAGTCGTGATGTAGGTTTTCAGACAGGACGTCGAAACACTATCTTGTCGAGATGGAAAATGCGCATCTAGACAGGCGAGTCGCCATCCAGGTTCAAGGTGAGAATGTGGTTCAACTGCTGAGCCAGCTGCGCGGCGAACCATATGTTGTTTTGCTCGGCGAGCCCGGTGCGGGGAAGTCGACTGCATTGGAGTACGAGGCGATTGCCGAAGGCGGCGAAATCGCGACTTGCCGGGAAGTGATGAACGGTTCACCGATCGGCGAATCTGGAACAGCCTATCTCGATGCCCTCGATGAATATCGCTCGGGTGATGGTGGCAAAGACAAACTCATGCGTCTCGCCAACGCGATTTCGAAGAGCAACATACGCAGGTGGCGCCTCACCTGCCGCGCTGAGGACTGGCGCACAACTGCCGACATCAACGCGATGCGGCGTGCGGCGAACAACGAGACCATCATTGTGGCCCATCTCCTGCCACTGAGCGACGAAGAGACACAATTGGTCTTGGCCTCTCTGGGAGAACCAGATCCAGAGCGGTTCGTGGGTGAAGCGCGGAACCGGGGTGCCGGTGCATTCCTGGAAAATCCGCTTAGTCTGAGATTGCTTCACTCTGTTGTTGTCTCAAACGGCGTATGGCCGACATCTCGTTTTGATTTGTTCGAGAAGGCGACGAGGGCGCTTGCCCACGAATACGACCCGGAGCGCGAAACAGATCCACGACCGGGAGCGGACGAAATCCTCTCCGCTGCCGCCGCCATGAGCTTCTACCTTCTCGCTTCCGGGGCGAAGGTGCTCTGGCGTTCAAACGCGTTGCCGCCTGGTTCAACCGAAAACGAGTATATCGCTACGCATTCCCTGGGGCTCGAACCGCGCGTCCTTGAAGCCGCATTGGACACCCCGCTTTTCAGGGGCGAACGAAACACTTTCGCGCCGTTACACCGAACTGTCGCTGAGTTTCTGGCAGGCCGTTTTCTGGCAAGAAGAGTAGTGGGCACTCGCGAAGCGCCCGTTTTTCCGTTGCGGCGCGCGACAGCCCTCATCACCGGGAGCGATCAGAAGGCTCCGAGTGAGCTCAGGGGACTATATGCGTGGTTTGCCGCCCACCTGCAATCGGAAGGAGATCGCGTCGGGGCGAGACGGCTCATTCAACATGATGCAGCAACGGTGCTGGCATATGGCGATGCGGCGGCGTTCGACACGGCCGGTCGGCGAGAAGTCCTCTATAACCTGGACCGTGACGACCCGTACTTTCTGTCTTCGCAGGATGACGCGACTGTCGTAGGCGGGCTTGCCGGCGATGATCTCGTTGACGATTTCAAAGCCATTCTCGACGCCGAGGTCCGAAGTCACTTGCAAGTCACCGTTCTTCAGGCACTCGCGGACGGCCCGCCTGTTGAGCGCATGTCGGAGAAGCTGCGGGAGATCGTCCTCGACGCTGCGCGGCCTCTATGGATGCGGGAGAGAGCGGCGGAAGTCCTCGCTGCAAAAGCCAGCGACAGGGTTGGAATGCAACGTGGCCTATTGGACGACCTGGCCGCCATGAAGGTGGATCGAGGCCAACTGGCAATCCGTGCCCGCGTCCTGGCGAGCAGGTCAACGCCGGATGTTGAGTTTTCCGATCTCCACGCACTGCTCGAGGATTTCGACAGCTTGTCTGCCAAAGCCCGCGATGGAGAGGATAACGACGACACTGGATCGCTGGTCTCTCTCAGCATAGCGATTGCGCGATCTCCGCGACCGGAGTTCTTCGATCAGGGTATTGGAAGAAGCGATGTTGCGCGGCGCCACAAATCACAAGTCCAGTCGCTCCTAAATCGCGCGTTTGTCGCCGCAGTTGAAGCCAACCCGGATATATCCGCCGTCCGACTTCTATCGTGGCTCGGCAATCTCCGAGAACATCGATGGGACATGCTCGACAGCGATGTTGGTGAGGCCATTGCAAGATGGATTGACCACGATTCGGATCGGCGGGAATTGGAATTGTTCCTCGCCGTCGAGGACCAAAGCTCCTCCGACGAAGGCCCGTGGGTGGTGTGCAACGAATATATCTCGACCGCAAGAAGGCTACCCTCCGACGCGTTGATCCGGGGGTTGTTGGACATCGCTCAAGCGACGAATGAGCGCAAAGCCAGAAAACGAATATTTCAGATTGCCGCGTATGGGGCCCGCAGCGAAACACTCTGGCCGAAATGGCAAAAGCCGATCTTATCGCTGCTGGAGCAGGAACGAGGTTTCAAGGGGTTCATCAAATCTCTACTCTCCGACCCGAACGCGGGATGGAAAAGGAAGGAGGCGAAGCGAACGGCTAACCTGGAAAAGAAGACGGCAAACTCGCGTAAGGCAAACATCGCCGCGCTAACGCCGGTCATTGATGTAATCTCGAGTGGCGCACCGGAGCAATATGGCGTCTTGAATTGGGCTGCCGGGCACTACCGCAATGCCAGGATCAGCAAAGACAAATCGCCGTTCGAAGACATCATCAAATACACAAATGAGGAGATCGCCGCGGCGATCGCGGAAGGCTTCGTCCAGTTTGCAATCCATACCGACATCAAGGTTAGTGTCGAAGATCTCGGCAAGGCCCAAGCCAAACTAGGGACATACTCCCAAGAGTATGTCGTAGCGGCGGGGTTGCACCAGGCGCTTTTGCATGGCCGTGAAAACGACATCGAAGCATCTCCGTTGATCATCGCCTTGGTCGGGCTTCGCGAAGCCCAGTTCAGTGCCGACGACGATCCTTCGATTGCCGTTTGGGCAGTCGACCGCCTGGCCAACAAGCCAGAGCAAGGTGCTGACATGATGTTGCGGTATTGGAACGCCGCTCTCGATGCTGGCGATGAAGACCTTGATGCTATCCATCATCTTACGAATGCAGATCAACCGGCATTCGTCTCCCTGTGCATGCTTAGGCTGCTTGACAAGAGGCCGGGCCTGCCAGATCTCGCCCTTAAACAGGCGATCGGAGCATGCGCCGGCAGCTCGACTATCGGTGAGATGGTCGAGTTCGCGCGCCGCACCTTGGAACGCGACGACCTCGAGCAGAACCAACGGGATATCTGGTCATTCGTCGGCCTGGCGCTGATGCCCGAGATATTTGCCGATCGGCTCTCGGAAGAAGACCTTGAATCTGCTCTTTTGGCTCCGAACGGAGACCTCGCCAAGACATTCAACGAGCTATGTCCGGACATCGACCTGCTGGACAGAATCAGGATTAGCGTTCTTGGTACAAAACACCCGGCACGCGAAAATGATTGGCGGCACTCTGGTGGAGTGAGCGGGATTGTCAGAGCCGCGATCCGGCGTCTCGGAGCTTCAAATTCGGCTGAAGCCGGCGCGCACCTGAAGGCACTCGCCGAGAGAGTCGATTCAAGCTGGGCACCCCATATTGCTCATGCAGCCGCGGAACACGCCCGCAAACAGCGCGATGAACAATTTGCAGCGCCTTCAGTGAGCCAACTGATGAGCGCACTCGCAGATGGCGCACCCGCTACTCCATCGGACCTTGCGGCCGTCGTTCTGGAAGAGGTCGAGAGGTACAAGAGTACACTCAGGACCGGAAGTGAGACGCCTTGGAAGCGGTTTTGGAACACCGATGAATATGGCAATGCAACCAAACCACAGATCGAAAACGAGGATAGGGACCGCCTCCTGAAACTAGTTCGTCCCCGGTTCGAAGGATACGGCATTGCGGCGAGCCTTCCCGAGGTCCGTCGCGGCGAGAACACCAGGGTCGACGTACTAATGCTGAGCCATGCCGGCAAGAATCTGCCGATCGAGGCCAAACGGCACTACAATGGCGAGCTCTGGACAGCCACTTCGACCCAGCTCGCTGGTTACGCTGCGGATCCAGACGCCTGCGGCTTCGGGATCTATCTCGTCTTTTGGTTCGGCACTGAGTTCAACGCGCCTAAGAGAAGCGATGGCGCCGACAGTCCCGACAGCGTCGAGGCGCTTGAGGCGATGCTTGTCGATGACCTTCCGCTTCACTTGAAGGATAAGCTTTCGGTTGTCGTACTGGACGTATCTCGGCCACAGTCGATGATCGAGGCCACCAACAGGCGGCGTCGGAAAACTCGAACCTGAATTGCAGGCAATTTGAGAATGGCCGGTCTTCTCAGACCAGAGCCACCAGCAATTCCCGCAACACCGATGCCAACCCCGGTGCGCCGATTAAGGGAACCACACGTTTTGGCGCCAATTTTGAAACTGCGCGATCATACACTGCGAGGTTCACGTGGCCATTTAGCCGAGAGGGATAGATAATGCCATCCGGCGAAGATTTGTGCTCATAGAAAGCCAGCGACCAAGCGCGAGCAAGGCTCTGGCGCGAAGCCTTTGCGACGTCGGAAGGCACACCCATACGCACGGCATGATCGTCGCGCAGATCGACGAGACGAAGATCCTCTATCGTCTCGATCTCGGCAAAGCGGCGGGTATGAATTTCTATTTCTTCAATCGGAAGGTCGCCAATTTGTCCGTCCCGGCGATCACGAAGTAGCGCTTCCAGAAAGCAGACTTTCAACGTTTCACCGAGATATAGTACCCCGAACCGGTTTTCATCGATCCGGCGCCTTGGATCGCTGAACCGGCTCGGGCTTTTCCCGAAACCCAGCGGATCCGGAAAAGCATCAAGGTAGATGCGTCCGAACCGCTTTCCGGCAGGAACAGTTTCAATATCGAGCTTTGCGTTCTCGAAGCCGGCGGGCGGCGTAGTTGCTGGCATTACCTAAAGTCACCGTGAGCAATACCCTTGGCAGCTTCGATAACCTCATCAGGCTTCTTACTCCGCAACGCATCGAGTCCGGTTAGCCCGTTGAGACCGCCTTGTGGTGTTACCAGAAACCTATAGACAGCCCAGGCACTGCCACCGAGGATTTGCTGGAGTTCGGGCAGCGCTTCGAACGGACGGCCATCTTCATCAAGTTGCCATGCAGGAAAGCGGAAGCCCCTCTTGGCCCCATCGATGCCTAGAAGCTGGCCATTTTGACGCCGTGAGTTGACCGTCACTCTGGACACACCCAACAAATCCGCAAACGCCTCTGCGGTGAGCATATCGTCTGCGGCAACGATTTCGGAGACACGCTTTTTCCCGCGAGCCCGGGCTTCCCTCAAAGCTGCCTTGAGGTCCGCATCCGGCTCCCCGACCTGTTCGACGGGAAAACCATCCGCGGCCGCGCCTGGCTGCTCCTCGACAACTGTGATGGATTGCGCTCCAGCTTCTGGATCGACATCGACCCGAAAGCTGACCCGGTGCCCAGCCTTCTTGCTGCGACGGACTGCCTCGCCATATTGCTCGATAAGCGCTTTTTTGAACGCCGCAATTCCAGCGAGCTTTGTCGAAAACGCAATGTTGGGTGACCTGACGTCGCCGGACTTTCGACCGCGCTTCTCAATAGCTTTAGCGGTAGACATGATCTTGGTGCTCCTTCGCCGCCAATATGGGCTATTTGTGTTAACTCGTCAAGTTCGTAAATCTCGTAAAGCCTAGTGAGATGATTGACCTGCGGCACGACTGGAGCTGCCGTGACACGGTTCCCCTGCTGGCAACCCTGCGATCGCTCACCTATCTTTGCTGGATGAAGACGAAGACATATGAGATCGACAGGTTCGAAAAGCGACGCATCCCTTCACCGGGCGCGTGCATCTATTGCGGCTCGGCATTCTCTCACACCGATCTCACCGACGAGCATATCATTCCGTTCGCGCTCGGCCACAACACGCTGATCTTCGAGAAAGCGTCGTGCAAGCACTGCGCGGCAACTATTCAACCCTACGAGCAGGAGGTGCTTAAGAAGCAGTTCGGCGATTTTCGGCTGCAAGTCGATGCTCCGAGCCGGACAAGAAGAAAAGACCGGCCAAAGCACGTTGAAATTCCCTTCGTCGCGGTCGATGGCAGCGGCAAAATTACTCGAGATCTGGGTTCACGCGCCTTTCCATTGGAGGAGGCTCCATTGGCGCTCAATCTATGGGAGCTGCCGGAGGCCCGCATCACCCTTGGTGACGCCGGCTCAGACAATGGTCGCGGGCGACCGTGGAGTTATGTCGAATCCCGCGCCTATGAGATCAACCGGCAAATTGCGGAGGAAACTGGCGAAGCCAATGTCGCAATGAAGCTGGGCGACGTAAACCGGAACCACTTCCTTCGCTTCCTTGCCAAGACAGCACACGCCTTTGCGGTGGCTGAACTTGGCATGGATGGTTTCGAACCTTTCCTGAACGATATCATCCTCAACAAGAGCGATGACTTGTCCATGTACGTGGGAGGCACATTCCCGCACGACAAGCAAGAGGTTGAGCCCGCTGAGACACTCCGTATCTTCATCGGCGGAACCGAAGAATTCGTTGCCGTCTACTTGCAGTTCTATCCATTGCTGGACTCACCCGCATACGGAATTGTCGTCGGGAAGCGTAACGGCAAGACCGAAGAGCGTATCGAGGCGATGAAGACGCACTACATGTGACCGTCACCGGCGCCCAACTCCACGAGGCTTTCCGAGAGCAGTTTGGCGAAGTGAGCCGTTCCGTCGTCTGGGCGGACGAAAGCGTAGGTCACACTCGAACGATCATGTCGGGAAAATGCGCGGTTCTGGATTACGGCTTGTGACCTGGTCGCTGTTTTGGTGTTCGAGCCAGAATTCGAAAAGATCGAGCCCGGCGTCGAGCTTTTCAACGTGAACGACCTGGTCGGTTTCCTCCTCATCATAGGGGGCAGCAAGCCCCTCAATACTTGAGGCGTCGCCGACCACAACGTAGTCGAAGCGCTTCAAGCTTGCCTCGTCGGCGGCGGCAATTCCTTTGGCATATGTGAGTGCCACCCCTGGCTGAACTCCGATGCGATAGATTTCGGGGCCGACGACTTCATAATAGGGCTGATCTCCAATTGGCCGATGTATCAGCAAGTGCGGTGGAGCCAAAAGTCCGCTCGCCAAATTGACCAGCAGCCGTGCGGTTCGGCCGGTCGTGTTCTCGCGATAGACAGTGAGTTCCAGAGTTTCTTCTCGAGCGCGGCTGGAGGTGGTCTGGAAGCGGATGATCCCGTCGGAAGACATCGCGATGCGCCGCAAATCCTCCTCCGAGTCTATCGCCGGCAGGCTGGTCAAATAGACATAGGCGACGTTTCCGAGCTCCCTTGTGCCTTGCAAGTTCCATCGGGACGACCACAGTTCTCCAGAACCGACGATACCCGAGAATGCTTTGGGGTTGGTGATATGAAACAGACGAAGATCGAAGTCATCGTCCGACCGGCGCCGGCATCTGCCTGAAGCAAACCGTGTTAGCCGCTTCGGTCCGTCAATGAGGCACGAATAGAGCTGCGCTCCATCGTCGTAACGCTTCACCAAGCCATCAGAGCGAATTTCTACAATCAACCTAGTCAGATCCGTCGCACGCGGACCACCGACGTCGACAGAAAAACGCGCCACATGGATATCCGGCCCGACGTTGAACCCCAGGATCGGAGGTCCGAAAAAACTCGGCTGGAAGAAATGCCAGTCTGAACGCTTCAGGAAGATCATTTCCGGAAGTAGCATGCTCCCGAAGGCCGCATGGCCAAGTCTCAGCTTTACCAGGCCCTCAAATTGCTTCTCAGTGTCGCCGGATAGTGCTGCCGAGCGCCGGACGGGCGGCCCTGCAAGGCGCGGATCATTGGGCGCACTCAAATTCCTGCACCCTTGTCATTGTCCGCCGCCGACGTTTCCGTTTCCGGAGCCGGGGTCTGAATTGCTGGTTCGGCCGGCGTTTGGCCCAGCGAGTCCAAGACGACCTCCGTCATTTTTCGCGCTCCATCGACGAGCAATGTGATGCCGACACCGAATACGGTCGAGAGAAAGAGAATGAGGAGCTCTGCCGCTCCGGAGCCATCGATCCTCATTGTATCGAAGCGGTAGTTATTTGCTGCTTCTAGCCCATAGACCGTCAAGTCCACGCCAAAACTCGTTTCGCTCGGTTCGGAAGTCCAAACCGAGGGGTCTCGCACCCAGGGATACTCGGCTCTTGCGTCAGTCATGCGGACGCCATGCGCGATGAATCGTGCATCTCGATTGTGCAAGATGTTCTGCGAATTCAAAACGACAGTGACAGAACGCTTTCCGTAACTAGTCCGGGCCATTCCTGTCGATTTAGGTTTGAAACCGAGACTCGCGCATTGAGTGTTTTCAATGATTTGCGTGAGACTGAAGTGTAATGCATTACACTTCAAATGAGACGCCAATGAGATTTTATTACACTCCAAATG
>NZ_JBDQQS010000022.1:0-82563 GCF_039888615.1 Hoeflea sp. CAU 1731 | reverse complement strand
TCCGGACGACGGCTTCCGCCATCTTCATCGAATGGTCGCGACTTTCGATCTGACACGGCCCGGCAATCAGTACGAAAGGCATGTCATTCGAAAATATGACCTTGCCCACTTCGACGGATTTCGCTTGTGACACCGAAGGACTCTCCACTGTGTTAATATCATGCTGTGCCGTAGGCGATTATCGAACCAAGTTCAAGCATCATGCCTTTCGCGATATCACGCAAAAACTGGTTGTTCACTGGAGAGGGAAAATGCAAATATAGTCGCAAAATTATAGGTTTATGTGTCTATTTTTTAGTAAATCAGGAAACTAGGCGACGTGATTGTTAATCATTAGCAAAGCATTAACTATTTTTTTATGGACATGAGAAGCGGCGTCGATATGATTATGCCTTAATTAGTGGGGAAGGGTCAGGGCGTACCCGGTCAAGAGAACGACATGGTTTTTATAATCCTGGCGATCAGTCTGGTATCATTTGCAGGTTGCATGATTGTTGCGACGATGCTGCGTGAAAGCCTTCGTCTGGCGCGTGAAGACATGGAGACAGTCGGCGGCCGTCATCGCTATGCGTCCGTTGCAGCTACCGACACTGCGGCCCGGTGGCGGCACGCAAACAACAATACGCCAGTCTCGACGCGTTACTGATTCAATCGCTATTCCTGCTGCTCATCCCGCTTCGGCTTGCTGGCCGGAGTCGGACTTTCAATGTCCTCGTCCAGGATCCGGCTGACCTTTCGCAATGACGGAAGCTGTGCGGCCATATCGAGTATCGAGTCGATTGTCGCATTGACCGGTGATTTGTCGTTCTCGTCCCTGATCCTGCCGTAGCCGTAACCGCCGGTCACGTGATGAACCTTGATCGATTCGATTTTCTCGGCGGGCTTGACCAGCTGTTCCACAATTCCCGGCAGTGCTTCCAGGCGCGCGATATTGGTCCGCAATTCGGCGATTTCCGCGGTCAGCAGGTTTTCCGCCTCGTTGAGCGCCCTGTTGCCCTCGGCTCTGGCGGCCATTTCCTCTTTCATCGTCGCTATGCGCAGCTTCGCTGCCTTTGCCTGCTCGATTGACGCTTCGGCTTCGGCTTTCGCGCGAGAGACCAGTTCTTCCCGCGAGACCTGCTGGTCCCGACGCGCCGCGACCATGGCGACGTCGCTCGCCCGTTGCGCTTCAGCCAGCGCTTTCGCAGTTGCGATGGCTTCAGCCGCCTCCACGGCTTCCGCCCTCGCAAGATCGGCTGCCGCGATCGCCTTGCTTTCGTCCTGCGTCTTTTTTGCATTGGCGATGGCGCGGTCCTGTTCAGCCTCTTTGATGGCCTGTTCGCGGGCGATGTCGGCCTTGCGGATTTCCTGCTCCATTCGAATGCGGGCTTCGCTGACCGCCCGCTCGCTCTCGGCCTTTCTGGCGGCGATCTCTGCGATCTGGCTGGCCCTCAGGCTCTCCAGTTCCCTTGACTGCTCGATTTCGGCCGCCTGCCGCTCCAGGTCGATCTGCAGTTTGCGCTTGCTTGATTCCATCGCCGCCCGGTGCACGGCGACGTCCGCGTCCGTATCGATGTCGGCGCGTTCCTTTTTGGACGTCGCGATCACTTCGGCGAGCCTGCGCATGCCGACGGCGTTGAAGGCGTTGTTTTCGTCCAGCGACGCGAAGGGGGTCTGGTCGAGCGCTGACAGGGACACGCTGTCCAGCGACAGTCCGTTGCGGGCAAGCGCATCTTTCAGCGCCTCTTGCACGGCAGCGGCGAATTCCGAACGGTTTTCATGCAGTTCGTCCATCGTCCGCTTGGCGGCTTCGGATCTCAGCGTGTCGACAAGCTTGCCTTCGATCAGACCCTTCAGCCGGTCGGCGTCGAAGGTGCGGCTGCCCAGCGTTTGCGACGCTCTGGCGATGGCCTCTTCCTCCGGCTCCACCGAGACGTAGAATTCCGCCGAGATGTCCACGCGCATCCGGTCTCTTGTGATCAGCGCCTGGTTTCCATTGCGTTGCACATCGAGCCGCAAGGTCTGCATGTTGACTCGGCCGATATCCTGAAAATACGGAATGGCGATAACGCCGCCGTCCATGACGACGCGCCGTCCGCCAACGCCGGTCCTGATCAGGCTGACCTCGCGTGTGGAGCGATGATAGAAATAGGCGATCAGAACCACGGCGATCGCGACCACGATCAGCGCGAGAATGACAAGGGTTATGAAGGTGTTCATCTCGTATCTCCTCAGAACACCGGCGGTATGGGACGCTGTCCGCGATCCAGTGTGATCCAGCGTGTTTCGGTGAAGGTTTCATTCGACCAGCGGCCGCCATGCCGGCCGACGCCTGACGACTTGGCGCCTCCGAAGGGAATGTGGGGCTCGTCGTTCACCGAGGTGCAGTTGATGTGGCACATGCCGGTTTCCAGCGCCGAGGCGATGGCGAGACCTCGGCTTTCATTGGCTGTCAGCACGCCGGACGACAGTCCGTACTCGGTGTCGTTGGCGATCGCCACCGCTTCGTCATCCGTCTTGAACGGAATGACAGGAACAACGGGGCCGAAGGTCTCCCTCTGGTAGATCAGCATGTCCGGCGTTACGCCGGTCAGGATCGTCGGTTCGACGAAACGACCGTTGATTCCGCCGCCAAGTTCCACCTTGGCGCCGCGGGCGACAGCGTCCTCGAGCTGTTCGCGCACCTGGCTCGCCTGCTTGTCGTTGATCAGCGGGCCGATGACATTTGCGTTGTCGTCGAGAGGATTGCCGATCTTGAGCTTGGCGGCGCGCTCGACGAAGAGCTTGAGGAACGCATCGTAGACCGTTTCCTGCACCAATACCTTTTCCACGCTCATGCAGATCTGACCCTGATGCATGAAGCTGCCGAAATTGGCGAGTTGGGCTGCTTTTTCCAGATCCGTATCATCACAGACGATCAGTGAATCCTTGCCTCCCAGTTCGACGCAGACCTTCTTCAGATGAGCGCCGGCCTTGGCGGCGACCATGCGGCCGACCGCAGTCGAGCCGGTAAAGGAAATACCCTTGATCAGCGGGTTCTCGATCAGCTCGTCGCCGACAGCCTGGATGTTGTCGCGGGAACACGTGACGACGTTCAAGACGCCGGCCGGCAATCCGGCGGCCTCGCACACTTCGGCGAAGATCAGGCCGCCGCTATAGGGCGTCTCTTCCGAAGGCTTCAGGACAATTGTGTTGCCGGCGGCAAGCGGAATGGCGAAGCTGCGCGATGAGAGGATCGCCGGAAAATTCCAGGGCGAGATCACCGAGACAACGCCCATCGGTCGCCGAACCACCATCGACACCTTGTTGTGTTCGGATGGAAGGATCTCGCCGATCGCCTGATAGTTCATCGCCGCCGCGGCGCGGAAGACCTCGACCACGTAATGGGCTTCGAACATGCCCTTGCCGAACCATCCGCCGCCTTCGCCCTGAAGCGCCTTGACCAGATCGTCCGTTCGTTTCTCAAACTCGTCGGCGAGTTTGAGCATGTAAAGGGCGCGCTCGGTATGGGGCAGGGCGGCCCAACCCTCGAAGGCGTCCTGCGCCGTCTGGATAGCGCGCCTCACATCGCTGATACTGGCGTCGGGCGCCTCTGCCCAAACCGATCCGTCGGCGGGGTTCATGACCTTGAACTTCGAACTGGTCCCAACCCATCCGCCGCCGGCGTATATTCCTTCGAAATTACGAGCCATTGTGGTCATCCTCCGTTGTGTGTGAATTCCTGTCGGCGGCGCTTGCTCCACCGGACCTGGCCGCCCGCGCGGCCTGTTCGATCTCAGCAATGATGCGGGCGACCTCGGGGTCGCGCTGCGCGCTTGCACCCGGGGCGATCGTCGCTGGAAGCGACGCCGCAGGCGATCGACCTGTCGAGGTTCCTGATGCCGGTTTAGCGGCTGTGTAGCGTCCCTGCGCCGATACGGCGGCCCTCGAGATCATGCTGGTAATGGATTCGCCCGCCAGCGCGTCCGTGCTGGTCGGGTTGCGTGTCGCGCCGCCCGGCCGAATAAAATGTTTCTCGGAAGCAGCGGGCGCAGCCGGCGCGCTCGTCTGCCTGCCGCTCGGCGGCTTTGCGCTTCCGGCGCCGAGATAGGCGGCCTGAACGGCGGGGTCGTTCAGCAGCGAAGAGGCGTCGCCGCTTCCCGTTATTTCGCCATTCTCGATCAGGTAGCCCCGATCGGCGATCGCCAGGCTCTGCTTGGCGTTCTGCTCTACAAGCAGCACCCCCATTCCGGCGTCGCTGATATGCGCGAGGCTCTGAAACAGTTCCTTGCAAAGCAGCGGCGAAAGCCCGAGCGACGGTTCGTCGAGCATCAGGACCTTGGGATCGGCCATCATCGCCCGGCCGATCGCAACCATCTGCTGTTCGCCGCCGGACATGGTCCGCGCCACCTGGTTGCGGCGTTCCGTCAGTTTCGGAAACAGCGAATAGACCCAGGAAAGATTAGCGTCCTGCCGCTCGCGCGCACGCTGCGAATAGGCGCCGAGCAACAGGTTTTCCGCGACAGACAGGTCTCCGAAGATCCCGCCCCCCTCTGGTACGAAGGCCACGCCCCGGTCCACGATGTCATGCGGCTCCAGGGTCGTAATGTCCTCGCCCTCAAGCGCGATGCGCCCGGCCACCGAACCCTCGCACATGCCGGCGATGGATTTCAAAAGCGTGCTCTTGCCCGCGCCATTGGCGCCGAGGATGACGACGATTTCTTTCTGCTCAACCGCGATCGAAACCTCGGAGAGAGCCCTGTGCATGCCGTAGGAGACTGAAATATTGCAGACGTCAAGCATCACTCGTCTCCCAGATAGGCGCGGATGACTTCGGCGTCGGAAAGCACTTCGCCGGGCGCGCCCTCGGCGATCTTGTTGCCGGAATTCATCACCACGCATCGGTCGCACAAAGACCGGATTGCGTCCATGACGTGTTCCACCAGGATCACGGTGCGGCCTTCCTCGCGCAGGCTGGCGACCAGGTCCATGCCGATCTGCAACTCGGTCGGGTTGAGGCCGGCCAGCCATTCGTCGAGCAGCAGAACTGCGGGCTCGCCGGCGAGCGCGCGTGCGATTTCCAGCCGCTTCTGGTCGATGTAAGTGAGAGACGACACCGGCTGGTGGCGATGCGCGCCGAGGCCGATGCGCTCCAGCAGGGCTTCGGCGAAGAACCGCGCTTCGTCGCCCCAACGACGGCGATGACCGAAAACAGCGCCGGCCATCACGTTCTCGATGACGCTCAGGCCCGGCAGCACCCGCACAAGCTGAAACGTGCGGGCGACGCCAAGCCGCGCTATCTCGTGGGCCGGCGCCTGAGACAGCAGATGACCGCGCATGTCGATTGCGCCGCTGGTGACCGGCAGCGCGCCGGAGATCAGGTTCATCATCGTCGTCTTGCCAGAGCCGTTCGGGCCGATGATGCCCATCACCTCGTGCTCCTTCACGTCGAAGGTCATGTCGTTGACGGCGACAAGACCGCCGAAGCGCTTGGTGACGTTCCTTACGGTGAGAAGGGTGGAGCCGGTCGTCATGCGCGCGACCTCTCGACCAGATCCTCGATCAGCCCTATGAGACCGCGCGGAATGAAATACACAATCAACAGGAACGCGAGCCCTAGAAGCAGCGTCGTGTAGTTGGGAAATGAAATGCTGATTGCCTCCCAAAGCAGCGTGAAGGGGATGACGCCGACGATCGGCCCCCACAGGCGATGCGTTCCGCCGAGCAGCGCCATGATCACGACGAGGAAGCTGAGTTCCGGTTTGAACACCAGATTGGGTTCGATGTAGGAATAACGCGGTGCGATGATTGCCCCGACAATCGCCGCGAAGAAGCCGGTCGTCATGAAGAGCAACACCTTCGACCAGGCGGTGTTGATGCCGACATGTCGGGCCACAATTTCGTCATTGCCGATGATGCGCAGCGCAAAGCCGAGGCGTGAACGGTTGATCAGCCAGCCCAGGAGATACACCGCGGCCGCCACCGTCAGGAGCATCCAGTAGATGTCGGCGTCGGTAAAATCCGTCAGCACATAAAGGCCGCGCGAACCCAGAAAATTGTTTTGAATCCATGACACCAGGTTGCGGATCATTTCCGCCAGGCCCAGCGTGAAGATAACGAAATAGACGCCGGAAAGCCGCAGCGTTGCAAGGCCGATCAGTGCGGCGAGCAAGGTCGCAACGACTGCGGAAATCGCCATCATCAGCCAGAACGAAAGGTCGTAGTCGCTCATTCCAGTGCCGACCAGATAGCCGCCGATCCCGAAGAACGCTGCGGTCGCCAGAGAAATATAATGGGTCGGCCCGGAAAACAGCGCCCAGCTTGTCGCCAGCGCCATATACATCATCGCCGTGACGCCGATGCTCATCCAGTATCCGTCTGCGATCAGCGGAAAGCAGGCCGCCGCAATGATGCAGACGATTATCGCCGTCAGGCTCTGTACCTCTTTGCCGTTCATGTCGCGCGCCTTCCAAACAGTCCTTGCGGGCGGAACAGGAGAACCAGCAGGAAGATCAGATAGGCGGCTGCGAGCGTCAGCCCAGGATCGATCAGCGACGCCACGGCCGTTTCCACGAGTCCGAGGATCGCCGCTGCAATGATCGCGCCGCGAATGTCGCCGACGCCGCCCATGATCACGATGATCAGGGCCTTCATGGTGAAGATGACCCCGATCGAGGCGTCCAGCGTAATAAATGTGGAGATCAGCGTTCCACCGACAGCGGTGATAGCGCCGCCAAGCGCAAAGGCCAGCGCCGAAACGCGCACAACGTTAATGCCGACGAGTTTCGAGGCGTCGCTGCTGACAGCGACCGCCCGGACCGCCATGCCGGGACGGGAGCGATGAAGCCACAGATAGAGCGCGAGCCCGATAATGACGGCCATGATGAAGGCGATCAGCCGGTTGAGGGCAACAGTCGTTCCGAGGATCGAGAAGGGGTCTGCGAGAAAGGAATAGGTGAAATAGCCGCCCTGTATGCTCACCATGATGCCCACAAGCGCGAAACTCATGCCGAATGTCGCGAGGATCGAATCGACTTCGAGTTGGCCCTGGTTTTTGGCGCGGCGTACGAGCGGGCGCAGGAGAAAGCGATAGATCAGCCAGTTGAGAAGAAAGGCTGCGGGCGCGACGATAAACATCGTAAGAAGCGGGCTGAGCTGTATGCTGACATAGAAAGTGAAGGCGGCCAGAGCGCCCAGCACGAGCATCTCGCCATTGGCGAGGTTCATGATCCGGGCGACGCCGTATTGCAGGTTGAGCCCCATGGCCATAAGCGCATAGGTGCCTCCGAGCAGCAACCCGGAAATGATAATGTCCATCGCGAAGCCCGAAACCTAATGTTCTATTTGCTGTGACAAGTGACGCGCCCGGACAGGTGTCCGGGCGCGGCCTGCGACAACGGTTTATTCCCAGCCGGGTTTTGCGATCACCGGCACGGCGCCATCGATGTTGGACGAGGCGACGCCGCGGAAGACGCCGTCCTGCCACTGTCCGACGGTCCAGAACCGGTTGGAGATCTGCTCGTCGAAGACGATCGGTCCCATGATCGTGTCGAACTCGTTCTCCTTCAGATACTGGGTGACGGCTTCCCTGTCGGTGCTGCCGACGGCCTCGATCGCCTGGCCGAGTATCTGCATGCTGGCGTAGGTGTTAGCAGAAGCCCAGTAATCGGCTTCCTGGCCCGTGATTTCCTTGTGGGCCTTGCGGTACTCCGCGATTGCCGGCGTGTCGGGATTGACGCCGCCGGCTCCGAGAACGCCGTTGATCTTCGATCCGAATTTTCCGCCATAGGCGGGGAAGGCGGTGGCGACTGCGGTGTAGAAGGCCTTGACGTCGAGATCCTCGATCGCCGCCTGTTCGGTGATCGCGAACGTGTCAGGCGGGTAGGACCAGGCGACGAAGGCGTCCGGATTGGCTGCCTTTGCGCCCTTGACGACTGGAGAGAGGTCCGGCGTGCCAAGCGGATAGGATTTGTCGTAGACGATGTCGAAACCGGCTTCCGTGAAGATCGGACGGGCGACGTCGGCCAGTTCTATGCCAAAGGCGTCCGCGACGTTGACCATGGCGATCTTGTTGCCGATCGTGCCTTCGTCGCGCATCTTGACGAGGATGTCCTTGACGCCGTTGACGAAAGACGTGGTGTCGCCGAGCGTGAAGAAAAGACCCGGATAGCGCTCGGTGAGTTCGCCGACAAGGTCCGAAATGGAGGTCACTGCAATCTGGGGATAGCCGTATTTCGCGTAGATCGGCGCAACCGCGACGTTGAAGCCCGTGCCGTAGGGCGCGATCAGGAAGTCGACCTCATCCTGTGTGATTGCGCGCTGCACTGCCTTGATGTGTTCGCCCGGATCTGTCTTGTCGTCATATTCGATCAATTCGATCTTCTTCTGGCCGTCCTTCAGCGTCAGTCCGCCCTTGTCGTTGGTCTGCTTGACCCAGAGCTGGATGCTCGGCCAGTGGGTGACAGTCGATCCGCCGGCAAGTGGTCCGGTCTTCGGCGCAACGGCGCCCAGCTTGATCGTGTCGGCCGCCAGAGCGGTTCCGGCGAGAAGCGCCGCCATGCCTGCTGCGGCGACGGTTTTTGCAGCCGCCGCAACGAAATTGCGTCTGTTCATGATTTCCTCCCTACGGGCGAAACGCCCGGCAACTTTGAGCATCTGATAAATGCAAAAATTATGTATCCATAATAATTGCAATCTTTCAAGGCGAAATTCGAATTTTACATAATATCAGAAAATGTCGAGCAAAAATCCTTGATTCTGTTAAATTATGGATACAAAGTTAGTTGAAATTGGAGGAGACATCCAATCATGAACCAAGATGGCAGCGCTGCTGTCAGGCGTGAAGCGACGGACAGCGCTTCCGGCAATCTGGATACGCCGACATCGGACCAGCGCGCGCTGGCGATCCTGCGCCGCATGATCGTCGACGGTTCCATAGTGCCTGGCGAAAAGGTGACCGAAGTCGGGATTGCGGCGCTGCTGGACATGTCGCGGACGCCGGTGAGGCTGGCGCTCAAGACGCTGGAGGTCGAAGGCTTCATCCGCAAGCGCGACGGCCGCGGTTACACCGTGGTTCAGATCGAACTGGAGGATGTGTCGAAGGCCTACGAGGTGCGCGGCGTGCTTGAAGGGCTGGCGGCCAAACTTCTCGCCCAAAAGGGCTTGTGCGAGGACGTAGAGCGGAAGCTTTCGCGATCCGTCGCCACTTCAGAGCGGATCATTGCGTCGGATATCCCATATGAGGATCGCATCGAAGCCTATCAGAAGGCCAACACGCTGTTCCACGAAACGATCATGCATTCATGCGGCAATGATTATCTTCCGTTCACGCTGGCGAAGCTGGAATCTCTGCCCATGCTGAAGATCGGCAGCGTCGCCTTCAACCGCAAGAACATTGAACGCGAACTCCTGCGCCTGACTGTCGGGCACACACAGCACATGATCGTGTTCGACGCCATAAAAAGCGGCGACGGCCAGCGCGCCGAAGCCATGATGCGCGAGCACGCCAACGCGACGCTCGGCTATGCGGAACTGTTTGCGCTGTAGCGCCTGCTATGCCCGCACAGATGACGGCGTGCGTCCGTATTCCCTCTTGAAGGCCATGGAAAATCGCGAATTGGCGGTGAAGCCAGTCATCTGGGCGATTTCGGTGATCTGCAGGTTGGAGTGCCGGAGCAGGCCCATGGCCTTTTCCAGGCGCAGTTTCATGTAGAAGCGGCGCGGTGTGTCGCCGACCCAGCGCAGGAACAACCGTTCGAGCTGCCGTTGCTGGCAGCGGTTTCTTTGGCAGATTTCGGCGATCGAAAGCGGCGCTTCGATATTGGCGAGCATCAGCCGTATGACATTCTGCAAGAGGCCGGGATAGGTCGAAATCCGGGCCATGGAGCCGTCGGGCTGGTTTTCGCCGCCGCTGCGCATGCGGTCGAGATTGTACTGGTTGGCGACGGCCTGGGCAGTCGCTTCGCCGTGGTCGCGATAGATCAGTTCCAGCACGAGGTCCGCGCCGGCCATGCCGCCGGAACTGGTGTAGAGTTCCCGGTCGATCACGTAGAGATTTTCCTCAACGTCGACTTCCGGCCAGCTTTCGCGGAAGGTCGGCAGAAACTCCCAATGCACTGTACATCGGCGGTCCTTGATCAGGCCGGCTTCGGCCAGAAGGAACGTGCCCGCCGAAACCGCGCCCATGCGCACGCCGCTGCGGTTGGCGCGATGCAGGGCGGCGTTCATTCGTTTCCTGTCGGGCGGGCCAATGTCGAGGCCGGCGCAGATGAAAAGATAGTTGAGATCGCGCGCCGCTGCATCGAGTGGTTCGGTTTCCAGAACCAGGCCGCTGGACGATGTCACAGGACCCCCTTCCAGCGATACGAACGTCCATCCGTAGGCGTCGTATCCGAGAAGCCGGTTGGCGCTGCGGAGCGGCTCGAAACAGGCGACGACGCTCAGGATCGAAAAACGCTCGATCAGCAGGAAGCCCATTCTGGTTGGCGTGTTGTCTTGCATTGTTAAATCGAAATAAGTTTGATGCTGAAATTCGTTACATCTGAAATCGTCGCCGCCTCCATTGCAAGCAAAAAAAAATATAAAAGCGACAAATTTGTCGGTTTTGGCGATTTTTATGTCGGCTGGCATATTCCGTTCCCCGCGCCAGCTCATAGGGTGGAGCGTCTGGATTGCGAGCTGGGAGCCACCAATGAAGAGTCATGCGCAGGCAGTCGTTATCGGAGGCGGCGTGGTCGGATGTTCGATCCTCTATCACCTGACCAAATTCGGCTGGACGGATGTCGTCCTGCTTGAACGCTCGGAGCTCACCAGCGGTTCGACGTGGCACGCGGCCGGCGGCATGCATACCATCAACAGCGACCCGAACGTCTCCAGGCTGCAGAAATACACCGTCGATCTGTACCGCGAGATCGAGGAATATTCCGGCCAGGACATCGGGCTGCACATGACGGAAGGCGTCATGCTCGCCGCCACGCAAGACCGGTTCGAGTGGCTGAAATCGGTGCGGGCGAAAGGCCGGTACATGGGGCTGGAAGCGGAGATCATTTCACCCCGCGAAGCCCATGAACTGATGCCGTTGCTGGATCCGGACCAGTTCGTCGGCGCTCTTTACGACGAGGTCGAAGGCCATCTCGACCCCTATGGCGCGACCCAGGCCTACGCGAAATCGGCGAAGAAGAACGGCGCCGAGATCGAACTCCATACCATGGTGAAAGATCTCGTGCAGAATCCGGACGGCGCATGGCGCGTGATCACCGACAAGGGCGAGATAATCACGCAACATGTTGTCAACGCCGCGGGTCTCTGGGCCCGCGAAGTGGGACGCATGACCGGCCTTGAACTGCCGGTTCTCGCCATGGAGCATATGTATCTCATCACGGAAGACATGCCGGAGGTCGTCGAATTCAACGAGACGGCCGGCAAGGAGATGCTGCACGTTGTCGATTTCGACGGCGAGATATACCTGCGCCAGGAACGCAAGGGCATGCTCATGGGCACCTACGAGAAGGACTGCCGCCCCTGGTCGCCGAAGGTGACGCCCTGGGATTTCGGCCATGAGCTTCTGGCTCCGGATCTTGACCGCATCGCGCCGTCGCTGGAGGTCGGCTTCCGGCATTTCCCGGCCTTCAACAACGCCGGCATCAAGCAGATCATCAACGGTCCCTTCACCTTCGCGCCCGACGGCAATCCGCTGGTCGGCCCGATCGGCGGGGTGAGGGGGCTCTGGTCGGCCTGCGGCGTCATGGCCGGCTTCAGCCAGGGCGGAGGCGTAGGCCTCGCGCTCGCCAACTGGATGATCAATGGCGATCCAGGCTTCGACGTCTTTTCCATGGATGTCAGCCGCTACGGCGACTATGCGACGCTCGCCTACACCAACGCCAAGGTGCAGGAAAACTATGCGCGGCGTTTCTCGATCCGCTTTCCGAACGAGGAACTGCCGGCGGGCCGGCCCCTGCGCACAACGCCGATCTACGACCGCCTGGAAGCAGCCGGCGCCCGTTTCGGCGCCGCGTTCGGTCTGGAGGTCCCGCTCTGGTTTGCACAGGCAGGCGAGGTTGATACCTTCTCGTGGCGCCGGTCGACGGATTTCGATTGCGTCGGCGCGGAAGCGCGGGCGGTGCGCGAAAGCGTGGGCCTGAGCGAAACCTCCTCCTTCGCAAAATATCGCGTGTCCGGAGCTGGCGCGGTCTCCTGGCTCGACCGAATGCTGGCCTGCCGCATACCGGCGCCCGGCCGCATGACGCTTGCCCCGATGCTCAAGCATGACGGCAAGATTATCGGCGATTTCACGCTCGCCAATCTCGGTGACAACGAATTCTTCATCGCAGGCTCCGGCGTTGCACAGGACTATCACATGCGCTGGTTCGAACAGCACCTGCCGGGTGGCGGGTCCGTCTGGATCGCGCCCTACGGTCTCGAACTCGCGGGGCTGTCGATCGCCGGTCCGGATGCGCGCAAGGTTCTTGAGCTGGTGACGGACGAGGATGTCTCCCCTGAGGCATTCAAATTCATGGATGTCCGTCAACTGGACATCGGCTTGGCTCCGGCGATCGTTGGCCGCGTCTCGTTTACCGGCGACCTCGGTTATGAAATCTGGATGAAGGCGGAATATCAGCGATACGTCTTCGATCTTCTGATGGAAGCCGGCGGCGCGTTCGGCATTCGCCTCTTCGGGTCGCGCGCGTTGAACGCGCTGAGGCTTGAAAAGAATTTCGGAACCTGGGCGCGGGAATATCGTCCGGTCTACGGCGCGCTCGAATGCGGTCTGAGCCGCTTTGTGGCGCTCTCCAAGGAAGCCGATTTCATCGGCAAATGGGCTGCGGCAGCCGAAAAGGAAAACGGCGGAAAATTGCGGCTGCGCAGCTTCGTGGTCGACGCCCGCGACGCCGATGTCATCGGCGACGAACCGATCTGGCTTGACGGCAAGGTCGCCGGCTGGGTGACTTCCGGTGGCTACGCTCACGCGTCGGAAAAATCGGTTGCTATGGGTTACGTGCCGAAGGAAGTCGCGGACGTCTCCGAAGGCTGGGAAATCGAATTGCTGGGCGAGCGGCTCCCCGCCCGCCTGCAATCCGTCCCGCTGTTCGACGCCAATGCGCAGCGGATGCGGGCGTAGGGCGCGCAAAACAGCTACTGGCCGAAATAGATCGACCGCAATATCTCGGGCTTGTCCCGCAGTTCCCTGGCCGCGCCGGAGAATCTCAGGCGTCCGCGATACATGACGATCGCCCTGTCCGCCAACTCCAGAGCGAGGTGGGTGTATTGTTCGATCAGCAGGACGCCGACGCCGCGCGTGGCGAGCTTGGGCACGGCTTCCAGCAGGCGTTCGATGATGACGGGCGCAAGTCCCAGCGACATTTCGTCGATCAGCAGCACCTTAGGTCGGCCGACGAGGGCCTGGGCCAGCGCGACCATCTGCTGCTGCCCGCCGGAAAGCAGTCCGGCCCTGTTCGGGAGCAGCCTGTCGAGTTCAGGAAACAGGTCGCAGGCCTCCCTGACGCTTGTGTGCAGGCCGGCGTCGTCGAGCATGGAGCCGGCGGCGCGTAGATTGTCGATGACGGACAGGCCCGGTAGCACCTGGTGACCCTCCGGAACCGCGGCGAGACCGGCGAGCCTGATTCGGTCGGGCTTCAGCCCGGCCACCTCCTTTCCCGCCACCATGACCGAGCCCGACGATTTCGGCAGGACGCCTGCGATCGCCAGGACCAGTTCGCTCTTTCCGGCGCCGTTCGGCCCGACAAGGGCGACGATCTCGCCGGCCTTCACGTCGAGCGACATCTGTTCGACAACCGCTTTGCCATTGCTCTCCACGCAAAGATTGTCGACCTTCAAAACGGGTGCGCCGTCGTTCATGACTTATCCTCCGAGATAGGCGGCCTTGACCTTCTCGTTTCGAAAAACCGCTTCGGTCTCGCCAAAGGCGATGAGTTTTCCGAAATCGAGAACGGCGGTGTGCGAGCAGATCGCGCGGATCAGGTCAACGTCGTGGTCGATCAAAACAACCATCGCTCCGAATTCCTGTTTGATGGCTCCGATGAGCGACTGCAGAAGGCTCGTCTCGTTTTGCGACAGCCCGCCGCCGGGCTCGTCCAGGAGAACGATCTTCGGCGACGATGCGAGGCAGCGCGCGATCTCCGTCAGCCGCCGCTCAGCCGAATTGAGGCGTGCGCCGATGCGCCGCCGGTGTTCGGTCAGGCCGGTGAACTCCAGAACGCGCCCCAGAACCCGTTCGTTGTCGCGCTCGGGCAGGTGCTGAAAGTCGAGCGCCACGCGAATGTGGTCTTCGACGGTCCTGTCCGGCACGATCTGCGCTTTCTGGAACGATCGCGCCAGGCCCCAGCGCGCCCGCGCATGCGGTTTCATCGCCAGCAGATCATGATCGTGTGCAATTACAGCGCCGGAGGCGGGTTCGACAAAGCCCGAAAGCACATTGATCAACGTGGTCTTTCCCGCGCCATTTGGACCTATGATGCCGACAACATCGTCCTTCATCTCCAGCGACAGGTCGTCCAGCGCCCGAACGCCGCCGAAACTGACCGTCAGCGCCTCGATCCCGATCATTGCGTTTCTTCCCGCTTGCGACGCAGCCCGTCGAACGCATCGGCAATCTGGCCGGCCAGGCCGCGTTCGGCCGTGATGATCGCGTGCAGCAACGCCGCGCCGAAGATGATGAGCGACAGGTCTGCGTCCTGACCCAGATTGTTGAAGAGCGCCGGAACGCCCCGGTAGAGGAGGCCGGCGATGACTGCGCCAAGCCAGCCGTAGACGCCGCCGACCACCGACACAGCAAACAGCAGCACGGATTCGCCGGCCGCAAACGAGCGCGAATCGAGTATTTTCAGTGCGCCAGCCAGCAGACCGCCGGCTATTCCGGCGAGAAACCCCGCCAGCACGAAGGCCCGGACCTTGTATACGGTGACGTCGACGCCCGCCGCCATGGCGTTGGCCTCCGATTGGCGGATCATCGCCCAGGCGCGGCCGGATCTCGTTTCCTGATGCAGATGCACGATGATGAAGCAGATAGCCGCGACGGCGATCGTGTAGCGCAGATACGCTTCATCGCCGGGCGCTAGGAGCGGACGCCGCATTTCGCCGGGAGATTGCAGGGCGACGCCCCAGAACCCGTCGCCGCCGTTCGGAAACTGGAACGCGGTAAAGATGATCTGGAAAGCGCCTGCCGCCATCAGCGTGACGAGCGCCAGGTAAAGACCGCGCATGCGCATCGCCGGAATGGCGAGCAGCATGCCGACCAGCCCGGCGCCAGCGCCGCTCAAGAGCAGCGAAACCTCGAACGGAAACGCCGTTCCGTGATTGAGCCGCAGCATGATCCAGCCGCCCACGCCGACCAGCGCGACCTGCGCCAGGTTGACCAGCCTCAATTGTGCGTAGACCAGGGACGTCCCCGCGGCAGCGATCGCAAATATTGTTACTGACGTGAGTACCTTCACCCAGATGGCGCCCAGAACGAGCGGCAGCGCCAGCATCGATGCACTCGCGCAGGCCAGGATCACGAGAGTGTATCGGCTGAACAGGAGTTGAAAGGCCTTGGCCATAATCTAGGCTCCCGTCGCGAAGGTCAGTTTCTGCTTGCGCTGCATCCACAGGATCGCCAGCGCTGCGATGATGAACGGAGTCATCGAGCGAAGCGGCGCTACTGGTTTGAACATGGTCAGCATCGCCTCGACGACGCCGATGCCCAAGCCGCCCAGGAATGTCAGCCAAAGCGATTCCAGCCTGCCGCAAACCGCGGCCGCGATGGCGGGAATGACCATGAACGTGATGACGGTCGGATCGAGCCGGACGAGATCGCCGAACAGCAGGCCGGTGAACCCGGCGATCCCTCCGGAAATCGACCAGGCTGTCGTCTCGACCCTGCTGATCGGAATGCCGATCAAGGCCGCGTGATCGCGTCGATCCGCCAGCGCCCGCATATGCAGTCCCGTACGCGTTCGATCGAGATAGAGCACGGTCGCAACGACGATCGCTATGCACGACAGGAAGGCGATGAGGCGGGTGACGGTGATCCGCACGTTGAAGAGGGTGAGGCCGACAGAATCCGTCGGCAGGACCAGCTTGCGGGCTGCGTCGTCCCACAGGAAGCTGATGAGACCAAGAATGATCAGCGCGTAGCCAAGCGTCGCCACCGCCTTGACAGCCGGGTCACGCCAGGCCAGCCCCGGCGCGATCACCCGACCGTAACTGGCCGACAGAACGACGCCGGTCAGGATGGACGATAGCCAGGCGATCGGTCCCCAGAAACCCCATTCAAGCATCTGCCAGGCCGTCATCGCCGCGGCGGCTGCGATCGCCCCATAGGCGAAATTCAGAAATCCGGTCGCCCGCCGCAACACGACAAGTCCGATGCCGCCGAGCGCGTAGAGCGATCCCACTGCCAGTCCGGAGACTGCGAAAATGCCGTAAATGTTCATGAACAGCGTCCTGCGGCTGTATTGCGCGGAAAGATCGGCTGCGCCTTGGTGCAGCGCAGCCGCAGCGGCGTTACTCGGTCAGGCCGAGCGACGCCTCCTGTTCGCGAATATCGTCGAGATAGGATGAGTCGATATCGTAGCACTCGCGGACGATCTCGAATTTTCCACCCTTGAATACGACCATGCGACCGGCGTGGTTCGGCATGTGCCGATCGAAATCGCCGACATAGTAGGGGCCGCAGAGCAGGTCCGAGGTCTTGCCGGAAATCGACTTGATGGCCTCAGTCACCTTCTCCCGATCGATATCGGCGGGATCCATCTCGAGCAGCGCCTCGGTGAGGAATTTGGCGGACAGAAACCCCGACTGGGAGAATGTGTCCCGTCGATCATCGTCCTGACCGTATTTGTCCATGACGGCGGCCCAGTTGCGATTGTCCTCTCCTTCGGAATCGAACGGCGCCAACTCGATGTTGACATACAGGCGCCCGTCCCAGTAGTCGCCCAGTGCAGCCGGCACGCTGGGGTCATAGAGAGGAGTCGGCGAAACCCACTTGAACTGGTCGCGTCCTCCTTGTTCCTCGGCGACTTTCAAGACCCCGAGGGCGGGGCCCGCCGGCAGCATGAGCAGGATCGTGTCCACGCCTTCCGCGAGCGCTTGGAGGTAGACCGAGTTGAGATCGACGGCGGCCGGATCCATGAGAAACGCTGTCGACTTCTTGCCCTTCGACGCCATATATTTGCCCATCCATTCGCAGGCCCACCCGCCATTGTTGGGGATATTGAAGCCGATGCATGCGGCGTGCTCCGTCCCGAGTTCCTCGACCGCGTATTTCAGTGAGCCGATGCCCGACGGAAGCGGGCCCTGGTTGGAAGATACGATGTTGGCGTTTTCGTAGCAGTCGGAAATGGCGCAGGCCGAAGCCATCGCCATGATGTTTTCTTCTTCATACAGCTTTGCGTTGACAGCCATCGACACGACCGATCCGTTGCCGACCAGCGCCACGACGCCGTCGTCCTTGATCAGTTTCGCGGCGACCTGAGCTGCAAGCTCCGGGTTCCACTGGTCGTTTTCGACGATGTATTCGACGGGCCTTCCATTGACGCCGCCATTGTCGTTCACGCATTTGAAATAGGCGGCCGCGCCGTCTGTTCCGCCGGAAAAGTCACCGGGAGGCGCATTGCCGTTGATGCCGCCGACAAGAATCGGTTCTCCTGCGGCTTTCTCGCCGTTGTTCATTCCGCAGACCGGTTCGGCGGCGTTGGCGGTTCCCGACGAGAACAGCGCCGCAAGGGCGGCTCCCGCCAGCAGTTTGATTGCAAGTGTCTTCATGGTCTTCCCTCTGTTTTTGCTCGAGTTGGGATCACGACCGGACTGCGGCGCTGCCGCGCGCGGCCTGATCCGCATGGAAATTCAAGCGCTGCGCAGGCCTCCCAGCAGGCCGGTTCCCGGCGCGCAATTCACGTACTCGCCGAACTGGCGGTCGGACGGCAGGACCGAGACTTCGTGCCAGAGCCGCAACTGGAGATCCGGCCCGTGCCGGGGCGCGATTTCCAGGAAGGTGTTGAATATTGCGAGGTGGGTCGAATGGTGTTCCGCCCATGCCTCAAGTTCGCCAATCGTGCGGAAATAGGCGAGGCCGAAGGTCCTGTCCGTCTTGCTGCCGTCTTCATCGAACTCCCGCATATAGCGGCAGGAATAGCAGCCGACCTCGTCGCCGGAATCGCGAAGGAAGGTCATGCCGTCCTTCAGGACCGGCTCCATCGTCTCGACATACTCGCGACGCTGCTCGTCCGTAGTCAGGCTCCAGTCCTGACCTGAGCGGATGATGCAGAGGTTTTCGTGCGCGCGCACGCGCACGCGGTTCGCTTGCTCTTCGACGACCGTTATCGCGCCGCTGGCTTCCAGCGGGTCGTCTGCGGAGTGGGGAATGCGGTCGCGCATGCCGCCCCAGTACATGTGTGTCTTTATGGGGCCGGTAATTCCCATTCTGGCTTCACTCATGCCATGGTGATGTTCAGGTCCCGAGAACAACGTTTCGGAACGTTGAAAGGGAATATTGAAGACTTCCCGGAAAACCCCGAATTCGGTTCTGTCGGCGGTGTGCTTTTCCCAGAAGTTACGGAATTCAGCGCTTTCCAGCCAGTCGGCGCAACCGTCTTCGCCCAGCCAGTACAGAACGCCGACGGTCTGTCGCTTTCCATCGCGGTCCTCGCAACTGGCGTAATCCGCAATATCCGCATCGTCTGCAATGGCGCTCAGGTCCTGGACGAAACCGGAAACGTCCTGTCCCGCGTCATGCTGACATCCGATGACGCACATCGAGACCTGTCCCGCGCCCTGCGGAAAAACCGAACTCCAGGCCGGGACCGGCGGATCCCAGTCCGGCGGCATCCGCAATGGATACCGCCGGTCCGTGTCCGGGGAGTCACTCCGCCGCATCGGAAATCTCCAGGGCGGGGTCTGAAGCCGCGCCGTCTTCAAGGACCATGACCCCGGACGCGTCGTCGAAATGCATCACGGGACGCTGGCGTTTCCGGTTAAGCAGCAGTCGCGTCACGTCTCGGCGCGCATAATGGCCGGCAGGGTCGGCAGCCGCCTTGGCGAAGGC
Organism: Hoeflea sp. CAU 1731; assembly: GCF_039888615.1. Lineage (NCBI taxonomy): Bacteria > Pseudomonadati > Pseudomonadota > Alphaproteobacteria > Hyphomicrobiales > Rhizobiaceae > Hoeflea > Hoeflea sp. CAU 1731. The sequence goes on along the minus strand of NZ_JBDQQS010000022.1, from coordinate 63,566 downwards.
GATCATCCCGAGGTCGATCTCCGCCGTCACGAGACCTTCCTCGTCTTCCGCCAACGCGCTGCCGATCGACTGGCCGTCGGGCGCGAATATCTTCGTGAAGCCGCCGCCGACAGGGCAAAGGGCCTCTTTCTGTGGATCGCCCTCGCACAAAATGTCCTGCTGTTCCTTGCTCACGAAGGCGCACGCCGCCACCACGTAACATCCGCCCTCGACGGCGTAGATCAGGCTCGCAGCATTGTTGACGACATCGCCCAGCGCATAGGCGCCTCCGCGATACAGCGCCAGATTGGGCCATGCGGCGCAGTGGATCTGCTCGTTTTGCGCATACATCGCATATTTCGACAGGGGCTGAAGGTGTTCCCAGCAGGAAAGCTGTCCCACGCGGCCGATCGACGTCTCGACGACCGCGAGGTCGCTGCCGTCGCCCTCTCCGAAGACTGTCCGTTCGACATGGGTCGGCTTCAGTTTGCGCCGGCGACTGACGACACTGCCCGTCTCGCCATAGAGCCATTGGGCGATATAGAGGCTGCCGCCGTCACGCTCTGAAAGCCCCATGGAAACCTGTATGTTGTTACGGCGAGCAGCCTCGGCGATCGCTTTGTCTTCCTCCGATCCGGCGACCATGGAGTTGTCGAAATACCGCCCCACGAACTGCATTCCCCAGGCGACCGGGCCGAGCCAGATGTAGTTCGGATACCCGGGCAGCCACGTTTCCGGAAACACCACCAGCCTGCAGCCCTCGCTGGCGGCCTGCTCGATGAATGTCACGGCGCGTTCGACGCCGGAGGCGAGATCAAGAAAGGATGGCGCAGCCTGTACGGCGGCGACCTTGTAGAGTTCCGTCATGGACTATTCTCCCTGCTGGCTTGTCGCCGTCCGTGGTCAACACTCTCAATCGGGTGGACGGGATCCAGGATTTTCGAAGAACTATCAGAGCGAAAAAGCGCCTGCGTTTGCATTCGGGCGCATTCGCGTTCGATTCCGGGTTGCGTTGTGGATTTTTGGCTCCACCTTGCGTATCCTCGCCTGAAAGGCCCTCGATGAAGCCGATCGGACAGCGAAAATACGTGCGGCTTAGCGGGCCAGGCAACGGGGTAATCGAACGATGCTGCAAGCGTCTCAGCATGCCCGATATGACACACACGGGGTACGGGAGCCGGATCGCTTCAGTTTTTGGCGTGAAGCGGTTTGCGACTCCTTTGTGCGGCTTGGCTGTGAGTATGATGGCGGGGGACAGTTCGACGGATCGATCGACATAAACCGATATCCGGTGATCGCCTTCTCGAGAGTAGGCGGAACGCGGCACCGGGTTCTGCGCCGCCGCTACGACATCTCGCGTTCAACCGAGAACGACTTTCTGCTCAGTCTTCAGCTGAGACGCACGGCGTCCGTCGATCAGCATGGCAATTTCGCCGAGCTGCAACCACGCGATTTCGCCATCTATGACAGCACGGAGCCCTACGCGCTGAACCTGACCGACGGGTTCAACATGATGGTTCTGCAATTTCCCAAGGACAGGCTTCTGAGCCGCCTTCCGGACGCGGAGCTTCTGACAGGCCTCAAAGTCGATGGCGAGAGTCCGCTGGGCAGCATGGTGTCGGACAACCTGCTGCACATGGCCAGGCTGATGAACGACCAGTGTGACGTCACCCGCGTTCACTTGCAGGAATCCATTCTGGATCTGGTCGCCGGCGCCCTGGCGGGATTGCGTGGTTCGCGCTACGAACTGTCTCTGCCGGAACAGCATATTCTGTTGCGGGCCAAGACCCACATCATGGCGCATCTGGCCGATCTCGAACTCGGCAGGGAGAGCGTGGCGAAAAGCGTCGGCGTCTCCGTCAGACGGCTCAGCGAAATCTTTGCGTCAGCCGACCTGACGATCGCCGGCTTCATCCGCGAGAAGCGGTTGGAGAGGGCAGCCAGTGATCTGAGGGATCTCCGGTTCACGAACCATTCGATCGCCCAGATCGCATTGCGCAATGGTTTCGGGAACTTTCAGTACTTCTCAAGCCTGTTTCGCCAGCGGTTTCATTGCACGCCATCTGAGCATCGGCTTGGCGCCGGCGATCGTTGGCCGCGTCTCGTTTACCGGCGACCTCGGTTATGAAATCTGGATGAAGGCGGAATATCAGCGATACGTCTTCGATCTTCTGATGGAAGCCGGCGGCGCGTTCGGCATTCGCCTCTTCGGGTCGCGTGCGTTGAACGCGCTGAGGCTTGAAAAGAATTTCGGAACCTGGGCGCGGGAATACCGTCCGGCCTACGGCCCGCTCGAATGTGGTCTGAGCCGCTTTGTGGCGCTCTCCAAGGAAGCTGATTTCATCGGCAAATGGGCGGCGGCCGCAGAAAAGGAAAACGGCGGAAAATTGCGGCTGCGCAGCTTCGTGGTCGACGCCCGCGACGCCGATGTCATCGGCGACGAACCGATCTGGCTCGACGGCAAGGTCGCCGGCTGGGTGACCTCCGGCGGATACGCCCACGCTTCAAGGAAATCCGTGGCGATGGGGTACGTGCCTAAGGAAGTCGCGGACGTCTCCGAAGGCTGGGAAATCGAATTGCTGGGCGAGCGGCTCCCCGCCCGCCTGCAATCCGTCCCGCTGTTCGACGCCAATGCGCAGCGGATGCGGGGGTAAGTTGAGGTCTCTGTAATCCGGTGTTTCGGAATCAGTGATGCGGCCGATTGAGGGCGTAGGTATTTGCCAGGGTGGCGAGATTCTGGAATTTCTTGCGGTAGGCCGCTGGCGTCAGACCCACGCGTTTCTTGAATAACCGCCGGAAGGAGGATCCGTCTTCATAACCGACGGCCGCCGCGATGTCTTCCACCGGCCGCTGGTCCCGCTCGAGTTCCTGCTTTGCCTCTTCGATCCGCAGCGCCTGCACATAGTCGATAGGCGTGTAGCCTGTCGTCGCGCGAAAACGGCGCGCAAATGTGCGGGCACCCAATCCAGATCGATCAACCATGGATTCCACCGGCTTTTCGACCTTGTAGTTCTCGGCGATCCAGGCCTGACAATCGGCGATCGCAGCGTCCTTGACCTCCATGGGACGAGTCATGACGGCATAGGGCGACTGACCTTCGATGTGGTCGGTCATCAGGAAAACCTTGGCGGTGTCGATTGCATGACGATAACCGCAGTATCGCGCGATCAGATAGAACGCCAGATCGTGCCAGGCGCTGACTGCGCCCGCCGTCACGATCCCCTGATCCTGCGCCTTGAGGCAGAGCGCGGCATTATCGAGAAATATGACCTTGGGGTAATAGCGACGAAACATGTCGCGGTAGGCCCAATGTGCAGTCGCTTCGCAGCCGTCCAGCAATCCGGCGTCGGCCAGCACCAGGGAACCGGAACACACCGAGGAAAGCATGACGCCCGCTGCGTGCATATCGCGCAACCATGCGCATTCGCGGGGGTAGCGTCCTGTAGGCGTGGCTGTCACCGCGATATACATGTCGCAGACGACAACAGCGTCGGGAAGCGTCTTGCCATCGTGGAAATCGGCGAACCCGGCATGGGGGCGCACAGGGATGTCGCCGGCGCAGTTGAAAGGCCGGCCATCCGCAGAAACGATTATGATGTCCAACAACTCGCATTCCGGCGCGCCCTTGACGAGTTCGGGGTAGACGGCGCCGACGGTCGTCAAAACATCGTAAAGACCATAGAGCACCATCGCAGAGGTTTCGGGCGAGGCGAGCAACGCAATCGTTGAACGCCGCCGTGTGGCGTCGGTCGATTCTGTCACTTTGTGCACGCTCCTGTCATATTCAGCCGCCCGCGCTGTCAGTTTTGACACGCCTTTGTGGTTTTTGCCACTGCCGTGTCGGGTTGCATTGGCGGATACAGCCCCCGGTTTTGCAACCAGTTCTAACGAGGAGGCTCCTATGGACGCCCAGAATAATGCAGTTGACGACTTGAAGAAAGATTTTGCAGGAAGTGTTTTAACCGAGGGCGACGCGGAGTTCGACAACGCTCGCCAGCTCTGGAACGCCATGATTGACCGGCGGCCGAGGGTTATCGCGCGCTGCCGCGGTGTAGCCGATGTCATCCAGGCGGTGCGCTACGCCGAGTCCCGCGGCATGCCCGTCGCCATTCGCGGCGGTGGACACAACGTGGCCGGCCACGCAGCCTGTGACGCCGGCGTGATGATTGACCTCTCCGGGATGCGCGCCGTCCATGTTGACCCCGCGCGGCGGATCGCCGTGGTTGAAGGCGGCGCGACTTGGGCCGACGTCGATCGCGAAGCTCAGGCGTTCGGTCTTGCGACGCCCGGCGGGCTGATCTCCGAAACCGGGGTTGGCGGCCTCACACTGTCGGGCGGCTTCGGGTACCTGCGTGGCCGGCATGGCATGTCCATCGACAATCTGCTCGCCGCGGATGTCGTTACGGCGGACGGCCGGCTGGTGCGCGCCAGCGCCGACGAAAATTCGGATCTGCTCTGGGCGCTCAAGGGCGGCGGCGGCAACTTCGGCGTCGTTGTCCGTTTCGAGTTCGCTCTGCATGAAGTCGGTCCGGAAGTGCTGTTCATAGCGCCGATCTACTACCTCGATGATGGCCCCGGCCCGATCCGCGCGTGGCGCGATTACGTCGCCCAGCATGATGAAGAACTGGCGATGATTTGCGAGTTCTCAACGGTTCCGGAAGATGACGAGTTTCCGCGCGAGGCATGGGGCAAGAAAGTTTTCGCGCTCGTCGGCGTGGCCCTCGGGGACGCCGAAGAAGCCGAAAAACTGGCCAAGCCGTTACGCGAACTCGGACCGCTAGTGACGGATTTTTCCGGTCGCATGGCGTATGCCGACATTCAGCGCCTCTTCGACGCGCAGACCCCGTTCGGCGAGATGCGCTGCTACTGGAAGGCGCGTTACCTGACTGACCTGCCCGACGAAATGATCGATCTTGCGATCAGGAACGCGGTGAACGCGCCTTCGCCGAACACCATTTCTTCGCTCTGGAACATGGGCCGCGGAGTGCGCGCGGTCCCGGCCGACGCGACTGCGTTTGGCGATCGTTCCATGCGCTGGATGTACTCGGCCGACGGGGTCTGGGCGGACGCGGCGGACGACGCGGCGAACATCGCCTGGGCGCGGGAAAGCTGGTCGCGCGCGGCGCCTTTCGCTCAGCAGGGCCGCGCGTACCTGAACTTCCCCGGCCACGGCGAGGACGGATCACTGACCCGAGACACGTTTGGAGACGGCTACGACCGTTTGCAGAAAATCAAGGCGAAGTACGATCCCGGAAACAAGTTCCGTTTCAACCAGAACATTGCGCCCGCAGACTGACGTTGGCGACCATGCGATACGCGCCATCGCAGGAGACCCGTGCTTCTGCGATGGCGCGAATGCGGGGAGCCCCGGGATATGCCTTGGCTCGATCGGCTATCACACCGGTTCATACTGTAACGTCAGGCCGCCTCAATCACTTCCAAGGATCTTTCGCTTTGCCTCGGCGTAGGTCGGCTGCGCGAGGATCGCGTCGGCGTAGGCCGCTCCGAGCGTCTGCCCGGCGATGACGTCCTTCGGATAATGGACGCCGGCGATCACGCGGCCATAACCGATCTGCACGGCGAGAGCCATCAGGTCGTCGCTGTGTTTCGGAAAGAGGTCGGACAGGATCTTGCCATAGACCATAGCCCGTGTGGCGTGGCCGCTGGGATAGGAAGCCACCGGCCTGGGGTCGCCAACGGGGTGGACGCGCTTGTCCGCCTGAAACGGGCGCGGTTCGCCGTAGATCGCCTTGAGCGCGTCGTAGTTGGCTCGGACCTCATTGATAATGGCGTCCAGCGTGGTATTCAACAATCGGCCGTCCGCGTTGACCAAATCGGTGTTGATGAAGGGCGCAAAACGCTCCAGGTTGAGCGGCTTTTCAACGAACGCCACCTGTTGCGGCGTCCTTGTTTTTTGCAGCCACAGAACGATCGCCATCTGTGTGCGGTGTTCTTCGGAATCCGGAGCCGGCGGCGAGCCGATCAGTTCTTTCGAATCTGCGACGCTCATTGGCAGATAGATGCGCCCGACGTTCTGTTCGGCCATGGCCGACAGCGCCAGTATAAAGACGAGAAAGAATGCAAAAGCGGGCAGTCTCAGTCGCTTGAACACGGTGCAGGTCCTCGGGTGGGTTGGTTGTATTTGTAGTCCTAGAACATCGCTTTTCGCCAAGCCAGTTCGGGAGAGCTTTTTACTGGCCGGATACCGTTCGCCTCAGGGCGCCAATAGTCTCCGTCAGAAGTTATTTCGATTGCGCCGTCGCTGTCATGGTGACCATTCCCATTGCATCGGCGACCGAGAGTTTCAGTCCGCCCTCGGCTTCTTGCGCATGCAGCGTGAAATCCTGGTTGCAGGTTAGGGCCGTGACGCCGCGGTAGCGAAAGGAAGAAAAGCCGCCCAGCCGCTCGCGCGCGAGCATCATCAGAAGCGTCGCCTGCAGCGGTCCATGCACGACGAGGTCTGCGTATCCTTCGACGCCGGTGGCGTAAGGGTAGTCGTAGTGAATGCGATGACCGTTGAAGGTCAGCGCCGAATAGCGAAAAAGCAAGACGGGGTCTGCGTGACGCCGATTGTCCGGCGCCGGCAATGCCGGGGCGGTAGGCGCCGCCGCGCCATGCGAGGGTTCTCGGTGGACGATGTTCTGTATTTCGGAAATCGCCGCCCCACGGTCGGTCGCATAGTCATGGCGCACATTGACGAAGCAGAGTTCGCCGCTGCGGCCGGTCTTGCGGTCTATGCTTTCAATCGTTGATATTCGCTCAACGGTCTCGCCGACCCGGAGATCGCTAAAAAAGGTGAGGGCGCCGCCCGCCCACATGCGCAGCGGCAGGGGGATCTCCGGCAGGAACTCGCCCTTTTTCGGGTGGCCGTCAGGTCCAAGGCGATCGGACGTGAAAACGGGCGGGTCGATGCACCAGTGGATTCCGATCGGCGCCGGGTCTCCGGCCCTGAACTGAAGGTCCTGGTCGCTCACCGTGACCGCAAACCGCCGCGCCATATCAGGGCTGATGGTCTCGACCGATCGTGTCTTGTGGCCAATCCAGCCACCAAAACCGTCTTCCGGCCATTCGCTAGCCATCGCTCGCTGCCTTTGTCTTTCCCGCCTGTGTAAGACTGTTCTCTCCGATTGCGGGAACCGGACCATATTCTCTTTCCGCTCCGGCAAAGCGGGCAGCCGGCGCCGGATAGCGCGCCTCGCCGCTAGGGGTCTTGACCAGAATGCGCCTGAGTTCGGGATGTTTCGACAGGCCTTCCGTGTCGTTAACCACGGCATAGGCTATATCGGCGGCGTCGAGATTGGCGATCAGAACGGCCAGATCGCGCTGCAGGAAGATCTCGGCGACAAGCGCGTCTGTCTCCTTGCGGTTCGTGGCGCGCGCCGTGTTGTCCAGAAATATTGGATCGGCAAGCAAGTCCTCGCGTCGCAGCACATTCCGGCAGAATTTGACCCATTCGCGCTCGCTCTGGACGCAGACCAGAATGTCCTTGCCGTCGCCTGTGCGAAACACACCGTATGGCGCGATCGACGGATGGGCGAGGCCGATGCGTTTCGGCGGGTTGCCGGCTTCGGTGTGGATCAACGGAACAGTCATCCAGTCGGCCATGACATCGAACATGGACACGGTGATATTGGCGCCCTTGCCGGTCTTCAAACGGCCGATAACGGCTTCAAGGACCGCAGCATGGGCTGTCGCGCCTGTTGCGATGTCCACGACCGAAACCCCGACCCGCGCCGCTTCGTCAGGTCCGCCCGTTACAGAAGCCAGACCGGATTCGGCCTGTATCAGCAGGTCATAGGCCTTGCGGCGCGCCATCGGCCCGGCAGGATCAAAGCCTGTGATCGAACAGCAGATCAGGGTCGGGTCCCGTCTGCAGAGGTCTTCCGGCGCAAAGCCGAATTTTTCGGCGACGCCATGCCTGAGGTTTTGCACGACGATGTCTGCGCCGCTGATGACCTCTGCAAGCCTGTCACGGTCCGCCTCGCCTGTCAGGTCCAGCACGACCGATTGTTTGCCGCGATTGAGCCAGACGAAATAGCTGCACTGGCCGCCCGCCGCCATGTCGTAGTCGCGGGCGAAATCGCCTTCGGGCCGTTCGATCTTGATCACGGTCGCCCCGGCGTCGGCCAGCCGCGACGTGCAGTAGGGCGCGGCTACGGCCTGTTCGAGTGTAACGACGGTCATTCCTTCAAGCGGCAGGAACGGTTTCGACATCAGTAGGACCTCGGCATCTCCAAAACGTGCTCGGCGATATAACTCAAAACGAGGTTCGTCGAAATCGGCGCGACTTGATAAAGACGCGTCTCGCGGAATTTGCGTTCCACGTCATATTCGGTGGCGAAGGCGAACCCGCCGAAGGTCTGCACGCAGGCTTCCGCTGCAGCCCATGAGGCTTCTGCGGTCAGCATCTTCGCCATATTGGCTTCCTCGCCGCAATTCTCGCCTTCGTCATAGAGGCGCAGACCCTCAACCAGCAGCAATTCAGCCGCGCGCATCTGCGCATAGGCGCGCGCGATCGGAAATTGCACGCCCTGGTTCTTGCCGATCGGCCGGTTGAAAACCTCGCGTTCGCTGGCGTAGCGCCGCGCCTTGTCGATAAACCACTTGGCGTCGCCAACGCATTCTGCGGCGATCAGCATCCGCTCGGCGTTCATGCCCGACAGGATGTAACGGAACCCTTCGCCCTCGTTTCCGATGAGGTTCTCCGCCGGGATCTCCACATTGTCGAAGAAGATTTCCGTGGTGGAATGGTTCATCATCGTCCGGATCGGACGGATCGTCATACCGTTGTCTTTTGCCGTTCGCATATCGAGCAGGAAAACGGAAAGGCCCTGGGTGCGCCGTGTCGTCTCTTCCTTAGGCGTGGTGCGGGCGAGAAGCACCATCAGATCGGAATGTTCGGCACGCGACGTCCAGATCTTCTGGCCGTTGACGATGTAGCGGTCGCCCTCTTTGCGCGCGAAGGTCTTGAGAGAGGTCGTGTCGTTGCCGGTGGTCGGTTCGGTCACGCCGAAAGCCTGAAGTCTGAGTTCGCCCGTAGCAATCCCCGGCAGGTATTTCTGCTTCTGAGCGGCGTCGCCATGCCTGAGAAGCGTGCCCATGGTGTACATTTGCGCGTGGCACGCCCCGCCATTGCTTCCCGAACGGTGGATTTCTTCGAGGATCGCCGCCCCTCCGGCGAGCGGCAGCCCGGAACCGCCATACTCTTGCGGGATCATGGCCGCCAGCCAGCCGTTCTTGGTCAGGGTCTCGACGAATTCCGTCGGATAACGGTTCTCCTGGTCGAGTTCCCGCCAGTATTCGCCAGGATAACCCTCGCATAATTTGCGGATTTCCTCGCGAATTTCGGGAAAACTCGGGTTCGTTTCCTTCATGACCGGATTCCGGCGGGATCTTCCTGTGCAACTGTATTGCGCAGCAGGCCGATGCCTTCCGCCTCGACCACGACCTCGTCGCCGGGCACAAGCCAGAGCTGCGGATCGTGCCGCGCGCCGGCGCCCGTCGGCGTGCCTGACACAATGATGTCGCCAGGAACGAGCGTGGTGAAGGTCGAGATATAGTTGATCAGCTTGCGGAATCCGAAGATCATCCGGCTCGTCCGGTCGTCCTGGCGCAGTTCTCCGTTCACATGGGTCGTCAGTCTGACATCGGCGACCTGGTTTTCGTCCGTGAACGGAACCAGCCATGGGCCGATGGAACCGCTGGAGTCGAAATTCTTGCCCTGGGTCACGTTGAATTTCGCGTGCCGGATCCAGTCGCGCACGCTTCCTTCATTGCACAGGGTCAGCGCCGCGATGTGGTCCAGCGCATCCGCCTCGGCGATATGTCTTCCAGGCTTGCCGATGACGAAGGCGATTTCGCCCTCGTAGTCGAACTTGTTGGAGACGGAAGGACGGATGATCGGCGCCTCGTGTCCGACGAAGGACCGGGGAAACCGGACAAAAAGGGACGGGTTGCTCTGCGCCGCCTGTCCGTCCTTGTACTCTTCGTTGCGGTCCGGGTAGTTCACGCCGACGCAGATTATCTTTTCCGGCGCGGGGATCGGGATATCCCAACGAAGTTCACCAGGCGCGAAATCAATCTCCCAATCGCCACATTCCTCAGCCAGCGCCGCGAGCCGCCCGGCTTCAATGATCTCCCGAAGCGTTGGCCACTTTGCGCCATGGCGCGCTGAAAGATCAATCAGGCCCCGATCGGTGAGCAGGCCATATCCTTGTCTGTCCTCTGCGCGGAAGGCGGCGAACCGTGTTGTCTGTGTCATGAACTCTTGCTCTGCTCAGGGCGCAATAATCGGCTGCGCCTTCAATTCCGGTTCCTGCAATTCGCTGCCGACGAACGTACTTCCCTGTTCAAACCAGGACCGCGGCGCCGGCGCGCCCCAGAGCGTTTGCCGTTGCGGATCAGTGAGATCCCACTTGATCGGCTCGAGGTCGGGATCGACGGTCTGGTAATCGGAGCAATAAAGCTCGACGCGATGGCCATCCGGGTCGCGCACATAAAGAAAGAAGGCGTTCGATATGCCGTGACGGCCAGGTCCGCGTTCGATATTGGCGAGATAGCCGGACGTCGACATGATATCGAGAAGATCGATGATGTTGAGAGGCGTCGGCACCCAGAACGCCAGATGATGGAGCCGAGGCCCGACCCCGTTGGTGAACGCCATGTCGTGGATGTTGCCCTTGCGGTGCATCCAGGCCGCCCACAGCTTCTTCGATATCTCGTCTTCAGTGTATTCCGTCACCCGGAAGCCCATCTCGTTGTAGAAGGCCACCGACTCGTCGACATTCGGCGTGAAGCAGTTGAAATGGTCGATGCGCAACGGCTTCACGCCGCTGTACCGCTCGTACTTCTGGTGGATGGGTTCAAGACGATCCATCTTCGCGTAGAATTCGAGCGGTATGCCTTGCGGACAATGGGTTCGCAGCGTCCGGCCCTGATAGGCCCTTTGCACCCATTCCGTCGCAAGGCCTTTCCCGGAGAAGAACTCCGCGGCGCGGTCGAGGTCTCCGTCGGCATAGACCTTGAAGCCCAGGAAGTTGGCCGCCGGTTCGTCGCCCTGCTTCAGGATGATGCAATGGTGACCGCGCTCCTCCATGGCCCGCAGGAAGATCTCCTCGTCGTTCTCGTCGGTAACCTGCATGCCAAGCGTGTCGACATAGAAGGCGCGGCTTCGCGCCAGGTCGGTAACGATCAGTTCGATATGGCTAAGACGAACGATATTGAACGCCGGATAGAGATTGGATGGTGGTACAGGCATGCCTCGCTCCTGTCATCGCCCCAGTTTCGGGATTTTGTGGGCCTCCGTCGCGAAGGCCATGTTGACGGTTTCCATGTAGAAATCGAACGACCAGTCGCCCCCGTCGCGCCCGATGCCGGAACTCTTGACGCCGCCGAACGGGGTCGGCAGATGTCGGATATTCTCCGAATTGACCCACATCATGCCGGCCTCGAGCCGGTCGGTCATGCGGAGCGCCCGCGTGAGGTCCGACGTCCAAAGATAGGCTGTGAGCCCGTATTCCACGTCATTGGCGAGCGCCAGCGCTTCCGCTTCGTCCCTGAAGGGCATCGCAGTCAGCACCGGACCGAAAATCTCCTCCTGGGAAATGCGCATGGTATGGGTTGCGCCGGTGAAAAGGGTCGGCTTGACATAACAGCCGCCGCCCGGACCGTCGGCTTTCTCCCCACCTGCCGCGATAGTTGCTCCTTCCGAGCGCGCGATATCGAAATAGGAAAGAACCTTCTTTTCGTGCACGGGATGGATCAGCGGGCCGACGACCGTGTCCGGGTCGAGCGGATGCCCGACCTTGATCTTCGATGCGCGCTCGGCGACCTTGGCGGAGAATGCGTCGTAGATGGAGTCCTCCACAAGAAGGCGGCTTGAGGACGTGCAGCGTTCGCCGTTCAGCGAGTAGATCATGAACACAACGGCGTCCGCGGCGCGTTCGAGGTCGCTGTCGGCAAAGACGATGACCGGGTTCTTGCCGCCGAGTTCGAAATGGACGCGCTTCAGTGTCGCGGCGCCCTGCGCCATGATCATCGAGCCGGTGCGGCCTTCGCCGACGAAGCCGATTGCCTTGATGTCAGGATGTTCGGTCAGAGCCTTGCCGGCGTCTTCGCCCATGCCGTTGACCAGATTCCACACGCCCTTCGGCAGGCCCGCCTCCTCGGCGATCTCGACAAGCAGCCGGGCCGTCAGCGGCGAGAATTCCGCCGGCTTGTGGACCACGGTGCAACCGGCGGCAAGCGCCGGCGCGATCTTCCAGGTCGACAGCATGAAAGGGGTGTTCCACGGCGTGATGACGCCAACCGGTCCGATCGGACGTCTTGATGTGATGTTAAGTTGTCCTTCCTTGCGCAGCGCTTTGCCGTCGCGCGCTTCGGGCGCGCGGTCGGCGAAAAAGCGAAAGTTCTCCGCGCCGCGCAGCGCAGCCTTGGACATGAAGCGGATCGCCTGGCCGGTATCCACGCTTTCGACGAAGGAGATTTCCTCGGCCCGGGAGACGATGGCGTCGGCGATCTTGTGAAGCAGCTTCTTTCTTTCTGCGCCCGGCATGTCGCGCCATTCCGAAAAGGCTTCCTTTGCGGCCTTCGCCGCCCTGTCGACGTCTTCGGCGCCGCCTTTCGCAACAGCCGCGAGCGGCTTTAGATCGACCGGTGATATCGACTGGAAAGTCTCGCCGGAGACAGCGGGGACCGCTTCTCCACCGATGTGGTTGAGCACGCCGTGCTCGCGAAAACGGGCGAGGTAAGTTTCCGCCTTCCCGAGATTGTCTTCAAACGCAGGCATGATGACTCCATCAATTCTTTCTGAAACGCCGGTGGATGGCGTTCTTTTTCCAGCTGGCTTCCGGCGAAACTTCAGTCAGGTAAAGCGACAACGCAAGATGCGGCGTCTCAAGCAGAGGCGCCAGGTCCTCCGCTGCGCGGTCGAAAACCGCTTGTCCCAACATTCTCTTGTCCTCCTCCGTCCGGCCTTTTCCAATCCGGATATCAAGATGAACAAATGCATCATCGGGGTGGTCGTCCGCAATAGCGTAATGGTCGCACGCGTGCGCCCTTACACGGATGGCGCCGGTCTCGAACAGGCCGGTAGCGAGAGCCGCGTCGCGCGCATGCTTGCATAGCATGTTTATATCCACCCCTGTTGCCAGGTTGGCGGAGTATTCGATGATGATATGCGGCAATACGGTCCTCCTTGCGAACGCCCCCCGTCAGGAACTTACAGGATGGCCGTTCAGTTTATCAACAGTCTGCGATTTTCACCCTTAGTGTGTATAATTGCATTGCTACAACCTGTGCTTTTGTGCGACTATGCCCGGCGAGGCGCTTCATACATGAACATAGATGGGAGAATAGATGACATCGGCCGGTAAGATGGGCGGCACGAGGGTAAGACTGCGCAGTTTCACGAATTCACTACCATTAGCCCTGCTCAGGGCTCGAGAAAGCATGATGGCACGGTTTCGGGCGCCATTAAGGACTTTCAACATAACGGAGCAACAATGGCGCGTATTGCGCGCGCTTAGCTCGGTAGAGCGAACGGAAGTAACCGTTCTGGCGAGGGCGACATGCCTTCTGCCGCCTTCGCTTTCGAGGATTCTGAAAGATCTGGAAGATCGCGGTCTTATCACCAAGACACAAGACATGGACGACCTGCGCAGGTCGATCGTCAGCATAACTCCGATGGGGTTGGATGTGATCGAACGCGCAGCGCCACAAGTGGAGGAGTTATACAGCGAGATAGCCGATGCGTTCGGGTCGGAGCGGACAAGGCAGTTGCAGGACTTGCTGAGCGAACTGGAGGCGACCATTCGAAACCTTCCGCCCGTGCCGGAATATGAATCGGCACCGCCTGAATTGCATCACTCAGAGGGGCGTTCCCATATGCGGGGTCGGCCGAAGAAGAAAATCGCCTGAACAGGCGATTTGCAACCTGTTGACTGACGCGCCCTGTTAATCGGCGGCGGGGGTCGTCAGTTCGTTTCTATCCTTGATATCATCTTTATGCAGCGTAACATAACGACAATTGAGGATCTGGAATCCCTTGCCCGGGTTTGCCGCCTCGAACATTCAGCAGGAACGACGCTTTGGCGTATCTGGGGAGAGGGGCCGTCCCTGATCCTGCTCCACGGAGGATGGGGCTCCTGGCGGCACTGGTTTCGCAATATCGAACCGCTTTCACGGCATTTTCAGCTTTTCGTCCCGGATATGCCCGGCTTCGGGGATTCTGACCCGCTGGAGGCAACATCCGTTGCGGCGATAGCGGAAACCCTGTCGAAAAATATTGATGGACTTCCGGTCTTGCCCCGGTTTTCGATCGCCGGTTTTTCCTTCGGCGCCTGGGTTGCGGGACATATGCTCGCCCATCGCCGCAACCAGGTCGAACGCATGATTATGGTCGGCGCTGGTGGCCTGGGGCGGGTCAACAGCCGGCGCAATGCAATGCGCAGCTGGCGGTTTGCGCAAAATAGTGAAGAGCGCATGGCGGCGCATCGCCACAATCTTCAGGCAATGATGCTGGCGCGCCCGGACGCGATTGACGAAACGGCGATCCTCATCCAGGCGCAAAACGCCGAAGCGACGCGGTTCCGACACGGCCTTGCGAACGATCCTATGCTGCTGAAGGATTGCCTGGAGCGTTGGCCCGTCAGCGTGTCGGCGATCTGGGGGCAGGAAGACGCGGTCGTGAAAGGTTATTTTGAGGAGCGCCGCGAAGCGCTCCTGGCCATCGACCCGAAGAGCCGCTTTCATCTTGTGCCGAACGCCGGGCACTGGGTGCAATATGAATCGCCGGACACCGTCAACGCCTTGTTGATCGAAGAACTTTTGCGCAAAAGGGAGATAGCGAACGCGTAGAACCGAATCAGGTTAACCGAAACAGGAAAGAATGTTGTGATGACCGAAACGCTGTTTGACATCCCTGCCGCTCCCGTCATTCCCGTCAAGGGAGAAGCAGCCGGCTTCCCCGTTCACCGCATCTTCTGCGTCGGTCGCAACTACGCAGCCCACGCCGCCGAGATGGGACATGAAGTCGATCGCGAGGCGCCGTTCTATTTCACCAAGCCTGCGAGCGCGATCGTTCTCAGCGGCGCTGAAACGCCCTATGCGCCCGGAACAGAAGATCTGCATCACGAAGTCGAGTTGGTCATCGCCATCGGCGCTCCGGCGTTTCGGGTGAGCGTCGAAGATGCGCCCTCCGCGATCTTCGGTTATGCGGTTGGCGTCGACATGACCCGGCGCGATCTGCAGCAACAGGCGCGGGTGAAGGGGCGTCCCTGGGATTTCGGCAAGGCGTTCGAGAATTCAGCGATCATTTCGGAGATCACCAGGGTCGCCGAATTCGACGAAATCGGTCCTCAACGGATCTGGCTCAAGGTGGGAGGCGAAACGAAACAGGACCAGAAGCTGTCCGATCTCGTGTGGAGCGTTCCGGAAGTGGTCAGCCACCTGTCCGGATATTATCATCTGCAGCCCGGCGATCTCATCTACTCGGGCACGCCGTCCGGCGTCGGTCCTGTACAGCCTGGAGATGTGTTGACGGGCGGCGTGGACGGCCTGGCGCCGATTGAATTCAAGATTGGTCCTGCGGAGTAATGCGGGCAATGTGGCCGTTTGCAAGGGCGCTGGCCGGTCTCTATCTGATCCTGCATCCTGTCGCCGCCGGCGCCGCCGATTCGTCTGGCTTCTTCGGTGTGGTGTCGGATGTTCACTTCAATCCGTTTCAGCCGCCGGAACTTGCAAGGGAACTGAGAACGATCGAGACCAGCCGCTGGAGCGCGCAATTCTCGAAGTTTCCAGAGGAACGGGCTTCGCAATGGGGGAGCGACACCAATTTTGTGCTCCTTCAATCCGCGCTCGGCGCCATCGCCGAGAGGTTGGCGGACGTTGATTTTGTCATATATCCCGGCGATCTTCTGTCCCATAATTTCGAGACGGACGCCGCGAGTGCGTTTGATGTCGCCGTTGGCTCTGTTGAACAGCGCCGCTTTGCCGAGCACACCGCCCGGTTCGTAATTGAGTCGCTGGCCAGCGCGCTACCTGACAAGCCTTTGATCATTGCATTGGGCAACACCGATTCCGAATGCGGGGACTATGAAATAGCGCCTGGCGGAGAATTCCTCGCACAAACCGCGGCATTCGTTCGAAACGCCGCTGGCAGCGAACGCGTCGCGACGGATTTCAATGAAAGCTACAGGGCGGGCGGTTATTATGCGTTGCGCCACCCCACCGTCGAAAACGGCGTGATCATCGTCCTCAACGATATCCTCTGGTCTCGCGAATACGCCAACAGATGCGGCGGCGATGGGCGAGACGCCGCCAGGCTGCAACTGCAATGGTTGCGATCAAAACTTGCCGAACAGGTAGCCAAAGACGCCATCGTCTGGATCGTTCACCACATTCCGTGGGGCATCGACGCCTATTCGACGCTTCAGACGAAGGCCCGGAACTGCCGCGCCGGCATCGTTCCGTTCCTGCGGGATGACATCGCCGGTGATCTTGTCGACCTGCTTCGATCTCATTCCAAACGGATGGAGATCAACTTTTCCGGCCACATCCATTCCGATGATTTCCGACTGCTTCTGGATAAAGACGGGCAGTCGGTCGCCGTTGACAAGATCGTTCCGGCGATCAGCCCGGTCTTCGGACAGAATCCCGGGTTCCAGCTGTTCACCTATGACGTCGAGAGCGGAAAACCGCTGGACTACACGACGTACTATCTTTCCAATCTGCGATCTTTGTCATCGACAGTAGCTGGCGACTGGCGGCAGGAATATGTATTTTCCGAAGAATACGGCCAGAAGGAATTTTCTGTGCAAGCGGTCGCAACGTTGTGGAGAGATCTGGCCCGGCCAGGCTTGGTCCGCGACGTCTACAGGCGGGATTACAACCAGCGCCACAAACCGCTCTCGGCAGCGGATCTGCCCGCCTACGCCTGCGCCATTGCGAACCTGGATCCGGAGAGTTTTGCGCAATGCCACTGCGCGCCATAGGACTCCTTTTGTAGGGGTGATGCGTTTGCCTCGCCTTTTCAGTCCTCGATGACGCGGCCGAAATATTGCATGGAAGCGACTTCCGGATCGGCGCCGGCCCTTTGACCGCGGTCGAGCGCGTCCATTGCGGCGATGTCGCCGGCTTCGAGTTCAAAATCGAATATGTCGGCGTTCTCGCGAATGCGTCCGGGGTTCACTGATTTGGGAATGATGGAAACGCCGTTCTGCAGATGCCAGCGCAGAATGATCTGGGCCGGGGTCTTGTCGTATTTGCCGGAAAGCCTGATCAGAACTTCGTCCTCCAGCGGAATGAGCGAGCCGTCGCCCGAATAGCTGCTGACGCCCCCGATCGGCGACCAGGCTTGCGGGACGACGCCCATCTCGAGGATCGCTTCGCGCAATGCGGCCTGTGAGAAATACGGATGCATCTCGATCTGGTTCAGGACCGGCTTTACTCCGGTCGCTTCCGTCAGCTTTCTCATCTGGACCACAGAGGCGTTGCAAACGCCGATGGCGCGTGTACGCCCCTCTTCGAGAAGGCGCGACAAGGCCTTCCAGCTCTCGATCGTCAGGTCGAACAGTTTCGGCTGCGGCCAGTGCAGCAGATAGACGTCCAGGGTCTCGAGGCCAAGCTTGTTCATGGACCGGTCGAAGCCGTGCAGCGCTTTGTCGAAGCCGTAGTCGCTCATCCAGAGCTTCGTTTGAATGACAACCTCTTCCCGCGGGACGCCGCTTTCACGCAGGCCCTGGCCGACATAGGCCTCGTTGCCATATGCCGCCGCCGTATCGATCATGCGATAGCCGACGGAAAGCGCGGCTTTAACCGCCTCGACTGTCCCGTCTTCTCCGGACTGGAAGACGCCGAGGCCGATAGCAGGTAGATCGACGCCGTTGTTGAGCTTGAAGACAGGGTGTTTCATATGGCGTCCTCCGATAGGATGCGGCCCGGTTGCCGCGGTCTGCGACAAGCGTATGAGCTCGATCTTGTCAGACACATTCTGACAGTCATGGAAGCATAAAGTAACTATCTCGGACACTTCAGCAATTGGAGATTTCAATGCCAGCCTCAGACAGAGTGACGCTTTACTATTCACCCCGAACGCGCGCGTCAGGCATTCGGGTCCTGCTTGAGGAACTGGGCGCCCCGTATGAGCTTCACACCCTCAACATGGCGACGGGCAAGCAGCGTGAGCCCGACTATCTCGCGATCAATCCTCTTGGCAAGGTCCCGGCGATCCGTCACGACGACGCCTTAGTGACGGAGCAATCCGCGATCTACATCTATCTGGCGGACGCCTTTCCGGACGCCGGACTGGCGCCGACGATCGGCGACCCGGACCGGGGCGCGTTTCTGCGCTGGATCGTTTTCTACTCGTCATGCTTCGAACCGGCCCTGATCGACAAGTCAATGGGCCGTGAACCGCCGCCCGCCAGCCGTTCGGCTTACGGCAATTTTGAAACCGTTATCGACGCCATCCAGTCCAACCTGTCCGCTGCGGCGTTCATGGCGGGCGACCGCTTCACCGCGGCGGACCTTCTCTGGGGTGGGGCGCTCAGACTGATGACGGGTTTCGGACTTGTGCCCAAGACACCCGTATTCGACGCCTATATCGAGAAAATCACCTCCCGTCCGTCTTTCGCAAAGGTCGCGGAAGACGACGAAATTATGGCTGCTGCGCACGAGGAAGAGGCCGCAGGGGGCGCGTAGAAGACTTGATCGAATCTGCGAAGTAACAGAATCGTCTTTTCAAGTGATTCCGCAAACATACTGATAATTATCGATAAAATACCCTGCCACATGGGTAGTCTCTTCGATTGCTTTTGGGCGACGGGGTTGGGTTTTGTTTCGCCGAAACCTGGTTTCGGGTAATAATCGGCTATCGGTGCGGCGGTGATTCGCTCCTGACGACCGGGCGCAGGAACAATACGCACTGTTACTGAGTGAGAAGCCCGGGGAGAACCGTGACCATGAAAAAGGTCCTGGCGGCCATAGCGGCCCTGGCGCTTCTGTTTGCTGCTATCATTTACTTGCTGCCGCTCGCCTTCGGCACGGATTCGCTCAGAACAATGCTTGCCCGGCAGGTGTCGTCGGCGTCGGGCGCTGACATCACGCTCGCTGGTCCGGTCCGTTTTTCCGTTTTTCCCGACTTCGGAATTGTTGCAAGCGACGTCGCCTACCTTTCGGCGGACAAGGCGCTCGCCGCCAATGCCGGCAAGGTGGTCGCCTCCGTTCGGGTGATGTCGCTTCTGTCCGACAGAATTCAGATCACTGGAATTGAACTCGAAAAACCACAAATCATACTATCCGATTCAGCGGCCCCATCCTCCGCGGAGGCGCCACAGACCGGACAGGAAGAAGACGTGTTCGAAATGGCCGCCGGCTATCTCGAAAAACTCGCGATCGATCGGTTTCGTATTCGCGACGGCGAAGTGCTGGAAGACGGCGGCGCCGGCGTCCGGCAGATCGCCGGCGATCTGAATCTGGACCTGACGGTCCCAGGTATCGAGAAACCGGCTAAGCTTGCCTTTTCCGGAACGATTGATGGCACGGCCATGACGTTCGAAGGCGAGATCGGTTCTCTGCGCGACCTCCTGAACCGGCAGCCGTCGCAATTCACGTTCTCCGGAACCATGCAGCCGCCGCCGCATCCGGCGGTGGAAAGCGTCAGCGCCAAGGGATCGATCCAGTTGGCCGCGGATGGAAGTTATCGGGTCGCCGACGGCGAGATCATGAGCGCGGGCCAGCCGATGCGGCTGGACATGGCCTACACGCCCGGCGCCCGTGACCATGTCAGCGTCGGCATCAGGGCCGGCGTGCTCGACTATGCCGCCTTCGAACCGGAAGTCGGCGCAGGCGAGGCGACCGACGCCACGGTGGGCAATAGCGGCGGAGCACCGGACCTTTCCGCGCTCAGGCAGTTTGATGTGGATTTTGATCTTCAGGCCGAAGCCGTCAAGGCCGGCGACGCCGTCGCGCGAGGCGTTGCGGCGCAGGCCACGCTCAAGGATGGAGAATTGGACGCGACCGTGATCTCGCAGCAGGTCGCCGGCGGCGGCCTCAAGGTTGGAGTGCGGGCGGATTTCAATTCTGATACGCCGGCGATCCGTGGTTATGCGACGGTTACAGGCATCGATATCGCAAGCCTGATGCAACTCGCTGGCGTGTCTGCGCCGGTGACGGGCAGGCTCGGTTCCGACGTGCAATATGCCTTCTACGGCCTCGATGAAGACACGATCCGCAAATCCGTGAACATGAAGGGCGTGGTGACGATCGCCGACGGCGCGGCTGTTGTTCCCGAATTGGCGGAGGCGATCGGACCGGGCGCGGAAAACATAACCGGTCTCAATATCAGGGCGGAAGTGTCGGATATAGCAAACCCCGTCGATGTGTCCGGGACCATGAACTGGAATGGCGAGACGGTGGGACTTTCGACGTCGGTCGCACTCGCGGGGCTTTTGAGCGGAGAGCCGGGGCCGCTGACGGTCGAACTCAGGTCAAAGCCGGTCGATGCGCGCTTCTCTGGAACGGTCGGTCTCGACGGCAGCGCCAACGGCAATGCCTCGATCGAGACGGCGTCGCTGAGCGGTCTTCTACGCTGGCTCAACAATGATCCGGGAACGCCGATCGGCCGTTTCGCCTATAGCGGCGCCATTGCGGCAAGCAGCGATCGGGTGTCGCTCGACAATGCGCGCATTACGCTGGACGACATGACAGCGACCGGCAGCGCATCCGTCAGCATGGCTGGAAAGACCACCATCACGGCGTCGCTTGCCGTCGATACGCTGGATTTCGCCAAGCTGACCGGCGCAGGTGATGAATCAGGCGCAGGCGGTTCGAGCTCCGCTTCGGCCCTCGCATCGCAGTCCTCGACCCCCGTTGACCTGTCCGCGCTGCGCGATCTCGACGCCGACATACGGTTAAAGGCGGAACGGATCGGATATGGCGACGTCAAGGCGGGGCCAGCGACGGCTTCGCTGTCGGTCAAGAATGGCGTCGCGCGTCTCACCATACCGGAAGCAGGTTTTTACGACGGTTCGGTTTCCGCCGAAATCGTCGCCGATGGCACGGGGACGCCGGCTGTCGAAATCTCCGCCCGGCTCGCCAATGTCAGCGCCATGCCGTTTCTTGACGACGCGGCCGGATTTACGAGGCTCGAAGGCGCGCTCGACGCCGCTGTCGCGCTCAAGGGCGCCGGTGACGACACCTATGCTCTGGCGCGTTCGCTCGATGGCGAGGCGCGCGTGGTCTTTTCCGACGGCGCGATCCGCGGCGTCGACGTCGCCAAGCTCTTCAGCAATGTCCAGGCGCTGATTTCGAGCGGAAGCGCGCAGCAGGACGCAGGAGACAAGACGGAATTCACCGAACTGTCGGTGACTTTCACGGTTGCCCAGGGCGTTGCCAAAACCGACGATCTGAAACTGCTGGGACCGCTGGTGCGCATGGACGGAACAGGCTCGGTCGATCTTGCGGACCAGACCATCGACATGCGTCTGAACCCGCGGGTGGTGCGTTCGCTCAACGGGCAAGGCGGTGAATTCGACGTGGCGGGTCTTGGTATGCCGATCATCATCACCGGCCCCTTGTCCGGCCCGCGCATTTATCCCGATATCAGCAATATTCTCTCAAACCCGGCTCAGGCGCTCCAGACATTGTCGGGTCTCGGGAGCCTGGTCGGCGGTCTCGCTGGCGGCGCCTCAGGCAACGCCGGCTCCATCACGGACCTGCTTGGCGGCGGGGAGAACGCCAACGCTGACAAAGCGATCACAGGCGTGATCCAGCAACTCGGAAACAGCGGCGGAAACGCATCCGGAGAAACGTCCGGCGAAAGCGGCGATCTGGTCAATTCCCTGCTGCAGGGCGTTCTCAACAGTGGCGGCTCAAACCGGCGCGACAGATCGAACCGTCAGGCGGCTTTGCCGACCGGGGACGGGCAATCCGATGCTCCGGTGGTTCGGGAGCAGACCGCCACCACCCAACCTCCCGCAGGGGTGGAAAACCTGGAGCTTGTGCCTCCGATCGAGATCGTGCCGATCCCGCAGCCTAATCCGCTCCGCACGGCGTCGGTCAACAATGCGCCTGCCGAACAACCCCGGCAAGAGCGGAGCCTGACCGACCAGGCCCTCGAAACGGTACTGCCGGAATCGCAGGACGGGACGGGCGACGAGCCGCGGGACCTGATCAAGAACCTCTTGAACCAGATGGGCAACTAGCTGCCGAAACTCAATGTGGCGTTGCGTCGTTGGTCAGCGCGCGCTGGTAGTGCATCGCAACGACGCCGTTTTGAAGCGGTCTCGACGAGACAAGCTCCAGATGCCGCGCGCTCGGCAAGCCGATCTCGTAAAGAGTGGGGCCGTGGCCGATGACCCTGGGGTGGACGAGGAACTTGTACTCATCGATCAAATCCAGCCGATCCAGTTCAACCGCGAGCTTGCCGCTGCCAAGGAGCACGCCGTCCGGGGTTGCGTCTTTCAGTTTCTGTACGCCGGATTGCAGATCACCCTCAAGGTGGTGGCTGTTGGTCCACGGGAAGTCCTTTCGCGTCGATGACACCACGTATTTCGGCTTGATCTCCAGGTTGACCGCCCACTTGCGCATCGCTGGCGGCGCGTCCACCTCGCCCCGGGCGACCTTCGGCCAGTAGCTCTCCATCATTTCGTAGGTAACGCGGCCCCACAACATCGCGCCGTTCTCGTTCATGAGATCGGAGAAGAAGGTGTGTGTCTCGTCGTCGGCTATCCCCGCCTCGTGGTCGATACAACCGTCCAACGTGACGTTTATGCTGAAGGTCAGGATTCCCACTCGGCTGGCTTTCGGAAATCTATGTCGAAGATTGAACCGGCCCGGCATGTTTTCGGGCGCTGAACCAGTTCAGGGCGAACAGCACGACGATCAAGGCTGCGCCGGCCGCCTCGATCGGTATCGACTGCCAGAAAATGGCGATTACTCCGGGGATGATCAGCGCGCGCTGCCAGAGGGGAATCGGTCCGAACAGG
This sequence comes from Hoeflea sp. CAU 1731, assembly GCF_039888615.1. Taxonomy (NCBI): domain Bacteria; kingdom Pseudomonadati; phylum Pseudomonadota; class Alphaproteobacteria; order Hyphomicrobiales; family Rhizobiaceae; genus Hoeflea; species Hoeflea sp. CAU 1731. The sequence goes on along the minus strand of NZ_JBDQQS010000022.1, from coordinate 40,602 downwards.
AACGCCTCCAGAGCCGCGGCAAAGGCCGCCAGGGCGAGTATCACGATCAGGCCGTTCCACAGCACAAGCAGTATCGGCCCGCCTTCGATGATCGACGGATTGTACACCATGAAGAGCGGAATGAGATACAGGCCCTTGGCGTATTTCCACGCCTGTACCGACGTCTCCGTCGGACTGGCGTTCGCAATCGCCGCCCCTGCGAAACCCGCAAGGGCCACCGGGGGCGTCACGTTGGAATCCTGGCTCCACCAGAACACGACGAGATGCGCGATCAGCAGCGGCACGCCGAACTCGCTGGTCAGCGCCGGACCGACCAGGATGATCAGGACGATATAGGCGGCCGTCACCGGCAGCCCCATGCCTAGGATAAGGCTTGCGATCACGACGAGAACAAGCGCCAAGAGGAGGTGGCCGCCAGAGAAGGCGAGCATCATGGCCGAGAACTTCAGGCCAAGCCCCGTAAGCCCCACCACGCCGACGACGATGCCCGCCACCGCGCAGGCCATCGAGACGGGAACCGCGTTGCGCGCGCCAAGTTCGAGCGCTTCGAGCGTCTTCATCACGCCGGCTTTTGCAAGCGCGACCAGGCCGTCCAGCGTTGGTTCGTTCGTGGCGTAGTTGTACAAACCCCGCACCGCCGCGGCGGCGACGACGGCAATGATGGCGTAAAAACCGACGCGCATCGGCGAATAGCCGAGTACAAGCAGCCATATCAGCACGACCAGCGGAAGCAGGAAATGCCAGCCTTCGGCCAGCACGTCGCGCACCCGCGGCAATTCGTCGGACGGAATGCCCTCCATGCCCTGCTTCACTGCCGCGATGTGGACGAGCAGGTAGACCGAGCCAAAATACAGGATCGCGGGGAAGATCGAGATCATGACGATCTCGATGTAGGGAATGCGCGTGAATTCGCTGACAAGGAAGGCGCCGGCGCCCATCAGCGGCGGCATGATCTGGCCGCCGGTCGAGGCGGCGGCTTCGATGCCTCCGGCCTGCGCCGGCCGGTATCCCAGTCGTTTCATCAGCGGGATCGTGAAGGCGCCCGTTGTCACCACATTGGCGATGGCCGAGCCGCTGATCGACCCCATGCCGGCTGAGGCGATGACCGCGGCCTTGGCCGGGCCGCCGCGCTGGCGTCCGGTCGCGGCATAGGCGAGATCGATGAAGAACTTGCCGGCGCCGGTGACTTCGAGAAACGCGCCAAAGAGCACGAAGACGAAGATGAAGGTCGCCGCAACCCCGATCGGCAGACCGAACAGGCCCTCCGCGCCCAGCGTCAACTGGCTGGCCAGCCGATCGATCGAATAGCCACGGTGATTGAGAATGCCGGGCATGAAGTCGGCGAGCCAGGGCAGTTCGCCTCTGTTGCCGGCGAAGGCGTAAATGATGAACACGACGCCGATGATCGTCAGTCCCATGCCGATGGCGCGGCGAGTCGCCTCGAGCACCACCAGGACCGTAATGATGCCGACGATGACGTCGATCTGGCGAGGGATGATTGCGTTCGCGATGATGTCGATATGCGACGGCACCCAGTAGCCGGCAAGCACGCCGCACAGGATAAGCGGACCGTCTATCGCCCAGCCAATGACGCCGCGCGGGCGGTCGCCGGTTACCGGCAGCATCAGGAAACACAGGACGAGAATGAAGCCCAGATGGATCGGGCGCAGGATAAACAGGCCAAGCGGCTGGATGCCCGACGCGTAGAGCTGGAACAGCGACAGCAGGATTCCAACGACGGTGATTGCGCGAAGAACGATCTTCGGCTGGCCATATTGCGTTTCGTCGCTCATTCGCCGTCTCCGGTTTCAAGCGTTATGCGCACCCGGGCGTGGGCGGCGAGGGCCGAGAGCGAAACCTCGCCCGACGCCGCGCTCAGCCGATGATTCACGGCCATGCTTCCGGGTCTGAGAATGTAGGAGTCCTGCGGCACCGGCTCGTCGATATCCTCGATCCAGTAACCGCCGTCGCCGTCCGATACCTGCCGTCCCCGGCCGATCAGATGCCCGAGGCCGGCAGCAAAGTCCGGCTGGTGCGATCGTACGAGCACCATGTGACCCGCGCGGTTTTCGTAGCAGTCCTTGACCTCGAAGCCCTGTACGGAATGGCGCCAGAGAACGCACCACCCTGCGCCCTCGGGCACAGGCAGGCGCGCGACTTCCGCGCCATCGATCACTGTTGCGGTCAGCATGCCTGCGGCGGCCGGTTGCGACAGAAGAAGGAGGGCCAGAAGCCCTCCTTTGTGCGTCAGTGTCACTGGCGCAGTTTTGCGGGAATCTCGGCTCCGATTTCTTCGAAATACCGGATAGCGCCGGGATGCAGGGGCACAGGCGTCGCAGCCATCGTGAAGGCGACGGTTGTTTCGTTCGCCGCCGGATGCACGGCCTGCAGTTCCTTGATATTTTCGTACATCGCCTTGGTGATCTCGTAGACCGTGTCTTCGTCCATTTCAGACGAGACGACGAGCACGTTCGGAACACCGATAGTCGGCGTTTCTTCGCTTACGCCGGTGTAGACGCCAGCCGGCAGCGCAAGCGGCGCCATGACCGAATCCTTGCTGACCACAGCATCGATCTGCGCCTGGGTGAGCGGTATCATGCGGATATTGTTCGTGGTGGCGAGGTTGAGGATCGACGATGTAGGAGCGCCGACGCTCCAGAAACCGACATCGATATCGCCATTGTTGAGGGCGTCTGCTGTTTCGTTGAAGTTCAGCCGCTCAACGGTGAAGTCATCGAATGAAATGCCGTTGGCGTTGAGAAGCGTCTTCGTATTGACCTCGGTGCCTGAACCAGGCGCGCCCACGGAGACCCGCTTGCCGGGAACGTCCTCGATCGATTTGACGTCGGAATCGGCGAGCGTCACGATCTGAACCATGTTGGCGTAGAGCGATCCGATGGCGCGGATCATCGGCAGTTGCTGGCCGTCGAAGCGTCCGGTGCCCGAGTAGGCCTGCTGTACAGTGTCGGCGAGACCAATCGCCAGATCCGCGTCGCCGGTGGCGATCAGACCCATATTCTCGACCGATGCGCCGGTTACTTCCGCCGTGGCGTTGTAGCCTTCAACGTGCTTGTTGATGATCTCGGCCAATCCGCCGCCCATTGGGTAGTAGACGCCGCCGGTGCCGCCGGTCGCGATCGAAAGCTGCGTCTGCGCCAGCGCCGGTGTTGCGACGAGCGCTGCGGCAAATGCGATAGATTTCAGTAGTTTCATGGATGCCTCCCGTTTCAAGGAATGGATTTCTCTGTTTGCTTGCCATCCCGGCTCTGCAAACTAGCAGGGAGCTATCGGGATTCAAGAAGAATAAGCAAGTCGGATCTGCGGTCCGGCGCAATTGCTTGTTATTCTTGAGATTTGTTGCAGTTGAGCGAATGCGTCGACGGAAATGCCGCCAGGTCTTTATTTTTAATGACATTTTGCCGTTTTACATTCGTGCGTGGGTAAGCTGCGGCAGGCGGGCGCCAAAACCGCGACGCGTGCCGTCTACGACGAAGGTTTAATGTCCGACAGTGGGTCAGCTTGCGGCGCGAAGCGGCTAATGCCCGCCTTCTTTCCATTTCTCGTAGCGCGCGCGGGTTTCGTCATTCATAGGATAGAGCCCCGGCAGTTTTTCTCCGCGCTCGACTTCCGTCACGATCCAGCCTTCCAGACGCTCCTGTTCGGGCGCTTCCTTGAGAATGTCGCCGAGAAAGGCTTTCGGGATCAACACGGCGCCGTCCCGGTCGGCCACCACGATGTCGCCGGGAATCACGCACACCCCGCCGCAGCCGACTGTCTCTTCCCAGCCGACGAAAGTCAGACCGGCGACCGAGGGCGGCGCGGCGGCGCCCCGGCACCAGACGGGAAGTCCGGTTCCCAGAACGCCTTCCAGATCGCGGACAACGCCGTCGGTCACCATGCCGGCTGCTTGTCGTTTGACCATGCGGGCGCACAGAATGTCTCCGAACACGCCGGCGTCGGAAATCCCCATTGCGTCAATGACCGCGAAGGCGCCCTCGGGCATCGCCTCGATCGCCGCCCGCGTCGAGATCGGACTGCCCCAGCTCGCCGGTGTCGCCAGGTCCTCGCGGGCCGGAACGAAGCGAAAGGTGAAAGCGGGTCCCACCACGCGTTCCTGGTCGGGTCGCAATGGCATTGCGCCGCGCATCCATACATTGCGCAACCCCTTCTTCAAAAGGATCGTCGTCAGGGTGGCGGTCGTGACCTTTTTCAGGATTTCGATCGCACCGGCGTCGAGCGTCGGTGTTTCGGGTTCAGACATGGCCGGATTTCCTCTTTGCATTATGCGAGAGCTTTAACCGAGATCGGACCAAGAGAGAATGGTTATCGTGGGTCGGATGAAAGGACTGGGGCGTCATGCAGCCTGACGAAATACCCGGTATCAATTTTTACGGGTAAGGCGTCAATGTGTCGATCGTAGAGAATTGGCGTTTATGGAGTGATCCCGGGTTCCTGTTTCCGGATTACAGCGCCAGGCTGTTCGTTCGCCAGCCGCGTGATTTTCGATCGCATGCGCATCTCTCCGTCCCGGCCAGAGGCCAAGTCGTAGACCATGAGATATATCCATTTGGTTCTTACGGCATTAAGTGCGCTGGGTGGCCCAGTCAAAAAACTGAGATATCCAACCTCCTGCTTTCATTGGGAAATTACCCAGCCCTTTTACGGGCAATTCATCGATGCAGGCGCGTTGATATGCTCTCGTGAATATGCGCGCCGATCAAAGGCCAGTCACTGAATAGGTATGATCGGGTAGGGGGAGGTGACAAATTTATGGTTGATTGAGTTGACTCGATACACTTAATAAGTTAAATTATAAAATTTTATGCAAATTTCAAGGATTAATAAACAACTAAGAATCGCATTTATAGTGCTTGTTAAAACAGGAATTAACATGTACATTATATATGAAGACGGTGAATATAATAGATTAATAATCCATATATTGTATATTTATGGAGTTTAGATACTTGTGCGCCCAGGTAATATAACTGGAGGCTGAGACGCATTTGAATAAGAACTTTGATAAAGCGCAGGGCGGGCGCTACAAAGACGCCGATCAACTGGAGTTGGATGTAAAAGACGGTCTTGGGATCAAGGCGCTGTTGCACCCAAAAATTGCAGACATTGTTAACTTTCGGAAGCCTGTCGGGGTTTTCAAGACGTCTCATGGCAGATTTGCGGTCGGTCTGGAGGATAATGAAGTCTATGCCGAAGCTGTAGAAGCCTCCGCCAAAGCCTTGCATGAGCCGTCCGCAATGGACGCCAACGCTTCACTGATTGCCGTTTTGCCGACGCAATATCCGGAGTGGCTTGGGGGTCGATACTTCACCACGGCCCACAATTGTCGTTTTCCCTATGTCGTCGGAGCGATGGCGCGCGGGATTACGACTGCGCGGATGGTCGTAGCCGCCAGCAAGCACGGATTGTTGGGGTTTTTTGGCGCAGCCGGCTTGCGGCCGCCCGTAATCGCAGAAGCCCTCGATGAAATCAAAGCCGGCGTCGACGCTGGCGCGCCCTGGGGATCAAACCTCATCCACGCGCCGGACCGCCCCGAACGTGAGCGCGAGGTCGTCGATCTGTATCTCGACCACGGGGTTTCCAGGGTCTCGGCGTCGGCTTTCATGAAGCTTTCTCCAGAAATCGTGCGTTACGCAGCCAATGGCCTGACGCTGAATCCGAATGGCGAGATCGAGAGAAGCAATCATGTCTTTGCAAAGGTCTCGCGGCCGGAGGTGGCCGCCCAGTTCATGGCGCCGCCGCCGACCGATATTCTTCGTGAACTGGCGGCGGCCGGTCGCATCACCGAACTCCAGGCAGAACTTCAAAGCCGGTTGCCGGTGGCCGAAGACATATCCGTCGAAGCCGACTCTGGTGGACATACCGACAATCGTCCACTTCAGGCTCTTTTCCCAGCCATTGCCGCCTTGAGGAACAGCCTTGTCGAGAAACACGCATTCGATCGACCCGTTCGCCTTGGCGCAGGCGGCGGTCTTGGAACGCCGGAGGCTGTGGCAAGCGCGTTCCAGATGGGGGCTGACTACGTCCTGACAGGATCGGTAAACCAGGCCTGCGTCGAATCCGGACTTTCTGAATCGGGAAAGCAGCTTCTTGCTGACTGCGATCTCGCCGACGTCATGATGGCGCCGGCCGCCGACATGTTCGAAAGAGGCGTGAAGGTCCAGGTGCTGAAGAAAGGATCCATGTTTCCCGTCAAGGCGCAGCGACTTTATGAAATCTACCGCCGCTACGACGCATTCGGCGATTTGCCTGAAAAAGATCAGCAATGGCTCGAACGTCAGATTTTCCTGGAGAGTTTTTCCCAGGCCTGGGCCCGCACACGCGCGCATTACGCCGACTCCAATCCGGCTCTTGCCGAGATGGCGGATACGAATCCGAAACAACAATTGGCGCTGGTGTTCCGCCGCTACCTGTTCATGGGGGCGCAGTGGGCGCGTGAAGGAAATGAAGACCGACGCATCGACTATCAGATCTGGTGCGGGCCGGCGATGGGATCCTTCAACGACTGGGTCCGGGGCTCTTTCCTGGAGCCAATGGAAAACCGGACCGTCGGTCAGGTGGCGCTCAACCTGCTGGAAGGCGCATGCGTGGTCACCAGAATGCACCAGCTAAGGGCGGCGGGCGTCGAAATGCCCTCTGCATTGTTAACGTTCTCACCACGACGGCTGACGCTCATTCGATAAGGCCGGACAAAAAGTTAGTTCAACAGGAGTAATCAAAATGTCCAGCGAGAAAACGAGACTGCACACACCGATTGCAATTGTTGGGCTTGGCTCCATGTTCCCGGGCCGCGGCACGGACATAGGCTACTGGCGCGATATTCTCGAGGCGCGCGACGTTACGTCCGACGTGCCGGAAACCCATTGGCGCGTTGAGGATTACTACGATCCGGATCCCAAAACGCCGGACATGACCTACTCGAAGCGCGGCGCTTTCATTCCATCGTTTGCATTTGATCCAATTGAGTTTGGCACTGCGCCTGCGGTGGTGCAGACGACTGACACGGTGCAACTCATCGCGCTCTACGTCGCCAAACGGGTGTTGGCTGAGGCTACGCGAACTTCTTTCGACAAGTTCGACACCGACCGGACCAGCGTCATTCTCGGCGTCGCCGCAGGGACTGAACTCATCGGAGACATGGCCAGCAGACTGAACCGCCCGATATGGCTGAAAGCCATGAAGGAAGCCGGCATATCGGAAGACGAGGCTGGTCGGATCGCAGAGAACATTTCGAGCCACTACGGGGAGTGGAATGAAAGCACATTCCCCGGACTTCTCGGCAATGTGGTCGCCGGGCGCATCGCCAATCGTCTGAACCTGAACGGCACGAACATGACCGCCGACGCTGCATGCGCCAGCTCGTTGGCCGCCGTCAAATACGCGATGCAGGAACTTTGGCTCGGTGATTCCGATCTGGTTCTGACGGGCGGCTCCGACGCACTCAACAACATATTCATGTATATGTGTTTTTCGAAGACTCCGGCGATGTCGCCGACCGGCTATTGCCGGCCATTCTCGGACGACGCCGATGGAACGCTGATGGGCGAGGGCTGTGGCATTCTGGCGCTGCGCCGGCTTGAGGACGCGGAACGCGACGGCAATACGATCTACGGCGTCATCAGCGGCATTGGATCATCGTCGGATGGCTCGGGAACCGCCGTCTATGCGCCGCGCGCCGGCGGGCAGGCTCTGGCTTTGAAACGCGCCTACGAAATGGCGGGGTACTCCCCGAGGACTGTCGAGCTCATCGAAGCGCACGGCACCGGCACGCGCGCCGGGGACGCAGCGGAATTTAACGGGCTGTCAGAAACCTTCAACGCCGCAGCGGATGGCTCCAAAGCCTGGTGCGCGCTCGGATCGGTGAAATCCCAGATCGGACACACCAAGTCTGCGGCCGGCGCCGCTGGACTTATCAAGGCCGTCCTGGCGCTGCATCACAAGGTTCTGCCGCCGACAGTCAACATCAACAAGCCTAATCCCAAGCTCGCAATAGAGGACTCGCCCTTCTATCTCAACACGAAAGCCTTGCCGTGGTTCAAGGCGGAAGGGGAGCCGCCGCGTCGGGCGTCCGTGAGTTCCTTTGGCTTCGGCGGTTCGAATTTCCATGTCGCTCTCGAAGAATACACGGGCGCGGGACAACGCCCCGCCAAATACCGGACTTCGCCTGCCGAACTTTTCCTGTTCTCCGCCTCGTCTGCGGAAAGTTTGCGCGAAAGCATCGAAGGGCGCGTCGCATCCATAGCCGCCGACGCCGACCTGCCGCATCATTCTCAGGAAACGTTGCACGCCTTCAAGGCAGCGGACCAGTTCCGACTTTCCATCGTCGCGTCCTCTCTCGATGAGCTGAAACAGACGGTCGGCGCTGTTTTGCCAATTGTCGAAAAAGCCAAGCCCTTTTCCACGCCTGACGTAACTTTCGAAACCGGCCCGACCCAACCCGGCCAAATCGGCTTCGTCTTCTCGGGGCAAGGCAGTCAGTATCTCGGCATGGGCGGCGACCTCGCCATGCAGTTCGACTGTGCCCGTGAAGCATGGGAACACACCGACGCGGCGACGCCTGAAGGTCTCGAACTGCCATCGAAGGTGGTTTTCTGCCCCGAACCCTTCGACGACGCAAAACGCGCAGACCAGCTCAAGCGACTGACGGCGACCCAAAACGCCCAACCGGCCATTGCGGCCATGGCGTTGTCACACATGTCGGTGCTTGCCGGTCTCGGAATCCTGCCAGCGGTCGTCACCGGTCACAGTTTCGGTGAACTCATGGCGCTTCATTCCGCCGGTGTCTTCAATGAAGCTTCGGTCGTCAAGATCGCGCACGGCCGTGGAGGAGCAATGGCCCAGGTCGCAAGCGGCGCCGACGCTGGCATGCTTGCGGTCATGGCGGGCAAGGAAACCGTTGAACCGGTTCTTTCGGCGGCCAATGGAGAGGTGGTCATTGCGAATGACAACAGTCCCGGGCAAGTGATCCTGTCAGGAACAAAAGCTGCTTTAGCGGTAGTCGCCGAGCGGCTGGTGGCGATGAAGCTGCAAGTCAGGGAGTTGCCGGTATCGACGGCGTTTCATTCGCCGATCGTCGCGGCCGCGGCGCGGATCGTCCATTCCGTCATTGCCGGTCAAGGCGTGCATGAACCTTCCATTCCCGTCTATGCGAACACAACGGCGTCGCCTTACCCCAGCAACGTGGAGTCAATCATTGAAATCGTGGCCGAACAGATCGCGAAACCGGTCCGGTTTCGCGAAACGATCGAGCACATGCATGCGGACGGCGTGAGGACATTCATCGAAGTCGGCCCGAAATCCGTCCTTACCAAGTTGATTGGCCAGATCCTGGCCGACAAACCGCATGTCAGCGTGGCGCTCGACGATGGGCGCGAAAACGGAATGAAGGCTTTGATGCGCGCCGTCGGCAGACTGTGTGTGTCGGGATTGCCGGTCCAGACCGACTTCCTCTTCAAGGAGGCGCCGGCGCCGGCGCCGCTGCCCGTTCCGAAGAAACACGCCCTTTATCTGAATGGCGCGAACTACCGGAAACCCTATCCGCCGAAAGTTGAGAAGCGGGAGGCAGAAGCGCCCGTACGGAAGGAAAGCGCAGTGCTGGAAGTGACTGGAACGACTGAAACGGTGCAAACGACTGCAGGTCAATCTGCGGTTCTACCTGTGGCGCAGCCACTAGCGGCGCCGACGCCTCCCGCTGCGCCTGTTCCTGTCGCAGCGACGCCTGCTCCCGTAGCTCCGGCGCCCGCGCCCGTTGCCGCGTCTCCGGCTGCGGTCGCCAATGACGTCAGCGCCATCGTGCGCGACATTGTCTCGGAGAAGACTGGTTATCCCGCTGAAATGCTCGACCTCGACATGGATCTGGAAGGCGAACTCGGCATCGATTCCATCAAGCAGGTCGAGGTCCTTTCGACCCTGCGCGAGCGCATGCCCGACATGCTGGAAATCGAGCCTTCGCGTCTGTCCGAACTGCGAACCCTCAACCAGATCGCCGCTGCAATCGGAGGCGCTGTGACCGCGCCAGCACAGGTCGCCTCCGTGGCGCCAGCGCCCGCCGCAGAGATCGTTGCGCAGCAAATCGAAGCGCCAGCGCCTGTCGCAGCCGCGCCTGCGTCCGTCGTCGGTGATGTCAGCGCCATCGTTCGCGACATTGTCTCCGAGAAGACTGGTTATCCTGCTGAAATGCTTGACCTTGACATGGATCTCGAAGGCGAACTCGGCATCGACTCCATCAAGCAGGTCGAGGTCCTTTCGACCCTGCGCGAGCGCATGCCCGACATGCCGGAAATCGAGCCTTCGCGTCTGTCCGAACTGCGAACCCTCAACCAGATCGCCGCAGCAATCGGCTCTGCCGCGCCGGCGCCAGTGGAGGTCGCCCCCATAGCGACAGCGCCCGCCGCAGAGGTTGCGCAGCAAGTCGAAGCGCCAGCGCCTGTCGCAGCCGCGCCTGCGTCCGTCGTCGGTGATGTCAGCGCCATCGTTCGCGACATCGTCTCCGAGAAGACCGGATACCCTGCCGAAATGCTCGATCTCGACATGGATCTCGAAGGCGAACTTGGCATCGACTCCATCAAGCAGGTCGAGGTCCTCTCGACCCTGCGCGAGCGCATGCCCGACATGCCGGAAATCGAGCCTTCGCGTCTGTCCGAACTGCGAACCCTCAACCAGATTGCTGCTGCAATCGGCTCTGCCGCGCCGGCGCCAGTGGAGGTCGCCCCTGTTGCGCCGGCGCCCGCCGCAGAGGTCGCGCCGCAAGTTGAAGCGCCCGTGCCTGTCGCCGCCATGCCCGTCGTCGGTGATATCAGCGCCATCGTTCGCGACATCGTCTCCGAGAAGACCGGCTATCCTGCCGAAATGCTCGATCTCGACATGGATCTGGAAGGCGAACTGGGCATCGACTCCATCAAGCAGGTCGAGGTCCTCTCGACCCTGCGCGAGCGCATGCCCGACATGCCGGAAATCGAGCCTTCGCGTCTGTCCGAACTGCGAACCCTCAACCAGATCGCTGCTGCAATCGGCTCTGCCGCGCCGGCGCCAGTGGAGGTCGCCCCCATAGCGACAGCGCCCGCCGCAGAGGTTGCGCCGCAAGTCGAAGCGCCCGTGCCTGTCGCCGCCATGCCTGTCGTCGGTGATATCAGCGCCATCGTTCGCGACATCGTTTCCGAGAAGACGGGCTATCCCGCTGAAATGCTCGACCTCGATATGGATCTCGAAGGCGAACTCGGCATCGACTCCATCAAGCAGGTCGAGGTTCTCTCGACCCTGCGCGAGCGCATGCCCGACATGCCTGAAATTGAGCCCTCGCGTCTGTCCGAACTGCGAACGCTCAACCAGATCGCAGCCGCAATTGGCTCTGCCGCGCCGCTTGGCGTATCGGTGAGCGATGCAAAAGAAGCGACGAAAGTCACGCTGGGGCAGTCGGATTATTCAGGGTCCGGTCTTTACCGGCAACGCGTCGAACTGGAGCACAAACAGGCCAGCCGGCAAAAAAGTCGATGGCTTGGACCCGACAAGCGGATTGCTCTCACAAACTGCGAGCCACGGGTAGCCGATGCTCTGGCGGCCGGGCTGCGCAAGAATGGGTTGGACGTTTCGATCATCCATCCGGACGAAGCGGATAAATTCGACACCCTTATCGTTACAAGCGGCCTGTCGGAGAACCTGTCGAAAGAGGATGTGCATCTAGCAGCCTTGCGCGCCGCTTCGAAAATTGCGCCGGAGTTCTCGACGAAAGGCGGCGCATTCATCACGCTCCAGGACACCGGAGGCGATTTCGGACGAACGATGAAGGACGTCTACCGCGCAAGCAAGGGCGGCTTGACAGGCCTGGTCAAGACGGCGCGTCACGAATGGCCGAATGCGTCCTGCAAGGCGATCGACATCGAGCGGCGTCATGATGAGGACGGCAATCTTCATCCCGATACGGTTCAGAAGCTGATCGAGGAAATCCTGCAAGGCGGGGAGGACGTCGAGGTTGGACTGACATCCGACGGTCGCCGCCTCGTTCCGGTATGCGTCCTCGAACCCGCGACGGACGAGGTTTCGCAGCATCAGATGCTCGATGAAGGCTCGGTCGTCATCGTGTCGGGCGGCGGTCGCGGCATTACGGCGCAAACCGTCATCGAACTCGCCAAAAAGAAGCGTCTGAAGTTCGCGCTGCTCGGGCGTTCCCCGCTCGTTGATACGCCGGCGGGCATTTCGCCGACCGCCACAGAGGAACAGATCCGCGGAGACTTGTCGCGGATGGCAGCCGCAGAGGGAAGGAAGGTTTCGCTGAAATCCATTTCCAGCCAGGCTGCCCGGATCATCGCGAGCCGGGAAATCCGGAGCAATCTCGCGATCCTCCGAAATGCGGGCTCCGAGGCCGAATACTACCCTGTCGATGTAGCCGACATGCCGGCCGTGATGCATGTCTGCTCCGTTGTCCGCAGCAAGTGGGGACCGATCAGCGGCATCATTCACGGCGCCGGCCAGTTGGCCGACAAGCTGATCAAGGACAAGACCGAGGAGCAGTTCAAAAAGGTCTTTACCGTAAAGGTCAGAGGCATTCACGCCCTGCTCGCCGGTTGTTCGATGGACCCATTGAAATTCGTTGCCCTTTTCAGCTCCATTGCAGGCCGGTTCGGCAATCCCGGACAAGCGGACTATGCAATGGCCAACGAAGCGCTCAACAGAACTGCCTGGGCCATACGCAATTCGCGGCCTGACTGTTTCGTCGTCGCAATCAATTGGGGGCCTTGGGACGGTGGCATGGTCAGTGATGGCATTCGCGCGGCGTTTGAAGAGCGCGGCATCCAGATCATACCGGAGCATGTCGGCACGGAAGCCTTCGTTCGCGAGGCTCTCGACAGTCCCGACGGGCATCCGGAAGTCGTCTTCGCCGGTCTTTCTGAAGACATGTCGGCAAAGCTGACCGAAGCGGCCTGAAACCGGGGGCGAGGGGAATTCGGATGTCCTTTGTTCCAATCGCGCTGGTCGGACAGGGGTGCATCCTCCCCGGCGCCTCTTCACCGGATGCGCTGTGGGAGGCCGTGGAGCAAGGACGCGACCTGACGACCCCTGCGCCGAAAACCGCGTGGCCTGTTGAACCCGACAAGATCATCGGGCCGGATGGCGAGGCCTTTCGGAGCGGATCGCGCCAGGTCCCGCAGCGGGGCGGCTTTATCACCGGCTTCGACGAGATGTTCGACACGTCCGGGTTCCGCATCCCGCAGGATGAGGTCGCCACTCTCGACCGCTCAGTCAAATGGCTTTTCGACGCTGCGCGACAGGCCATGCGCCAGGCGCGCATCGATGATCTGGCCGGTCGGCGGTCAGCCGTCGTTCTCGGCAACAATTCCTACCCCTCCGCCAGCCTCGTCGAAATCGCCCAACGGGTCTATCTGGAAGAGCCGTTGGGTTTGGCGTCGCGCGTGCCAGGCGATACGCCGGAAGGACGCCGATACTGGGCGAACCGGTATTCTTCAGGTCGTCCGGCGCATCTGCTTGCCCGCGCGATCGGCGCAGACGGTCCGGCTTTCTGCCTCGACGCAGCCTGCGCCTCATCGCTCTACGCCATCAAGATCGCCTGCGATTATCTGCAGAACGGCTCGGCTGATATTGCGATCGCCGGCGCCATTTCGGGAACCGACAATATTTTCCTCCACCTCGGCTTTTCCGAGATCAAGGCGCTCAGCAAGACCGGCAAAAGCTCTCCCTTCAGTCGCCAGGCGGACGGATTATTGCCAGCGGAAGGCGCGGCGGCGCTCGTGCTCAAGCGACTTGACGACGCCATTGCCGACAGGGACGACATTCTCGGCGTGATCCGCGGCGTCGGTCTGTCCAATGACGGACGGCGCGGCGGATTGCTCGCGCCCGATCGCGACGGACAGATTTCGGCGATCAAACGGGCCTACGAGATGGCCGACATTGCGCCGTCGACGATATCGATGCTCGAGTGCCATGCGACCGGCACGCCGACCGGAGACAGGATTGAGCTGACGAGCGCCCAGGCCGTGTTCGGTGGATCCGGGGACCTGCCGGTCGGATCGCTGAAGTCGAATCTGGGTCATCTGATCACGGCGGCTGGCGCCGGCGCCCTGATCAAGGTCACGCAGGCCATGCGGCGCGGCAAGCGTCCGGCGACCATCCATGCCGAGGATCCGATAGACGAGTTCCAGGGTTCCTTCCTGCGGCTTTTGAAATCGACGGAAGATTGGCCCGAAGGCGACGGCCGCCGCGCCGGGATCAGCAATTTCGGTTTTGGCGGAAACAACGCCCATCTCATCCTCGAAGAATACAGGCCCGATAGGCCCGTCTATTCCGTCGTCCCGCCGGTTTCCGACGACCCGGTCGTCATCTGCGGCGTCGGCGTCATCGCCGGAGGCGTGAACGACCTGGATGACCTTTCGGCTGTGCTTGGCGGCCGCGATGTCTCAGCTGCAAACTCTGTCGACAGTACGGAAACGGTCTTGAAAGGCCTGAAATTTCCACCAAACGACCTCAAGAACAGTCTGGCCCAGCAGACGGCCATCCTTGCCGCCAGTCGCAATGCGATGGAAGGCGTCGGGGAGGCGGCCGCAGAGCGTTGCGGAGCGCTGATCGGCATGTCGTGCGACATCGACGCAGCCCGACCGGGTCTGCGCTATCGCCTAGGAGCGGTTCTGGAGCGCGCCGGCGTGCAGCCGACCCCGGATCAGGAAAAGGAACTGGTTGACGCGATCGGCGGCTTGACCGGCCAGAATTACGTGATGGGCAGCATGCCCAACCTGCCGGCCAACCGGATCAACGTCCAGTTCGACTGGCGTGGCCTCGGTTATACAGTCGCCAGCGAGGAACTGTCCGGCGCATGCGCCCTGGAGATTGCGAGCCGGGCGCTCAAGTCCGGCGAACTCGACCTTGTTCTGGCGGGCGCCGCCGACTTCTCCCGCTCGACGGTGGACGACCTCGCGGCGGAGGCCGTGTTGCCGGCGTCGAAGCGGCAATCCGGCGACGCTGCGGTCGTCTTCGTTCTCAAACGGCGCAGCGACGCGGAGAAAGCTGGCGATCCCATTCTGGCGGAGCTGGATGTCGCATCTGCGCGACGGGCTCAGGACGAGCAAAAGCCTGCTTCTGGCGACGGACATCCGTTTGGTCACGCCCACGCAGTCGACTCCATTCTTGACATGGCCTGTCTTCTGGCGAAGGCCACGTCCCGCGCCGAAATTGCGGATCAAAAGCCCGGGATATCGGTGCAGACCCATCCGCAGTCTATCTCGAACCAGTCCTTCACGGGACAATCGCAGACGGTGACGCTCTCCAATATCGGCGCAGCCGCCGGTTTCGGCCTGGAACCAGATGCACCGCATATGTTCTTCGCGGCCGCAGATGATCTCGATGGGCTGAAGGCGGCGTTGGCAAGCCGTGCGCAGTCTGTCGACGGTAAAGTGCGGATTTCCATCGTCGCGCCAGGTCGGGAGGAGCTTGAGCGAAAGATTGCGGTCGTGATCGGCCTGATCGAGCAGGGACGCCCTGTCGTCGGACCGGGCGTTGCTTTCGGTGACAGCGCCGTCGAAGGCGAAATCGCATTCGTCTATCCTGGATCGGCCGCCGCCTATGTCGGAATGGGAGAAGCCTCAGGCGTGGCGTTTCCCGAAATCATTTCAGCGCTGGAGGCGACCCACGCCCCCGGTCTGGACCGCGCTACAAAGTATCGAAACAGACCGGTCACGGCTGCCGATTATCTCTTCGAAGCCGCGGCGACGACGCTGGTGGCGACGCTCAATACGCGTATCCTGCGCGACCATCTCGGCGTGATCCCGAATGCTGCGCTTGGCGTTTCCATCGGCGAGGGCAACATGCTTGTCGCCAACGATGTTTGGAAAGCGCCGGAAACCATTATGGACGACCTCGAAGCCGAGGATTTCTACGAGCAGTTGGCGATCAACCACCAGATGATCGCAAAGGAGTGGGACCTTCCTGCCGGAGAGCCCGTTCAATGGGAGAACTACGAGATCTTCGCGCCGGTGAGTTCGGTCGAGGCGGCGGTCGAAGACTTGCCGCGCTGCTGGGTCACGATCGTCGTGTCCCCGAACCAGTGCATGATTGGCGGAAGCGCAGAAGACTGCGCGCAGGCCCTGAAGCGGTTGCCTGACGCCAATGTCGTGCGCTCGGACACGAATCTCGCCTTCCATGGTCATTTCGCACACGACATCGGCGACTTCTACCTGCGCGCCCACACGCGTCCAGTGACCGAAAATTCCGCCATGCGCTTCTATTTCAACGCGCGCCACGACGTCGTTGAGCAGGACAGCGACGCGTTCGCGCGGTGCTTCCGCGACCAGGGCGTCAACCCGATCGACTTCCGCCCGACAGTTCTCAAGGCCTGGGACGACGGCGTCCGCGTATTTGTCGATATCGGGCCGCGCAGCGGAATGAAGGCAGCGATCAAGGCGACGCTCGGCGACAAGCCGCATCGGGTGGTCGGAATGGACAGCCGGAACCGCGACAGCTTGTTGCAACTGACCGAAGCCGCCGGCATGCTTTTCGCCGCCGGCCTTCCGGTCGACCTGAGCAGCCTGTCGGCGCGCCTTGCGCGCCTGAGAGGCGAAAGAACTGCCCGGCAAGACGGCGAAGCCGACGACAGAAAGCTGTCGATCAGCACACATTTGCCGCCCGTGGAAACCGAAGTGATTGGCCAGTATCGAAAAAGGGACAGCGACATGAGCCGTATACCGGAAAAGACAGCGCAGTATATGCAGTTCATGCCGCTTCCGCCCTATCTTGCGCCGCCGGTCGGTTTGCAGATGACATTCCCTGTTCCACAGCAAACACCGCCAGTGGCCGACAGGCCGGCGGCGTCGGAAAAGACCAGCGCGCCTGAGGCGGCTGCGGCAGGGGCGCCGAAACCACCGAAACCGGTAAGCGCTTCGGCCAATACATCCGGCTTCGACGCGGCGCCGGGCTGCGTGACGCCAATCGAGATCCTCCCTCCGGAAGGGCCTGCTTTCGATCGCCAACGGCTTGAAATCCTGGCCGGCGGCAAGATATCCAATGCCTTCGGCCCGCTGTTTGCGCAGCAGGACGGGTACAGGCGCCAATGCCGTATGCCGCAACCGCCGCTTCTGCTTGCCGACCGCGTCCTCGGCATGGCGGGCGAATCGGGGTCCATGGGCACGGGCGTATGCTGGACGGAAACGGATATTACGAGAGACGCCTGGTATCTCCACCACGGATACATGCCCACCGGTCTTCTGATCGAATCCGGACAGGCCGACCTCCTGCTGATTTCCTGGCTTGGCGCCGATTTCCTCAACCGCGACGAACGCGTGTACCGGCTGCTCGGCTGTGAAATCACCTTCCATGACGGACCGCTCCCGACGGTCGACGACACCGTACGTTTCCAGATTCACATCGACAGTCACGCCAAGCTTGGCGATACGCGGCTGTTTTTCTTCCGCTACGACGCGCGCATCGGCGACCGTCTGGTCAGTTCCGTGCGCAGCGGCCAGGCCGGCTTTTTCTCCGATGAGGAACTCGCAAATTCCGCTGGCGTCCTCTGGTCGCCGGAGAAAGACGCGCCTGTTCAGAACGCGAAGCTCGATCCCGCGCCATGCCCGAGCGCCAAGAGCAGCTTCTCGCACGATGACGTGCGCGCCTTTGCGGCCGGCAACGCATTCGCCTGTTTCGGCGCCGGTTTCGAACTCGCGGCCGCCCATCAGCGCACGCCCGGCATACCCTCCGGGTGGATGCAGCTGATCGATCACGTCAGCGCGTTCGATCCCGCCGGAGGCCCCTGGGGGCGCGGCTACATCAAGGCGGAATACGAAGCGCCTACCGACGCCTGGTTCTATGACGGCCACTTCAAGAATGATCCGTGCATGCCAGGAACGCTGATGGCGGAAGCCGCGACCCAGACGCTGGCGTTCTACATGGCGGCCCTCGGCTTCACGCAAAAGCGCGACGGCTGGATATTCCGTCCGGTCACCGAAGAAGCCTTCAAGTTCGTATGCCGCGGGCAGGTCATTCCCGACAAGCCCCACGCCATCACCTACGAAATCTTCGTCGAAGACATCTTCGACGGGGACGAACCCACCATCTACGCCGCGCTTCTTGCGTCCTGCGACGGCCACAAGGTGTTCCTGTGCCGCCGTTTCGGGATGAAGCTGGCGCGCGACTGGCCGCTCTATCACCGCGAAGCCGCGCATGACGCCGCATCCGACCCGCGCGTCGTATCGCCGACCGGCGACGTGCCCGGCGACCACCGGGCCCTGCTCGCCTGCGCCTGGGGCAGACCCTCCGACGCCTTCGGTTCGATGTATGAGCGCTTCGACTACGAGAGCAGCGTGCCGCGCCTGCCTGGACCGCCCTATCACTGTGTCTCCCGGATCGTCTCCGCCGATTGCGAGCCGGGCAAGCCGACGCCCGGCGGCAAGGTCGTCGCCGAATTCGACGTAAAGCCGGACGCCTGGTACTTCGCAGACGGCGGCAATGGCGTGATGCCGTTTTCGGTTTTGTCCGAAGTTCTGTTGCAGCCCTGCGGGTGGCTTGCCTCCTACATGGGCTTTGCGCTCGCCGGCGATCTGAAATTCCGCAATCTCGACGGATCGGACGTCCTCCTGGAGCGCGAGGTGCGGCCTGACGCCGGCGTGCTCACCATCGAGGCGACCTTCACCAAGAGCGTCGTCGCCGGACCGATGACGATCGTCTTCTACGAGGTCGTCTGCCGCTCGGCCGAGGGCGTGATCCTCAGCCTCAAGACCGATTTCGGATTTTTCCCCGCCGATGCGCTCGCGAGCCAGAAGGGCCTTCCGGTAACGGACGTAATGCGCGCCGCCCTTGCGGAGCCCAGTCCTGTCGACGTGGCGTCGATCGCCGAAGACAGGGTCTCCGCCGGACGCCCCGTCGGCAAGCTCGCCATGGTCGACGCCGTGACGGGTTTCTGGCCCGGGGGCGGCAAGGCGGGGCTCGGACGCGTCACCGGCCGCCAGCGGATCGATCCCTCGAGCTGGTACTTCAAGGCGCATTTCTACGAGGATCCGGTTCAGCCCGGTTCGCTCGGTCTGGAAGCACTGTTCAGCCTGTTCAAGGCCGCTGTCAATCTCAAGGGTCTGACCGTCGACTTTCTGTCGCCGCGGTTCGAGGCGCCGGCGGCCGGTTCAACGCTCGGCTGGAAATATCGGGGCCAGGTTGTTCCGACGAACAAGGAGGTGATCACCGAAATAGACATCGTCTCCGTCGAGCAGGAAGGCGATACGGTTCTTGTCACCGCAAACGGCAGCCTGTGGGCCGATGGTTTGAGAATTTACGAGGTTTCGGGTTACGCCCTTCGAATTTGTGAGGCCAAGCCCGGCGCCGAGCGCGCAAGCCCCGAGCCTGAAGGCGCGGCGCATCACGCCCCTGCCGTCGATCTGTCAGGCTGGACGGTCGATCTGCGGGAAAAGCCCTGGTTGAAGGATCACTGCCCCACCTATTGCCTTCCCGTGTATCCGATGCTTGCGATCGCCGGCGACCTGTTGAATGCAAAGCGATCAGAGCCTCTGACAGCGCTCGAAGATCTGGAACTGAGCGGCTGGTTGCGTCTCGATCAGGGTCCGGTCTTGCTGACGTCGAAGACGTTCCCAATGCCGGACGGACGGATCAGCCGGCAACTCTTCCGCCGGGACGGAGAGCGGGAGCGTCGCATTGGACGGGTTTGCGAACCGACCGTCGCTTTGCACGACCCGGCCCCTGCGCCGTGGACGGATGTGGCGATTGACGGCGAGGGGATCGATCCCTACGCCTCCGGCGAACTGTTTCATTTCGAGGCGTTTCAGGTTGCGCGGGATTTAGCGCGCGCCAAAACGGAATCCCGTTTCTGGATCGATGCTGGCGATGCGCTCAAACGCGCGGACGGCGACCCGGCGATACTGCTGGACGGCATTGCCCATGGCTTTCCCCACCTGCAGCCGGCGCTCTGGTTCGGCGAGGCGGCAAGGGACATGGCGGCTTTCCCCTATCGTATCGAAAAGCTGCAGCTTTACGGTCCGCTGCCGGCAGAAGGCCGCATCGACGTCTTCACGCGAGCTGCGGGAATGCCGACGCCCCGCACGATCAAGATGGAGATCCAGGCGCAGATGGACGGCGTCGTCATCCTGGAGCTGACAATGATCGAGGTGCTCCTGCCCATCGGTCATTACGGCAAGCTCGATCCGACCGTCAGGCGCGCCTTTGCGGAAGACAACAAGTTCGTCGAAAGCTGGTCGGTCGCCGATATCAGCAACGACGGCGCGATCGTGGACCGCGAACTGGTCAACCTGACGAACTGGCTGCCGGGCACGCTGGAAGCGTTATACGGACTTCCCGTCGATGGCTCCATATCCCCGGAAGAACTCTGTGAATCGATCGCCGTAAAGGACTATTACGCAAACCGCTTCCGCCTGCATCCGTCAGAGGTTCGCATCGACGGCGATCGCATCATGGTTGGCGCCGACCGGACGTTTCCGGCGTCGGAGTTCGAGGGGCGCTGGTCGGATGACGGTCACTACGAGATCAGGCACGGGGAGGTCGTCGGTTAACCGGTGAGGGTTCAATCGCTACAGCGTCGCCTGACGTATGGCTCCCGCGAAATCGCCCCTGTCGCTTCATCCTTACGCTTGTGCGGACCGTGTCGCAGTGACCTCGCATTGACGGCAGATGCAAATAGTGTTGAGCGCATACTTCAATTTTAAGATGTTTATTTTTATAAAATTCAATTAATGGTATGTATTAATTGAGCACAATGATACGATCTTCCAAGGTGTATGATACGTCTGTCCATGGACTAAAATCAGCAGAAACCGCATCATCAAACTATACTACGCAGTCTATATAGCATAGTTGGCATAACTCGAAGCGCCCATCGATGTCAGCTAAGAATTTACTGAAGAAAGTATATTAAATAGCTAGGTTGTATTTACTCAATGGTAATATGCCTCCAGGCAGCCTCTGGTTAGCAGAGGTGATGCTTTGTTGGACAAAGCCGTTCCTGAGCAGGTGAAAACTCAAGAGAGTGTTTTTCGCTTTCGAGTTTTTCAAGCCCTTTCAGGGACGGCTTTGGCCCAACGGTCAAAACGGTGATCGCCGCGGTGTTTTCGTTGTGGGAACGAGGCGAGTTACTGTGCATGAATTGTATTGACTGGGTAGGAATGGCGCTGGAGAACGCATTTTGCGCTGATCCGCCGCCAGGCGGATTGTTGACGCCTGTCAAGTATCAGTATCTTTGCTGCATTTACTTTATCGCGGCTGTGGATGAAAATTTGTTTCAGCCTTAGATAGAAATTCATTACATCTTTGGGTGGATGTCTATTGCATCCATAGATAGAAAATGATTTAATTAACTCGTTCTGAAAAATGTTTCGAACGCAGTGTTTGAACCGTTTTCGGATATGTACAGGGCGCAGCAGCTACGAAGATGCATGAAATCTCGCTGAATTGTTTTGCGGGCATGCGTCTGGATTTTATACATGCAAGAAATACGCACTTCGCCCCGGTTGGCGAAAGCGAACCTGCACGCATAAAAGGCTTCATTTGTAAGAAATATAAATAGGAAACATATAGTTAAGGCATATACGTGAATTAAAGAAGTTCGTTTCCTGTTATAAGGATATCCGGATTCATGATCAGGAATTATCTTGACAAGAAGATAGGCGCCATGAAGCGCTTGCCCTGTTCGAGCATATTCCACGTTTTCAGGGGCTTGGCGGGCCCAACCGTGGAAACCGGGACACGTCGCCGCTTTATCATTTTGGAGATCAACCGGTTCGAGCAAGTTCGATCTGGAGCGGATGCGCGAACCTTGGCCGGTTTGCGCACGGTTCTCATCCGGCGCGTGCAGGAAGGTGTTTCCGCCTGGCGCCTAAAGCCGGCCCGCTTTCGCTATTGCGTAGTCAATTGCCAAACTGTCACCACAGCCTGAAGGAAATACAATGCTGATGAACACTGACTGGTCGGTAAGGGAGTGTAGCGAGCCTTGGGAACTGGAAGCGCTTTTCCGTTTTCGATACGCGGAATATGTCGAGAAAAAGGGATTGTTCGAGAACGTCGCCGATCACAAGAACCGGTTTCTCAAAGATACCATTGATACGTTCGCGACGAACTTCGCAGCCTTTGACGGGAACAATGAAGTCATCGGGTCGATACGCTTCAATGGTTTCGACAGATTTGTTCAGAACTTTTGTATCACGGAATTCAGGATTCTCGACGTGAGCCCGTTGACTATGGAAAGAGGAGGCGTGGTCACGCGGGCCATGGTGCGTGAAGATTGGCGGTCAAAACCCGTATTCAGCGAACTGGTTCTCGCCGCCGCCCGTTCCATGAACGAAAAGAGAATCCGATGGGTGTTTATCGATACCGCGGCATCGCGCGCCGCCGATGATGAGCAGAGGTTTCTTTCGCTCTACGCCTCCATGGGTTTCAAGGTGTGGAGGGATGATGTGCTGGTTCCGGGCGCCGGTTTCGGCGCCGCGATGCTTCTGGACATGGAAGCAGCCAAGGAAAATCGGAAAAGCCTTGCAAGAATGTATCTTTGCAGCGAGGCGCCGCCGAAAAGATCGCTTGAAAAGGCGCGGAGGCCGTTGTTTCCTGGGGCGCTAGCCTCCGGTAGGGAGCATGAAACTGGAACCCGGGTGGGAATCGGGACTTCTGAACCGGGAGTGTGGGATCGGTAATTTCGGAGAATGCTGCTACCATTGGTAGGCGTATGATAATATGGGGCGCCTGGTTATCATGAAAAGGCGTCGCGCCGGACAGCAAAGCGTCGTCAAAGCCCCTTCGACAGTCGTAGATTCCGATTGGATGGAGAATGAGCGTCATCCAGTCGGAAAGGGTAGTATGAACTGGAGTCGACCCGGAACAGTGCAATCAGGAATTTAATTTTATTCGGCCATCGCTGTGAACTTCAAATTGTGTTGCAGCTTGCAGACCGGCAGTGAAGGGACGACGGGATCGAAACGTGACAGCCGGCTTTTACGCGGTTCTGGCGCCGGGCGAGCTGTGACAGTCGAGAAGCGGACCAGGGAAGCGCTGTGGTTGTTACTCTGAATAAAAATATAAGTATCAGAAAATATTAGAAAAAGGAAGAAGCCGAATTTGGCTTCGGTCACACTGAACCGCGTAAGCTGCAGGAGACGCCAGGTCATGCGGGATCTTGGCGGGCGAAAGGTGTCTCCAGTCCCGAACGATTTTGATCAGGCCAGATATGCACGATAATAAAGCAACTAAAAGTTGACTTATATGATTTTTTTGGTGTATATGTTATTTAAAATAAGTGACCTTGATCATTGCGTCAGAAAAACACTGAAAAATAGAGAATCCATCGGTTGGTTCGTTCTGTTGGAGAGCGTTCCGTGCGAGAGATTTTGGTTTTTTCGGAATGACCGAGGCGCCCAGAATACAATCAGACGGAGAGTAATGGCAATTGTGGCTCGTGGACTGCCGCCCGCACAGTGGTCCCGACGGATATGCGTGTTCTGACTTTTGCAAGGAGAGCCGGACGGCGTGAAAACATTGTTGTTGATCGACAAGTATTTTCCGGGAATTGGCCGGGTTCTGGTTTGCCTGTTTGAGGTGGAGCGCGGGTCATTGCCGACTGCGCAACGGGCGGTTTTACCGACCTGCGTCCGTTCACCCGTATTTTGGCGCAATTTCAGAAACGCCCAATGGATCATCGACGCTCGAAATAATCCGGGGGCGTTCGGGTGAAACTCTTCAGGGGCCGGCGGATTGCGCCGCGCAACCAATCGGGATGTCTCGCGCCGCTACGCAAACCAGGATTGCGTTTTGCTGAAGTCAACGAGGACCTGTTTAACCTTTTGGGAGTGCGCCATGTCCGTCTCGCTTGCCGATTACAAAGCTGATCGTAATGAACCGCTCAAGGTAGTGCCTTTGCGGTCAAGGCTTGACGCCGCCTATCTGTGGTTCAACATTGCGGTGTTGATAGCGTCATTCGGCTTCGTGTACGTGGTGCGCGCAATAATCGGGCGTTATCCGTTTTCGCTATACAGGGATTTCGAATGGTCGTTCGCCTATCAGGCGCATACCGCCATCGGTCTGTTTGTGTTGCTGTTGTTACTCTTTCAACCGGCTACCGGTCTACTGGGTCAAAGTCGCAAGTTTCCGAGAAAACTGCACAAGCGTTTCGGCATGTGGGTCTTTGCCCTGTTGATGATATACGGGATTACCGCAACAGTTTCCTTCGTCTATTGGAACATTTATCATCCGGAGCCATACAACCGGGGCGTCTACTCTACCTTCGGATTGATCTGGGCCGGCGGTGGCGCAACAGTGTTTCTGATCCGTGCGATTATGGAAATTAAGCGGAGAAACATCCTCGAGCACAAGATCGACATGATGTTTGCGTGCGCGATCTTTTCGTCAGTCGGTCTGACCAGGATGGTTACGTTCACATTGAAAACACTTGGGCATGATCCTTTCACGACCACATATACGTTGGGCTTCCTCCCGGAAGACGCAATCACCTATATGGAAATGCAGACATTCGTCACTTCGGCGTTGTTTGCAGTGGTCTGGTTCGTTTATGCGGCGTTTCGAGGCGTCTTGCCGACGCAGCGGTGGAAAAACGCCTATTGTATTGTGCCATTTCTGGTGTTCTCGGTCGTGCTCGCTTTGTAGAGCAGTGGGGTTGAAACCTGCGGCGTGGTAAAAATTTGCGGGCGGACGCCAGGAACCAGTTCATCCGTCAAAAGCGAAGACGCGTATCTTGTCCGCACCAAGTGTGTCGCCGTGGGCGGACGGTTTATCGACAGGATTTGGCGCACGGCATGGAATGAGAGGTTTTTCGAAGGCCTTCGGCGGCATGTCGCGCATATCCGGGCCATCGACCCCCATATAGACCGCTGCTCCTCAGGCGATGATTGCCTTCGCGCGGGCGACAAAACTGCGATTAATCCGCTTTGTCAGATAAGTTGACGCCACGGCAATGCGGCTGGCGATGGCGCAATTGTCGAGCCATCAACGAACGTTTCCTTCTTTATTCGGATTTCATTGACGGTTGATCGCCGGCGGCGGTCAACATCGATAGCAATTTCAATGTCAGACAGGTTCATCTGATCAAGGTGCTTCAGAGCGTCACCAGGAATTCGCTGCGCAGGCCGGTCGTGGCTATCGTTCAATATTGCATAAAATACTGGAGTCTTGATGATGAAATTTTACATAGATTTATGATATAAAAATCCATGGACTTGGAAAAGATTAATCTACATCATCAGAATATAAGTATTATAAATAAGTTGCATGAATATATAGAATAAATCAAAAATTGTATAAGCGAGTTTCATAAGTAAAAAATAAAAATTGGATTTATTTTTAATATAATAAAAATTTTATACATCTGTATGGTGCAATGAGTATTAATTGGCCGCCTTTGATATGGAGGTCAGGAGAGAAAGATGCAGGCAAGCGTGTATATATTTCGAGCCTTTTCAGAGGCTTTGCAGGCTCAACAGCTGCATTCGGGATGTGTCGCGTTTGTATTACAGTGGAGACCGGCCAGATCAGGCAAACCTGATTTGGAGGGCGCGCGTAAAGTTTGGCAAGTTTGTCGTCGAGCAATATTCGCAAACATGTCTCTTCTCCCCGCTCCTGAAACCGGTCCAAATTTCCCGCGGTGTAACAAATCGTCGAGCCGCGGCTGCAGGCTGAGGGAAATGCAATGCTTATGAATGCCGACTGGTCGGTAAGGGAGTGTCGTACGCCTTCAGAATTGGAAGCGTTGTTTCGCTTCCGCTACGCGGAATATGTCGAACAAAAAGGATTGTTCAAAAGTGTCGCCGATCATGAGAGTCGGCAACTCAAGGACACGATCGATACTTTCGCGACGAATTTCGCCGCCTTTACCAGAAACAATGAAATCATCGGGTCGATACGCTTCAACGGTTTCGACAAATTCGTGCAAACCTTCTGCCTCACTGAATTCAAGATACTTGATGTAAGTCCGATGGTTCTGGAGAGGGGTGGTGTGGTGACACGGGCCATGGTGCGTTCCGATTGGCGATCAAAGCCGGTGTTCAGCGAGCTTGTGCTTGCCGCGGCTCGCTACATCAACCTGAAGAAAACCCGCTGGGTGTTCATCGACACAGCCACTTCGCGCACTGCCGATGATGAAAAGAGGTTCCTTTCGCTCTACGCCTCCATGGGCTTCAAGGTGTGGAGGGATGACGTGCTGGTTCCGGGCATCGGCTTCGGAGCCGCGATGCTTCTCGATCTGGAAGCAGCCAAGTACAATCCAAAAAGCCTTGCCAGGATGTATCTTAGCGATGCCGTTTCGCCGGAAGCCTCGCTCGAAAGCGTCTAGGCTCTTCGCCGATCAGGCGTCCGTTGTCTGTCGGGAGAACGATAAATAATTCTGAGAGGTCAAACCTGCGCGTAGGTATCAGGAGATTTGTCAAAATCCGGTCGTCACGACGTAGACGAATATGAGGCCAAGCACAATTGAGCCGGCCCATCCGATTATGGACTTCGTCTGATGCCACCGGATTTCGAAGAATGCGTCGCTCATCGTCAAATTCTCTCGTCCGAGAAAATTTCGATCCGTATAATTGATGAAGAAGTCAATGACGAACAGAGTCGAAGCCGTCATAAGACGCGCGAAAAAGAACTGTCCGCTCAGTGTGCTTACGAGCCCCGAAGCGGATTGCGCGATGACTTCCGTCAACTTTGGCAAAGTGGGGCCCGTGCTCTGCACAACGATAAACAGACAACGTAGGTCAGGATCGCCCACCAGGGAGCAGGGGTTCCAAAGACGTATATGGCGCCTGTTTCAGACAGCCTGAAAAACAACGTCGCCCACGCCTTGCCGCCGGATGTCGCTGGAGTTCTCAAGCACATCATTGGCGACGTGGGAATTCCAGGACAGCTTTTTGGCAAACCCTTTCTTCACTGCACGCCGGACGAGGCGCAATCGGAGTTCTTCGCTCAGATTGGAGGCGGCGCCGACGCCTTCGATCTCGATTTGAAACGGGACATAGTCTCGGTCGACTGGGGGCCGGGGGTGGAGTTCCTCGAAGGCGCGCACGCAGACTATACGCGCCAGAAGGAGGCAGAGCCGTAACCAGCGCCATGACGAAGCCTTCACCACGGCGACCTCGTCGCCATTTTCAAATGCGCGGGTTGCCGGGGAGACCGTGCTCGAAAGTCACCATTACGGCATAAATATTCCGACGCTCGAAACTGCGACCTGATCCGGCAAATACGCGATTCAGACCATTCTCGAGGCCGAAGGCTCCGATCTCAGGATTGTTCCCTTCGATCGCCCGCTTCACGCGCGCAAGTTCAAACTGGCTCAACGGATCATCGGCGCTCGAACGCATCGATAGTTCGCGCGCCGATGAGATTACTTTGTCGTGCAGTGACGGTCTCGGTCGTATTCGTCTCGCAAGACGCGAGCGCTGGCCGATCTCCTACATCACAGCGCCGATGTGCCAGGGCGCGAATTCGTTCGAGCCATAGCCGAGCGCTTCCGATTTCGTGCGCTCGCCGGAAGCAACCCGCAGGATCATGTCGAAAATCTCTCGCCCCTTGGCTTCCAGCGACGTTCCCTGAAGGACATCGCCGGCGTTGAGGTCCATGTCCTCTTCCATCTTTTCGAATATTGTCGTGTTGGTGGCGATCTTGATCGAGGGGCAGGGCTTGTTCCCGTAGGCCGATCCGCGCCCGGTCGTGAAACACATCACGTTGGCCCCGCCCGCCACCTGTCCCGTCGCCGAAACCGGATCATATCCGGGCGTGTCCATGTAGACGAAGCCCCTTGCGGTGACCGGCTCGGCGTATTCGTAGACCGCCTCAAGAGGAGCGGAGCCGCCCTTCGCCACGGCGCCGAGAGATTTTTCGAGGATCGTGGTCAGGCCGCCCAGCTTGTTGCCGGGGCTCGGATTATTGTTCATTTCCATCAGGTTGCGGGCGGTGTAGTCCTCCCACCACTTGATGCGCTGGATCAGTTTCTCGCCGACGTCGCGGTTCGCGGCGCGGCGCGTCAGAAGGTGTTCGGCGCCGTAGATTTCGGGCGTTTCCGACAGGATCGTGGTTGCGCCCTGAGCGACCAGCAGATCGGAGGCGACGCCAAGCGCCGGGTTGGCGGTGATGCCGGAATAGCCGTCCGAGCCGCCGCATTGCATGGCCAGGATCAGTTCACTGGCCGGGACCTCTTCGCGTTCCACCGCGTTGACGACGGGCAGCATCTCGCGGATCGCGGCAACGCCCGCCTCCACGGTCTTGCGCGTGCCGCCCACCTCCTGGATCGTCATGGTGCGGAAAGTTTCGCTCTCGGTAATCCCGTAGGCCTCTTTCAGGCGGGGGATCTGGAAGCCCTCGCACCCCAGTCCCACGACGAGTGCTCCGCCCATGTTGGGATTGCTGGCGTAGCCCCACACCGTGCGTCGCAGGATAGTGAAGATCGTGCCGGAATTGTCGACGACGCACCCCTGCACCTGCTTCAGCGCGATAATGCCGTCGATGTTTGGATAGTCCCGCAGCTCGCCCGACTGTTCGATCTCGTTCACAATCGCGGCGGCGACCGTGGTCGAGCAATTCACGCTGGTGAGCACGCCGATATAGTTGCGCGTGCCGACCTTGCCGTTGGCGCGGCGAAAGCCGCGAAAGGTAGCTTTCTCCGTCGCTTCCGGTACGGGACGCTTTTCGGCGCCGATCGCATAGTCGAGCTCGGATTCGCCCATTCCGACATTATGGTCGTGCAACCAGATCCCGGGCGCGATATCTTCCTTGGCGTAGCCGATGACCTGACCATATTTGCGCACGGCGCCGCCCGCCGGGATGGCGCTCAAAGCCACCTTGTGGCCGCGTGGCACGTCTCGCAGAGCAGTCGCTCCGCCGGGGATAGGGGTTCCTTCGCGAATTATCGAGATAGCGACCGCGACATTGTCGGCTTCGTTCAGTTTCAGGATATTCGCATCCGCATCTGCCATCGCTTCCTCCCTGGTGGAACACGTTCTGGTTTCTAATATTGTCACTTGGTGAAAGTATGCGTTACCAAATGATCGTACCGATCTTGTTTTCTCCGCGTCAAGTGGGTGGCGCAAGAGGACGGTCATCACATAAAGGAGCGAAGGACGGTTTCAAAGCCGATTCCGGGAGTGGATGGGAATGGAAGGCATCAAGACCAACAGATCGATCCTGAGGGGGCTCAGCGTAATCGAGACGCTCGCGGCCGTCCGGGGCGGCTTGACGCTGACCGAGATCGCCGAGCGGACGGGTCTGGACAAGGGCACGGTCACGCGCCTTCTTCTGACATTGATCGAGGCCGGCTATGTGCGTCGCGAGACGAACGGGCGGCAATACTTCCTGACCACCCGTATCCTGCAGATCGCCGGCAGCGCCGGCATCCGGATGGACGTACGCGGCGCCGCCCATCCGCATTTGAGGAGCCTGCGGGACGAGATCAACGAGATCGTCCATCTCGGCATCGTGGAAAACGACCGCGTCGTTTACATCGACAAGCTCGAACCGCACAAACAGGCGCTGCAGATCATTACGGGCGTCGGCCAGTCCATGCCGGTGCATTCGACGGCGCTCGGCAAGTGTATTCTCGCACATATGACAAGGCCCGAGGCGGAGGCCATAATCGCTCGGCTTGAGCTGACGCCTGTCACGGCCAAAACCATCACGGACCGCGACAAGTTGCTGTCCGAACTCGACCGCATCCATGCCGAGGGCTATGCGATCGACGACGAGGAGAACATGGACGCGATAAGCTGTGTAGCCGCGCCCGTTTTGGACAGTTCGGGTCAGATCGTGGCTGCGATCAGCTCTTCGCTTCCCACCTTCCGGATACAGGACGGGATGGAGAAGCTGGCCGACCTCATCTGCGGCACGGCCGCCAAAATATCGTCCGATCTCGGATATCATACCGCTTCCTGAAGGCGGCCTGATTCAGTCGTGCCGTCTCCGGGCATAAAATCCCGGTTTTACCCTTTGGCGAACGCAATCGCAAAATCCCGAAATAAAGCCGGAGTCTCCTTCGGGCGGTAATGGTTACGCAAGTAATTGTTTCAAAAATATATTGTAGAATTCAAAAATGTCGGTTGAATAACGGCTGAGTGTGTTCGATCTTTGGAGTTTGTATAGAAAGCGTCCAGAAGAGTCGTATCACTATTCTTGAGTGAAAGAACTTTCCTATGCGCTCCGCGATGGCGTTGACAAACGTCTAGCGCTCAGGGAGGTTGGGTTCGTATTGCCGCCCGGCGATACACTTGCCTGTTCTGGGCAAATTTCCTGCCATTACATCGAATATTCAAGACGAGTTAGAGGCAACATGTGCACTTCGCTGATTTATCGTGACACAGAAGACAAAGTCTATTTTGGTCGGACATTGGAACTGACGTCAGACCTGCCTTACCAGTTGATCTATCTGCCTAAAGGCGTTCCCTTCCAGTCTGCGGTAGAGGGGCATCCACCCGTCGACTACACCGGAAAGTACGCCATGCTCGCCGTTACGATGCCTGCGCGGTTGCCGAAACCGGGGTCGCCGCTTGGCCTCGCAGATCTCAAGGCGCTCGAAGGCATGAACGATCAGGGGCTAACCTTCAGCCTATTGTCTTATCCGAACTCCGGTGGAACGCAAAAGGCGGTTGAAGCGACCAGAGCTGTTCTCTCCGCCTCGGACCTCGGTTCCTGGGCCCTCAGCCAGTTCGCAACTGTAGCTGAGCTCAAGACGGCGCTGGCCAGCCAACCCGTGATGCTGGAGGCGCTGGCCCTTCTCGGCGGGGTCGAGTCTCCGTTCCACTATGTCGTGCATGATGCAGCCGGGGACGCCTTCGTCATCGAGTTCAACGAGGGGCAGATGACGACCTATGACAATCCGGTTGGCGTCATGACCAACGGACCGGAATTCAGCTGGCATCTGACCAATTTGAACAACTATACCTTCCTCACCAATGTCGACAGGTCCAGCGCGACCTTCGGAACTTACGCGGCTGTACAACCCGATTCCGGCGTCGCTACGGCCGGCCTGCCCGCCTCCAACACGTCCGTCGGCAGGTTCGTGCGCGCCGCTTTCTACTCTCAGTATACGGAAAAGGCGGACACGCCCGATCTGGCGGTGCAGACTCTCGCCCACATCATGAACAATTTCGACCGGCCTCGCGGCGTCACCATCGATTATCCGAGTGAAGGCGGGGGTCACATGGAGGTCGCGGGACTGGAGGCCGACGCAAAGACGGCCTACGCGACCGAATTCACCTGCTGGACCAACCTTTCGGACCTTGACCGCAAGCAATTCCACCTGCGGACCTATCGCAGTCTGAATTACGCCAGCTTCGACCTGAAGGCGCTCGCCGACGCCGATGGCCCACGGGTTCTTCCACTCGGACATCTGGACGGACAGGCTGGTGACTCGACAGATCTTTTGAAAGCGGCCAAGGCCGCCTGAGGCCCGGACATTTCCGGCACGCTACCGTGTTATGACGGACAAGGAGAAGGCAATTGCGCGACGATCTCAAAGATCAAATCTACGGCGCCGAAGATAGTTCCCGGGATCTGCCAAAATCCGAATTTCCTGACGACGAGCGCGATCCGCGCCGGGTTTATGCTTCGGTTCGCGACGAACTGATGCTCGACGGCAATTCGCGCCAGAACCTTGCGACGTTCTGCCAGACTTGGGAAGAGCCGGAAATCCACCAACTGATGGACGATTGCATCGACAAGAACATGGTCGACAAGGATGAGTATCCACAGACGGCCGAAATCGAAGAGCGTTGCATTCGTATGCTGGCCAACCTGTGGAACGCCCCCGAGGGCTCGGCGGTCGGCACATCAACCACCGGGTCGAGCGAGGCGGCGATGCTTGGTGGGTTGGCTATGAAGAGGCGTTGGGAAGCGCGGCGGAACGCCGCCGGTAAATCTGTCAACAAACCCAATCTTATCACCGGGCCGGTTCAGATTTGCTGGCACAAGTTCACTCGGTATTGGGATATCGAACATCGCGAAATCCCGATGGAGGACGGGCGTTTGCTGATGACTCCTGAAGAGGTGTTAAAGCTTTGCGACGAAAACACGATCGGCGTAGTGCCAACGCTTGGGGTGACGTTTACCGGTGAATTCGAGCCGGTAAAGGCTGTCAGCGACGCATTGGACCAATACGAAGCGGAAACCGGCTACGACATCCCGATCCATGTTGATGGCGCTTCTGGCGGATTTCTCGCCCCGTTCTGTGCGCCCGAACTGGAGTGGGATTTCCGGCTTCCGCGGGTCAAATCGATCAATGCGTCAGGCCACAAATTCGGACTTGCGCCGCTGGGCGTCGGCTGGGTGATGTGGCGCGAGCAATCGGACCTGCCGGAGAGCATGGTCTTCTGGGTGAATTATCTTGGCGGGAACATGCGCGACATAGCGCTTAACTTTTCGCGTCCCGGTGGGCAGATCGTTTGCCAGTACTACAACTTTCTGAGGCTTGGACGCGAGGGCTATCGAAAGATCCATTCTGCCTGCTATCGCAGCGCGGAGTATCTTGCAGACCATATCGGCAAGATGGGACCGTTCGAAATTGTTTTCAACGGCGATATGGCGCGGGGAATTCCGGCGGTGTCATGGAAGATCAAGAAGGACTTTGACGCCGGCGGTTACACCTTGTTCGATCTTGCAGATCGTCTGCGCGTGCGTGGCTGGCAGGTTCCGGCATACACGCTCCCGGCCAATTGTCAGGATCAGGCCATCCAGCGTATCCTGGTTCGCAACGGCGTAAGCCTCGATCTGTGTGAGCTTCTGATCGGGGACATCGGGTCAGCGTTGCGCCATTTCCAGTCTCATCCGATTCGCAACTCTCTCACTAGCGAGGAGGCTTCAGGCTTCCATCATTGAGACAAGCGATGCCAGGGTGCGTTGGGCCAGGGAGTTGTTCATGAGCGGGGCCTGTCATGATCCCAGTTCTGTCGACATGCACAGTGAAGGGCCATGGCCTTTTATCACGCTGCGAAAGTACTATCATCACGGACGCCTGATCCTCTGGCGGGCGCGACAGCATCGCAAGGGACTTGTTCCGGCTGAACGCGGACTGGAAGTCGACCGGATCCCGTTCTGGCAAACACGACGCTACAACTGGATCACCGGGCTGTTCTTCAGCATCGGTTCGTTGCTGTTCATGCTGGGAGCGATGTTCTCGCTTATGCCGCGTGACTGGGTGGCGACCCCGTCTGCATTTGCCATCGGCGTGACGTTTTTTCTTGGCTCAATTCCCTTTACCACCGCCGGTTACCTGCAGCATTTCCAGGCGGCGAATGCGTCGGAGTTCCGAACAAACTTCGCGCAGGATAAGCCAAATCAGCGGGTATCCTTTGTCGGATGGCATCCGGCGAGCCCAGGTTGGCTGAGCACATTCACTCAGTTCATTGGGACGATTGCTTTCAATATCAATACTTTCAATGCAATCCGTCCGGCGACTGGCTGGTACAGTCAGGACCTGACGATCTGGTTGCCCGGGATGATCGGTTCGGTCCTGTTTCTCGTCTCCGGCTACCTCGCCTTCATCGAAACCTGCCACGGTTATTGGGCCTGGCGCCCCTGGCAACTCGATTGGCGAATTGTGTTCGTCGATCTGCTCGGCTGCGTGTTTTTTATGGTCGCCGGCGTTCTGGCCTACGTGCCGAAGAACACCGAACCGGCCTGGATGCCGGCGATGGCCAATACCCAGCTCTGGCTCGGTGGGCTGGGGTTTCTGGTTGGCGCGCAACTGCTGATGCGGGAAAGCCGACAGGCGGCGGCCTGAACAGAAACGGCTTCAAACGCTCAGGTGATGTCAGTACCGGATGCCGAACCGGCGGGCGCTTACCGCAAGAACCTGAAACAGGACAGCCGTCGACCAGCCGAAGAGAAGAACGCCGTTCATGGCTGTCATGGGTCCCAGAACCTGCCATGGCGCTTCGGGAACGAGATGACCGTATCCCAATGTCGTGTAGTTTACGAAGGCAAAATCGAAATCTGCGCTACTGTCGGGCGTTACACCGAGCAATCGATAAAATACGCTCCAGATCCAAACCTCCATCAGATGCGCCAGCATAAGAATGGCGGCCGCAATGATCATGATCAGGGCTTCCCGGAAAACGACGTTTGGTTGCGACAGCCGCTCTGCATCCCGGTGGACCGTGCGCACCATGACCACCGTAAAGACCGCATGGACTGCAATATTCATAAGGCTGATGCAGACGCCGATTCCGATTGCAAACACTGTCGCGTTCTCCGCGCGGGTTGGTGAACACACCGGGCTTGGCGCCCGGCGTTCAGTGAGGCTTTTCTATTCCTGTCCGGACCGCCGCGCGCCGAGGAATTGGAACGGCGCTGCTTCGACAAAGTCGTCTGTTGCGTTGCCCGAAAAGATGTTGCGCTGAGCTTCTCCGAGATCCAGCTTCTTGACCTTGCCTGCATCCTTCGAGAAATCGATCTGCTTCAGATCAACCCAGAACGTGTTGGGCGTCAAAGCAGATTCGAAGAAATAGATCTTGCGACTCTGGTCCGAGACGGTTCTCCAGCGGGTCGAAGAGATGTTCGGTTCATCCGGCGTCGAAATCCCGTAAGGGACAGACACGTTGCGGATGATCGAAAATACGCCGGCGACCGCCAGATTGACGTCGGTGAACTTCGGAATGGAATTGACGTAGAACGATGCGCGGGCGAAGCGGTCGGCGGCACGGTTCGTGCCAGGCATGAATACCGTGCCCCTGATTTGCTCCCAGTATTCATCCAGCGCCAGTTGCTTGTCGTAGGTCGGAGAATTGGTCATCACCTGGTAGGATTTGTCGTGATGAATGACCTGTTTGCCGTCGACATATTCGACGATGGCGCTGTCGCCGCTGGCGTCCGAAATGGAGAGATGGAGGGCTGCGAGCCGTGTTTCGCCCGGCACCTGATCGGTGACAATGACGAATGCGTCCTTCTCAAGTTCCGCCACGGCCTCCTCAACCGTCGCGAAATTGTCGAGAATGTACTGCGCCCACGCGGAAATCGACAGACCCGGCTTGTCGCTTTCGGTCGGATACTCGGATTCCGCCAGCCACAGGACGTTTGCGACCAGACCCTCTTCGTTCATGCCGTCCGTGGTCGCGATATCGTAGGCCGAGGCGATGACGCTTCCGTATCTCGATGTCCAGGAAATGGAGTTGGGACCTGTCTCACCACTGCGCTCGATACCGCGCGGCAAGATCCAGAGATTTGTCGCTATATCCGTTTTCCAGTCCATCGACCGCGCCGTGTAGACAGAATCGCTGGCGCCCAGATACACCAGTCGCGTGCATGCATAGGTATGGGTAGTGAACATGATAGACAAAATGGCGATGAAGAGCGCCAGAGGCGCCTTGCCAGGCAGACAAAGCCGTTTGTTCTGCATCAATTTCTCCTGCTGCAGACATGGGGTTGCAAGTTGTGGTGAGGAATTCCCCGTACAGGACGGAGGAGAATCGAAAGTATTGTCGCTGTCCAGCGAGTATAGTTCAAGGCAGTGAGACAAATCGCGCAAGCAGAAACGCGCTGAGGCCGTCACCGATTTCAGTTCGAAAACAGCAAGGCGGCGGACGTCCGCGACGTCATGGCGCCGAGTGAGAACGCCAGAGTGGAGGCGGCGACGAGCGCCGAAGCATGCGCGTCAGCCTGAGCCTGGCGGGCGTCGAGCAAGCCGGTTTCGGCCTCGATCGCATCGGTGACAGTGCCGACTCCGTTCTTGTAGGCGTCGAATGCCGCGTCATAGGTGACGTTTGCAGCCCGCACCAGTTCGCTCGCCGATGCGTAGGCTTGCAAGGCGGAGCGCAGCGTATCGGAGGCAACGACGATTTCCTGGACTGCGGTGTTGCGTGTCTTCTCGAAGGACGCCTCCGCGGCCGCGACAGCGGATTGCGCCTGGCGTCTCGTGCCTTCGCGAATGCCGCCGCTGTAGAGCGGCACTGTCAACCCCACGAAAACGCCGGAGGTCGTGCCCTGGCCGGCAAGACCGGGCAGATTGCCGCTCTGAATCGTGCCTTCACCCATTGCAGCGATTGCGCCGAGATAGACTTTCGGCATGAAGCGGGCTTTTGCAGCGAGTTCATTTGCCTGGCTTGCCTTCAACTCTGCATAGCTTGCGACCACATCCGGACGACGTGAAAGGGCGGCTTCGATGACCTGTTCCGTGGGGAAGGATTGTGCGCTCGGGAGTCTGCGATTGGCGGATGAGGCGATCCTGATCTTGGAAAGAGACGAAATGCCGACAGCGGCCAGCACGTCCTGATAACTGTCGCGAAGCGTATCCTGCGCCTGGACGAGCCTGTACTTTGCTTCCGCCTCAAGCTGTTTGGACTGTGCAACGGCGATAGTGGTGCCAATTCCGTTGGCGTAGCGCGATTGCGCCGCATCCCTGATGCGTTTGCTATTCGCCAGAGCCTGCTCTGCGATTTTCACGTTGCTCTGTGCGGCTCCGTAGAGGTAGTAGCTGCGGGTTACGTTGTAAATAACAGCCTGGTGCGTGCCATTGAAAGAAACATTGGCCGCATGGAGGTTGTGCTTGGCGGCCTCCCGCAGGGATTTGCGCTGACCGAAATCGAAAACCAGCCATTCCAGGGCGACGTTCGGCGCAAAGCCGCTGGCCGTGGTGGCGACATCAGACGTGCCGCCGCTCAGGTCTGGCAACGGCGTGACGAAATTCTGGTAACCGCCGATCACATTCGCGGAGATGGTCGGCAGATAGGCGGCTTCGGACATGCCTACCGCGAGCGCCGCCTGTCGCGCCTGTTCCCATGCAATCCGGGTTGCGGGATTTTTTGACTGCGCGAGGTCGATCAACTCGGTCAGCTTGTAGACCTTCTGTGAATCGACGCCTTTTTCAAGTTTGGCGACAGCCGGGTCGGCAGGCACCGAAAAATCCGAACTGGATGTCGTCGAACCCTCTGGCCGCCACGCCTGGTCGGGTGAATCCGAGGCCAGATCCAGGCTCTTGCTGATGCAGCCTGTCGCGGTGATCATGACTGCCGCGGCGAGCAGACTCAAGGAAGCTGGGCGGGATTGCGATATGAAAAAGGTCATCAGGCCGCACTTGCTGGTCGTACATTTTAATGCTGCCTGATGCGTAAAGCAGTTTGGTTAACCTGTTATGACTTCGACTTGCTTCCGCGCGAAGCCGCTCACTCTACTGGCGAAGAGCCTTCAGCCTCGAGCCAATATCGCTGCTGTCGGCATCGCCTGTAAACAGGCATCCGGCAAGATCGCGGCTTTCGGAAATGGCGTCAGCGGCTGTATCCAGTTCAAACGCCGGGGGGCGCATTTTCGCGGGCTCGAACATGGTCGTCTCCAGAAGCTGTGTCGCAGCGTCCAGCCTTACATAGGCTCCGGAAACTTCTGCGACCTTGAGGCGTTTGTCGGTCGACGGATGTCCGGCGAGGCGCATGAGCCCGTCGAGCGCCGAGTTGATGTTCTGCCTGACTGTAGCCATCGCGCTTTTTGGCCAGAATTGCGTGAAAATGAAATAGATAACGACATTGCCGAGCAGAATGCCGACGATCCTGTCGCTGGCCTGCGAAAACTCGAAACTGGGGCCGAAACCGTTGAGGATCGTCAGCAGAAACGCCAACGCAATCTGGACGCCCACATAACTGATGCGTTCATTTCCGGACGACACCCAGCCAGCGATAAACACGCCAGCGAACACAAGCAGCATGAGACCGCCAATGGACGTCAGCGACGGCATGATGAACAGCAGAGCCAGGGCGCCCATTGCTGCGCCGATCAGGCATCCCATGATGCGCAGCGCCAGTTTGCGCACGGTTTCTCCGGTCGAGCCGAGGGCAGCGACGTAACAGGTGATCATCGCGGTATGGATGCCATCCCAGTGCAGCCCGGTATAGAGGAGATAGCAGATGACGGCCGCCGCAGACGTCTTTAGGGCGTATCGCTGATGATCGGGATTGGAGAACGCATCGGGCGAGAAGAGAGGCGGTTTTTGCGGTTGTGGCGACCCACCGCCGTCCGGTTGAGAAAGATCAGCGATTTCGCGCCAGATGTCGACGCCAGGCCCTTTCGGATGTGCACGCGCAGAAACGGTGACATTGCGATCTTTGGCGGAAACCTTGCCTGCGAGATCAAGCAAGGCGTTCGCCAATCGGCATCGTTCGTCGTCAGACAAATGCTTTGTGATGTGGGACGCGGAAACCAGAATGGCGTAGCTGGTCTCGACAGCGCCGTTCAGCCACTTCGAATAGTTTCTGGGGCTCAGATACAAAAGTTTCACAAGCTGCATTTGTGACAACGGCGTTTCGTTTCCTTCGCCGAGCAGATCGTCGATTTCGTCTGTCTTGTCCTGTCCGCGTAAATGCTCGGCCGCGACCGACAGCCGCTTGGCAACCTTGTCACGGACCTGCCGTTCTGTCGAAAAGCCGAGAAACAGGTTGAACACGATCATGAGCAGCATGGGCATGGCTGCCATCTTCCAGGCCATGAGCAGTCCCTGGTCGCCAATCTGCCCGACCGGCACGTCCGTGACCAGCGTCATCAGAAAAGCAATGATCAGGCCCACAATGGCTGCTTGCTCGCCGAGAGGCGTCGTGGAGCTCAAAAACAGGAACAGGTACGATGCAAAGAAGATGATCGCAAGCCGGGCCGGAGGATTTTCAATCGTAAGGTTGATGACCGGGATCATTATCACGACGACAATGCTTGCAAGCAGGATAAGGCCGGCCCCCATGATGATGTTCTGGGCTGCGTCGGGTTTCATCAGAAAGATGACGAGATAGCAGCTGATTGCAGCTTCCGGTATCTTCATTAACATGGCCGTGGCGGAAACCAGACTGCACAATAGCGCGATGCGCCACGTCATCCCGAAGCGTCCGGGAAACGGTTGCAGGTCAGTCCTGGCCTGTCGATACAGGTGTCGCCAATTATAATGTGCAGGCATCGCCGCGCTGAATGATCGAAACGGCGGACGCGCCCACCCGCATCAGGTCGGCTGGTGGATCGTTCAGCCGGATGCGGACGGGAAACCGCTGTTGCACCCTGACCCAGTCGAGTGACTTCGGAATGATCGGAAGGGCGTTCGGCAGAAGGATCTGCTCTTTGGAACTCACACCCCAGCCGATTCCGTCCACGACGCCCTGGATGGCGCGACTGCGATCGGCTAGCACGTATACGGTTGCGCAATCGCCGATCTCGATACCCGGCAACGCCGTCTCGACATAGCCGGCCGAGGCGAACCATGATTGGGAATTGATCAGGGTGAAGACCGACTGTCCGGGCAGGACGTACCCGCCAGCCGAAACGGACAGTCCAACGATCCTGCCGTCATTGGGCGCTCGCACCACGGTTTGCTCGAGCTCAAATTCGGCAATGGCCAGAGCCGCCCGTCTCGCCTTGACCAACGCCTTGGCGGCCTCCTCGTCGCTGATCAGCGCCTCGGCTGCTTCTTCTTGGCGCAGGGCCTCGTTGAGACTGACTTCGGCGTCCCTCTTGGCGGTGCGCGCGTCGTCCACCTGTTGTGCGGACACATAGCCCTTGGACTCCATTGGCAGCAGCCGATCAAGGGTCTGTGTCGCAAGATCCAGGTTCGCGCGCGCCCGTTCTATCTGTTCGGCGGCGATGATCGCGTTCGTCTGTTCGGCCTTGATTGTGCGAGCCTTGTCGTTGGCGCTTGCGACGGCGATGGCGAGATCGGCGCTGGTCTGTTCGACAGCCAGTTGATAAGGCGTCTTGTCTATTTCGAAGAGGATCTGCCCTTTCTCAACGTAGTCGTTTTCCCTGACCTGTATCCTGCGTATGCGCCCGGCGACCGACGGGGCGATATGGACGATATCGGCTCCAATGGTGACGTCGTCGGACATCGGATTGCTTCGTGTCTTGGTCAACTGGTGATAGACAAGGACGCCGGCGGTGAGGATGACAAGAAGACTGGCGCCGCCGCCCAGGATCAGTTTCAGATTGTTCGAAAGAGACGCCATTGCACGCTAACTGTTAAAGACAAGCGAAAGGATGATGTAGTTCACAATCAGCATCATGCTGACATACACGGCGACCTTCCAGCGCAGAACGTCATCAAGCCCTACCGCGACGAACAGGCCTCTCAGGATCATCGTCAACACGACCGCCCCCAACAGGCAAAGAAGCCATGCCGGAAAGAAACTGCCAAACATCGGGATAGAAGGCGCCAGGCTCATAAACAGGATCGATTGAATTGCTTCTGTGCGAATCGTGCCTTCAACTCTATATGCTATGCGGTCCGGATGACAATTCGGTTCTGTTCTGGAACAAAAAAGGAACTTTTTGGGAGAATTTTTGCTGAATTTGTGCTACAAGACAAGACCGATGAATTTAGTGGTCTTCACCCATCGAACAGACGCAATCGCAAAATCCCGAAACAAAGCCAGAGATCGCGGGAGCCAAATTCTGAAACGAACCCAAAGCCCGATTTCGCGAATTCCCGAAACAAAGCCAAACGCGTGAAAACCGGATTCCCGAAACAAAGCCAGATTCCTCCGAAGCCAAGAGGTCACAGGTTAAGTTATTGTTTTGATCTATTTTTTTTGAGCTTATCGAGAGATAGCTGACATTTCATTCCGGACACATGGTTTACACAACGCGCATTTGGGGGAGCCCGAATGCCTTGGAAAGAGTGTAGACCAATGGATGAACGTCTCAAATTCATAG